>NZ_JBEXLM010000034.1:0-64884 GCF_040609975.1 Micromonospora sp. NPDC004551 | reverse complement strand
GTTGCGCCGCCGGGCCCGGGCCCGGCGGCGCCGACGGACCGCGACGGCCGCGGCGGGCCTGGTGGTCCTGGTCGCGGTCACCGGCGGCGCCGTGCCGCTGCTCGTCGGCGACCACCGGCCGGCCGCACCGCTGGCCGCACCGTCACCGACCGTCCCGAGCGCGCCGCCGCCGACCCCCGCGCCGGCGCAGCGGCTGCTGCTGAGTGGCGAAGGCGCCACCGTGCGACCGCGCCGGGCCGGCCCGGAGATCGGCCTGGTCGGCGGCGTCGCGGACGAGCTGCGCAGCGACGGTTCGGTGGTCCGACACCGGGTCCCCGCCGGCTGGCAGGAGACCGTGGCGCTGCCCGACGGGCGGCTGGTCGGCCTCAAGCTCACCGACCTCATGCCCGGTACGCGGCGGACGGACGGCCCGGACGTGGCGGGCCTCTCGATCCGCCTCATGGTGCTGGGCGCGGACGACCGGGTCGACATCAGCCGGGAGGTCCGCATCAAGGGGCAGGGCCTGAAGCTGGCCGGCGCCGACGTGCGGTACGCCTACCTGGTTCGGGGCGGCGTGGGCCTGGTGTCCCACGACCTGACCACCGGCCGGGAGAAGACCCTGATCCGAGTGGCGACGAACGCCGACGGCGAGCTGCCGTTCCGCGAGGCCGACGTGACGGCCGGGCGCGTGGTGTCGGTGACCGGCCCGGCCGACATGACCCGCTGCCAGCTCGACGTTCGCCGGCTGGCCGACGGGAGTCGGCTGTCGCGGCTGACGGTGCCCGGGGACTGTGCCCCGTCAGTCCGGCTCTCCCCGGACGGCAGCCTCGTCGCAGTTCCCTACCGCCACCCGAACGGTCGGAACCTCGATTACCGGGTGGCAATCCTGGAAACCGCTACCGGGCAGCTCAGGGCCGACCGGCCGCTCGGAACGGCCAGCCCGGCCTACGGTCTGACGGGCGGCGGGACCTGGGGAGCCGCCTGGGTCGACGACGATACGGTGCGCGTGGCCTGGGCGCAGCTACCGGACCCGCCGCAGAAGGTCTACTCCGTGGCGGAGCTGGCCCGGGTGGTGACCGTCGGCGCTCAGTAGCGCTGGCGGAGCAGCTGGGCCGCCTCGACCGCCCAGTAGGTGAGGATGATCTGCGCGCCGGCCCGGCGGATCGAGGTGAGCGTCTCCAGGATCGTCCGCTCGCGGTCGATCCAGCCGTTCGCGGCGGCCGCCTCGACCATCGCGTACTCGCCGGAGACCTGGTAGGCGGCGACCGGGACGTCGACCGCGGCCCGGACGGCCGCCACCACGTCGAGGTAGGGCAGGGCCGGCTTGACCATGACCATGTCGGCGCCCTCGGCGACGTCCAGCTCGACCTCGCGTAGCGACTCCCGCAGGTTCGCCGGGTCCTGCTGGTAGGTGCGCCGGTCGCCCTCCAGGGCCGACTCGACGGCGTCGCGGAACGGGCCGTAGAAGGCCGAGGCGTACTTGACGGCGTAGGCGAGAACCGAGACGTCCTGGTGCCCGGCGGCGTCCAGGGCCCGGCGGACCGCGCCGACCTGGCCGTCCATCATCCCGGACGGCCCGACCGTGTGCACCCCGGCGTCGGCCTGGGCGACCGCCATCCGGGCGTACGCGGACAGGGTGGCGTCGTTGTCCACGGTGCCGTCGGGCGTGAGCAGGCCGCAGTGGCCGTGCGAGGTGAACTCGTCCAGGCAGAGGTCGCTCATCACGACGGTGGCGTCGCCGACCTCGGCGATCACGTCCCGGATGGCCACGTTGAGGATGCCGTCCGGGTCGATGCCGCCCGACCCGGACTCGTCCCGTGCCGCCGGCACCCCGAAGAGCATGATCCCGCCGACCCCGGCCTGGACCGCCTCGACGGCGGCCTTGCGCAGCGAGTCCCGGGAGTGCTGGAGCACTCCCGGGAGCGACGCCACGGCGCGCGGCTCGGTCAGCCCCTCCTTGACGAACATCGGCACGACCAGCTCGGCCGGGTCGACGCGGGTCTCGGAGACCAGCCGCCGCACGGCCGCGTTGCGGCGCAGCCGGCGGGGCCGGATCTCGGGGTACGACATGAGCGGCCTCCTGTCAGCGGAACCTCAGGGCGGTCGGCCCCTGCACCTTCGAGCCCCGGCGCTGCTTGGCCGGCATGGCGGCGAGCTTCTCGCGCAGCTCGACGGCGTAGGCGGCCAGCGCCTCCACCAGGTCGGGCACCGAGGCGTGCGGCGGCTGCACGTCGACCCGCAGGCCGAACTCCGTGGCGGTCTCCGCCGTCTTGGGCCCGATAACCGCAACAACGGTACGGGCGTGCGGCTTCCCGGCGATGCCGACCAGGTTCCGGACGGTCGAGGACGAGGTGAAGAGCACCGCGTCGAACCCACCCGACTTGATCGCGTCGCGGATCTCGGCGGGCGGCGGCGCGGCCCGGACGGTCCGGTACGCGGTCACGTCGTCGACCTCCCAGCCCCGCTCGGTGAGCCCGGCGGCCAGGGTCTCGGTGGCGATGTCGGCGCGCGGCAGCAGCACCCGGCCCACCGGGTCGAGGATCTCGTCGTGCGGCGAGAACTCGGCCAGCAGGCCCTCGGAGGACTGCTCCCCGGAGGGGATCAGCTCGGGCTGGATGCCGAAGGCGCGGACCGCCTCGGCGGTGGCCTCGCCGATGCAGGCGATCTTGACACCGCCGAAGTGGCGGGCGTCCAGGCCGTGCTCGCCGAACTTCTCCCAGACCGCCCGGACCGCGTTCACCGAGGTGAAGATCACCCAGGCGTACCGGCCGTCGACCAGGCCCTTGACGGCCCGCTCCATCTGGGCCGGGGTGCGGGGCGGCTCGACCGCGATGGTCGGCACCTCGCACGGGATCGCCCCGTACGCGCGCAGCCGCGCGCTCATGGCGCCGGCCTGCTCCTTGGTCCGGGGTACGAGCACCTTCCAGCCGTACAGCGGCCGGTTCTCCCACCAGCTCAGCTTGTCGCGGTCGGAGACGCCCGCGCCGACGGTGAGCACGACCCGGCCGGTGAAGCCGAGCGCCGCCGCGACGAAGGAGTCGACGGTCGACGTGGTGGTGTACTGCGTCTCGCCGGTGCCGTCGCCGGTCACCCCGACGGCGGTGGTGCCTTCCACCCCGGCGGCCAGCAGGCCGTCCCGGATGGCGGCCAGGTCACCGGCGTCCACCGCGATGGCCAGCGAACCGCGGGCCACGGCCGCGGCCAGCGCGTCGAAGTCCAGCGTGGTGACGTCCTCGACGTCGGCGGCGGTGCGGACCCCGGGCAGCGGCACGCCGGCGTAGGTGGCCACGCCCTCGGCCTGGCCGACGCCCGGCACCACCTCGAAGTGCGCGGCGGTACGCGCGACCGCCTGCACCTCCTTGACCACCGAGTCGTGGCCGAACGGGTCACCAGCGACCAGGTGCACGGCGTTCTGGCCGGACCGGGCCGCGGAGATCAGCACCTTCGCCACGTCCCCCGGCACACCCTCGGCGGGGCTGAACTCGGCGTCGGGCCTGGCCTGTGCGCGGACGTGCTCGAGCAGCGACTCGGGGACTCCCCGGTCGTACACCACCTGGTCGGCGTCGACCAGGGCGTCCAGCGCCCGGCGGGTCAGCAGGCCCGGGTCGCCGGGACCGGCCCCGACGAACGCGATCCGGCCTACGGGCTTACGGGTGCGGGTCATTCTGTGCTCCCAAATTGCTGGGTCCCCGGGCCGGCGTGTCCTTCTTGGCCGAGGATCGAGTCGGCGCCGAGTTCGAGGAGTTCGGCGGCGAGTGCCTTGCCGATCTCCGCCGCGTCGGCGGGCGTTCCGGTGCGGGACAGCCGGAGGTCACGGGTGCCGTCCGGGCTGATCACCGCCCCGCGCAGGTAGATCTCTTCACCGGCGTCCCCCTCGGCGAGTTCGCCGTAGGCGGCGACGGGTGCGCTGCACCCGGCCTCCAGGGTGGCCAGCAGTGCCCGCTCCGCGACGACCGCGGCACGGGACGGTGCGTGATCGAGCACGCCGAGCAGCTCGACCAGGTCCTGATCGTCGATCCGGCACTCCACGGCCAGCGCGCCCTGGGCGGGCGCGGGCAGCATCAGCATCGGATCGAGCGTCTCGGTGATCACGCCGGCCCGGCCGAGGCGGGTGAGCCCGGCCCGGGCCAGCACGACCGCGTCGAGGTCGGCGTCCGGGCCGAGCACCCGGCCCAGCCGGGTGTCGACGTTGCCCCGGATCGGGGTGACCTCCAGCTGCAGGCCGAGGGCGTGCAGCTGCGCGATGCGGCGCAGCGCGCCGGTGCCGACCCGTGCACCGGGCGGCAGCTCGGCGAGGGTGCGGCCGTCCCGGGCGACCAGCGCGTCCCGAGGATCCTGCCGGGGCGGCACGGCGGCGATGTGCAGGCCGGGCGCCCCCGCGGTGGGCAGGTCCTTGTACGAGTGGACGGCGAAGTCGATCTCCCGGGCGGCCAGCGCGTCGCGCAGCGCGGAGACGAAGACGCCGACGCCGAGCCGGTGCACCGGGGCCGTGGAGCGGTCGCCGGCGGTCACCACCTCGACCAGCTCGACCGGGCGGCCGGTGGCCGCGGTGAGCGCCTCGGCGACGTGGCCGGACTGGGCCATCGCGAGGGCGCTGCCCCGGGTGCCGAGGCGCAGGGGGGCGGTCATCGCGCACCTCCGGTGGGCGGGGTGGTGTCGGCCGGCAGGACGGTCTCCGCCTCCACCACGTCGGGGACGGTGTCGACCGGGGAGGTCTGCGGCACCTCGAGGTCGAACAGCTCGCGCAGCAGGGCGGCGTACTGGTCGCCGCCGGGCTCGGCCGCGAGCTGGCGGACCCGGACGGTGGGCTGGTGCAGCAGCCGCTGCACGACCCGGTGCACGGTGCGGGCGACCTCGGCGCGCTGGTCGTCGCTGAGGTCCGGACGGCGCTGGGCCAGCCTGCGCAGCTCGGCGGTGACCACGTCGTCGGCGCGCCCGCGCAGGGCCGCCACGGTGGGGGCGACGTCGGCGCCGCGCAGCCAGCTCAGGAACACCTCGACCTCGCCGGCCACGATCCGGGCCACCTCGGCGGCGTCGGTGGCGGCCGGGCCGTCGGCGAGGATCGCCGCCATCCGGTCGATGTCGATCACCTCGACGCCGGGCAGCTCGGCCACGCCCTCCTCGACGTCGCGCGGGACGGCCAGGTCGAGCAGGACCAGCGGGCCCCGCTCGGCGTCCCGGCGGGCCAGCGCCCGGGTCACCACGTCACGGCTGAGCACCGCCTCGGTGGCCGCGGTGGCGGCCACCACGACGTCCACTGTGGCGAGGGCGTCGACCAGCTCGGCCATCGGCACGGCGGTCGCGCCGTAGGACTCGGCCAGCCGGACGGCCCGCTCGGCGCCCCGGTTGGTCACGGTGAGCGGGCCGGCGCCCAGCCGGGAGAGGGTGGCCACGCCCAGCGAGCCCATCGCCCCCGCGCCGACCACCATGGCGGGCCGGCCGGTCAGGTCGCCGTCGAGCAGGCCGGCGGCCAGGTCGAGGGCGGCGGTGACCACGCTCTGCCCGGCCCGGTCGATGTTGGTCTCGGCGTGCGCCCGCTTGCCCACCCGCAGCGCCTGCTGCATCAGCTCGTGCAGCAGCCGGCCGGCGGAGTCGGCGCCGCTGGCCGAGTGGTAGGCGTCGCGGAGCTGGCCGAGGATCTGCGCCTCGCCGACCACCATCGAGTCCAGCCCGCTGGCCACCCGGAAGACGTGGTCCACGGCGGCGGCGTCGTAGTGCACGTAGAGGTGGGTGGCGAGCGACGCCGGCGGGGCCCCGGCCTGCTCGGCCAGGACCGCGCAGATGTCACCGAGGCCGCCGTGGAAGCCGGTGACGGCCGCGTACACCTCGACGCGGTTGCAGGTGGAGACGAGCACGGCCTCGGCGACGTACGGCTGAGCGACCAGGCGGTCCAGGGTGCGGGTGAGGTCCGCGGGCGGGACCGCCAGCTGCTCCAGCGTGGCGACCGGGGCGGTGCGGTAGGACGCGCCGACGACGAGCAGTTTCACGTGCCGATCGCCTCCTGGGTCTCGGTGGCGGCGAGCCCGCCGGGCAGGGCGGTCAGCGACGCCTTGCGGTGCTCGTGGAAGGAGAGGATCTGCAGCTCGATCGCGAGGTCGACCTTGCGCACGTCGACCCCCTCCGGAACCGAGAGTACGCACGGCGCGAAGTTGAGGATGCTCGTCACGCCGACGGCGACGAGCTGATCCGCGACCGCCTGGGCGGCCGGCGCCGGGGTGGCGATCACGCCGATCGAGATCGACTCCTCGACGGCGACCCGGGGCAGCTCGTCGACGTGCCGGACGACCAGCCCGTTGATCTCCTCGCCGACGCGGGACGGGTCGGCGTCGAGGAGCGCGGCGATGCGGAAGCCGCGGCTGGCGAAGCCGTCGTAGCCGGCCAGGGCGTGACCGAGGTTCCCCACGCCGACCAGCGCCACGGAGCGGCACTGGGTGAGGCCGAGCACCGACTCGATCTGGTCGATCAGCAGCGTGACGTCGTAGCCGACGCCGCGGGTGCCGTACGAGCCGAGGTGGGAGAGGTCCTTGCGGAGCTTCGCCGAGTTGACCCCGGCGGCGTTGGCCAGCCCCTCGCTGGAGACCGTCTCGTGGCCGGTGTCGGCGAGCGCGTGCAGGGCGCGGAGGTACTCCGGGAGCCGCGCGACGGTCGCCTCGGGCAGGTCCGGGAGCGCCGGTACGGCACCGGCGCGGCCGGGCGCGCCTGGGTGACGGTGCTGACTCATGAGACTCCGTGCGGTGCGATCCTCGACCAGCGACGGTGGCCGGTCGTTCCGGGACTCCCGCTGGCGACCGATGTTGCCGGCTGTGCTAGCAGGGCGCGTCGGAACTACAGAGTAGGCGCTTGTGAAGAGGTGCACAAATCGCGATCTTGCTCGGTCGCGACGCGCCACCACCTGCCCCTCCATTCCCACAAGATCGATAGACGGAGCTCCCTCGGCACCGCGTGGCGATTATTGCTCAATCCCGACTTCTCTGACCAATCGCGCGCGCTCGGTAGCGGTGTGTCACCGTCGGGAAGAGGCGCGGGTCACGTCCGGCGGTAGGGAGAACCCCACCCCGGAGAGACCCGTGCGCGGGATGGGTCGGGCCGGCCCCGGCCCATAGCCTCGGAGCATGACCGCCGTACCGCTGGGCACCGCGCCCGCCCCCACCACACCCGTCCGGGGACTCGTCCGCCAGCTCCTGCGCGACTCGGGCTACGTGCTCTTCGGCCTCCCGCTGGCGCTGGTCGGCTTCGTGCTGGCCGTGGCCGGGATCTCGCTCACCGCCGGTCTGCTGGTCACCACGCTCGGCCTGCCGGTCCTCGCCGGCACCCTGTACGCGGCCCGGGGGCTGGCCGACCTGGAGCGGCTGCGGCTGCCCGCCGTGCTGCGCCAGCCCCGGGTCCGCCCCGTCTACCTGGCGCCCGAGCGGGGCGCGGGCTTCTGGCGGCGGGTCCTGACCCCGATGCGCGACCCGCAGTCGTGGCTCGACCTGCTGCACGCCTTCGTCCGGCTGCTGGTGACCCTGCCCACGTTCGTGATCGTGCTGGTCTGGTGGGCGCTGGCGGTCGCCGGCACGCTCTACGGCGCGTACGACTGGGCCATCCCGCGCGGCCCCGACGACCAGGACCTGAGCCAGCTGCTCGGGATGGGCGACGGGGCCGGGGCGCGGGTCGCCCTGAACACCGCGATCGGGCTGTTCGCCCTGTTCACCCTGCCCCTGGTGGCCCGGGCCTGCGCCCGGATCCAGGCCGCCCTGGCCTACTCGCTGCTCACCGGGGTGGCCGAGATGCGGCAGCGGATCACCACGCTGGAGGAGCAGAAGCGGGCCGCCGCGTCCGCCGAGGCGTCCGCCCTGCGCCGGCTGGAGCGGGACATCCACGACGGCCCGCAGCAGCGCCTGGTCCGCCTCGCCATGGACCTGAGCCGGGCCCGCCAGCAGCTCGCTGCCGACCCGGAGGCGGCCCGGCGCACCCTGGACGAGGCGGTCAGCCAGACCCGGGAGACCCTCGACGAGCTGCGCGCACTGTCCCGCGGCATCGCCCCGCCGATCCTGGTCGACCGGGGCCTGCCCAGCGCGCTGGCCGCGCTCGCCGCCCGCGCCCTGGTGCCCACCGAACTGGTGGTCGACGACGAGCTGGGCACCGCCGCCGGGCGGCTCGACCCGGCGCTGGAGAGCACCGCCTACTTCGTGGTGGCCGAGGCGCTGACCAACGTCGCCAAGCACAGCCGGGCCGCCGCCTGCCGGGTAGAGGTGACCCGGAAGGTCGGCCGGCTGGAGATCACCGTGGTGGACGACGGGATCGGCGGCGCCCACCTGGCCAAGGGGCACGGGCTCAGCGGCATCGCCGACCGGGTCCGGGCCGCCGGCGGGACCCTGGAGGTGGCCAGCCCGACCGGCGGGCCGACCCGGATCCACGCGGAACTCCCCCGGTGACGGACAACGGCCATGATTTGGCCTCCGCGCCGCCGGGCGGCACTCCGGACCGGATGAAGGCCGCGCTGTGGGTCCAGGACGTGATAGACACCGGACCCATGCGGGTGGTGATCGCGGACGACGCCGTGCTGCTCCGGGAGGGGCTGGTTCGGCTGCTGACCGAGTCGGGACACGAGGTGGTGGCCGCCGTCGGTGACGGCGATGCCCTGGTCGAGGCGGTGGTGACGCACCGGCCGGACGTCTCGGTGGTGGACGTGCGGATGCCGCCGTCGCACACCGACGAGGGGCTGCGGGCGGCCGTGGAGGCCCGCCGGCGGGTGCCGCGTACGCCGGTCCTGGTGCTCTCCCAGTACGTCGAGGTGTCGTACGCCGACGACCTCCTCGCCACCACGGGCGGCGGGGCCGGCGGTGGCGGGATCGGCTACCTGCTCAAGGACCGGGTGGCCGCGATCGACGAGTTCCTGGACGCGCTGGCCCGGGTGGCGGCCGGCGGCACGGTGCTGGACCCGGAGGTGATCAGCCAGCTCCTGGTCCGCCGCCGCCGCAACGACCCGCTGGCGGAGCTGACCCCGCGCGAGCGCGAGGTGCTCGCCCTCATGGCCGAGGGTCGCTCCAACACCGCCATCGCCCGTGCCCTGGTGGTCAGCGACGGCGCCGTCGAGAAGCACGTCCGCAACATCTTCACCAAGCTGGACCTGCCCCCGGACGCCACGAACCACCACCGACGGGTCCTCGCGGTCCTCACCCACCTCCGCGCCTGAGGCGGCCGGCGGGATCAGAGCGTCTGCGCGAGGGTGACCGCCTCGGTGAGGGTGTCGGCCACCGGGTGGCCCGAACCGCGGAGGCGTGCGGGGTCGGAGAGGCCGCCGCTGTAGAGGACGCAGCGGGCGCCCACGGAGAGCGCGGCGTCGGCGTCGTCGAGGGAGTCACCGATGAGCACCACGTGCTGGCCGTCGAGGCCCAGCTCGGCGAGGTGCTTCTCCAGCCACTCCGCCTTCGGGCCGCCACCGACCGCGGCGCGCAGCCCGTCCACCCGGCTGAAGTGCGGGGTCAGCCCGTACGTGTGCACGGTGGGGACCAGCTCGTCGTGGAACCACATGGACAACAGCGACTGGCTGCCCGGCCAGGCGGCGATCGCGGCGGTGGCGTCGGCGGCCAGCGCGCAACCGGTCAGCCCCGCCCGGTACGCCTCGTGGAAGATCCGGTCGAGCCGGCCGAACGCCTCGTCGTCGATCGCCCGGCCGAGCATATCGGCGTAGTAGTCGGCGATCGGGCGACGGAACCGGACCCGGTGCTCGTCGGCGGTGACCGCCGGGCCGCCGGCGGTGGCGAAGGCGACGTTGGTGGCCCGCACCACCAGGTCGAGGTCGTCGAGGAGGGTTCCGTTCCAGTCCCACACCAGGTGGTGGCGCACAGCGGTCATCGGTGCACTGTAAGGGGCGGCTCAGAGCTGGGGCGTGGTCAGGTCCCGCAGCAGCCGGTCCTCCTCGACCCGCCAGTAGCCGTGCTCCTTGCCGTCGAGCAGCACCACGGGCAGCCGGTCGCCGTAGTCCCGCTCCAGTTCGAGGTCGCCCGTCACGTCCTTCTCGACCCAGCGGTCCCCGGTGACCGCCACCACCCGGTCGAGCGCCGCCTTCGCGTCCTCGCAGAGGTGGCAGCCGGGCCGGGTGATCAGGGTGAGGCGGGCGTCACTGGACATCGGGAACCTCCGTGCGGATCTCGGTCGGCGGCGCGGGTGCGGGCAGCGGGCGCGCCGCCGGGCGGAGCTCGGTCTTGCGTACCTTGCCGATCGCCGAGTGGGGCAGATCGTCCACGAACTCCACGACGGTCGGGCACTTGAACCGGGCCAGGTTACGCGCGCAGTGCCCGAGCAGTTCCTCCGCCGTCACGGTCGAGCCGGCCGCCCGCACCACGTACGCCCCGACAGTCTCGCCGGTCCGCGGGTGCGGCACCCCCAGGACGGCCGACTCGGCCACGCCGGGATGCGCCTGGAGCACCTGCTCCACCTCGTGCGGGTAGACGTTGAAGCCGTTGACCAGGATCAGCTCACCGAGACGGTCGACCAGGAAGAGGTCGCCGTCGGAGTCGGCGTACGCCACGTCGCCGGTGGCCCACCAGCCGTCCGGGTCCGGTCCGCCCCGCCCGTCCGGCCAGTAGCCGCCGAACAGGTTCTCGCCGCGCACCACGATCTGCCCCGGGTCGGTGCCGGCCGGGTCGTCGGAGAGGTCCAGCTCGTCGTCGTCCTCCTCGACGGCGGGCACCCCGTCGCGCCACAGCTCCGTGCCGTCCGCCCCGACCAGGCGCAGCTCGACGCCGGGCAGCGGGCGGCCGATCGAACCCGGCTTCGGCTCGCCGCCGACCAGGGTGGAGGTGAGCACCGGGGCGGTCTCGGTGAGCCCGTACCCGACGTGCACCGGGTGCCCGGTCACCTCGGTGAAGCGTGCCCCGGCGGCCGGCGGCAGCGGTGCCGCGCCGCACACCGCGATCCGCACCGAATCCAGCGCCCCGGGCCGGTCGCTCGCCGCGTCGGCCCAGGCCAGGAACATCGACGGTACGCCCACCAGCACGCTGACCCGGTGCCGGGCGATCTCGTCCAGCGCCCCCCTCGGGCCCGGCTCGTCGACCAGCACCCCGGTGGCGCCGTGGTGCACGACGGCACCGAGCCCGGAGTTCAGCCCGTACGCGTGGAACAGCGGCAGGGCGAGCAGCACGGTGTCGTCGGGGCCGACCACCGACGGGTCGATCCGGTCGACCTGGGCGTGGTTGGCGGCCAGGGCCCGGTGCGACAGCATGGCGCCCTTGGGCCGGCCCTCGGTGCCGGAGGTGTAGAGCAGGACGGCGAGGTCGTCGCCGCCCCGCGCCGGGAACCCGGTCGCCTCGTCACCGTCGGTGACCGGCGGGGCCGTGTGCACCGCGGTGAGCGCGGGCAGGTCGCCAGTGTCCACCCGGCCGGCGACCTCCGGCGCGGCGACCAGCAGGGCGGCCCCGGAGTCGGTGAGCACGTGCCGCATCTCGCGGGCCGTGAAGCCCGGGTTGACCGGCACGGCCACCAGGCCGGCCCGGAGCACGGCCAGGTAGGTGACCACGAAGTCCGGGGTGTTGCCGAAGGCGATCGCCACGCGGGCCGGCGAGTCGTCCGGGGCGGGCGGTGGCGCCGCCGCGGCCAGGGCCCGGGCGGTCGCGGTCACCGAGGTGTCCAGAGCCGACCAGGTCAGCGTCCGGTCGCGCCAGTGCAGCGCGGGACGGTCACCGTGGACGGCGGCCGCCCGGCGGAGCCGGTCGGCGAGGTTCGGCGCGGAGCTGTGGGCTGCGTCCTGCACGGTGGCTGAGTCTGGCACAGCCGCGTCCGCCCGGCCACGCCCGAACGCCGGAGCAGCGTCCCCTGGATGGGACTGTCCACCCCGCCACTCGCGACTCCCGAAGGTGGGACGGCGACCTCCACCGGTCGGCGGAGGGGGTCCTCCGGGCAGCCGGAACCGTCCCGGCCGGGCCGCCGCCGCGACACGCCGGTGACGCAAGGAAATTGGCTCCGACCAGGACTTTCCACTCCGGACCAGGTAGCGGCGCGAAAGTCAACCACAGGCGACGGACAAGGGGTCCGCCATGTGTGCGACGCGAGCGGAAATACTTCCGCTCTGTGTAACGGACTTGCCACGCGCGGGTGACGTTGGCCCTATCATCACTCGGGTCGGCTCACCCCATTTGCCGTGAGTCGACACCCCTCAGCCCGAGGAGGCCCCCGTGCCTGTGAGCGCATTGGACCAGCACCTCAAGCGGACGTGCCGCCCGTCGGCCCGTCCCGGAACCGCCGCGCCCGGCCGGGGCGTACCCGGTCCCGCCGCGACGCCGCGGCGACCGGTGCGGCCCTGCCCCGCCTGGATCGGGGAGGTGCGGTGACCACCTTCGGCTACGCGGAGCGGCCGGCCGGGGTGGCCGGCCCGACCCAGCGCACACCCGTCAACGAGCGCCTGGAGCCCGCTCCACGAGCCGCCGACGGGATGCGTGGTCTCGCCGTGCGCGGTGAGGGGCGGCGCGTCCGCAACCGCACGCACCACAACGAGGCGCCGGCGCGCCCGGCGGTGCCGGGCGGCAACGCGAAGTCGGCCACCGGCCGGCTCGGCGCCCCGTCCCGGCCGACCATGCCGGCCCAGGGGCGGCGCGGCGACGCCGCCGCCAACAGCGAGCCCTCGGCCGCCGAGACCGCCGTGCTGCCCGCAGTGGGCGCCGGCGACACGGCGGTGTTGCCGGCCGTCCCGGCCACCGCCGCCCCGGCCACCGGCTTCCCGAGCCGCCCCGACCCGTCCGACCCGGCCACCGAGGTCTGGGCGCTGGTCGAGCGGGCGCAGGCCGGCGAGGCCGAGGCGTTCGGCCTGATCTACGACCGGTACGTCGACACCGTCTTCCGGTTCGTCTACTTCCGGGTCGGCAACCGCCAACTCGCCGAGGACCTCACCTCGGACACGTTCCTGCGGGCGCTCAAGCGGATCGGCAGCTTCACCTGGCAGGGCCGCGACCTTGGCGCCTGGCTGGTCACCATCGCCCGCAACCTGGTCGCCGACCACTTCAAGTCCGGCCGCTACCGGCTGGAGGTGACCACCGGCGACGTGCTCGACGCCGATCGGGAGGACCGGGGGCCCGAGGGCAGCCCGGAGGCCGCGGTGGTCGAGCACATCACCAACGTCGCCCTGCTCACCGCCGTGAAGCAGCTCAACCCGGAACAGCAGGAGTGCATCGTGCTCCGCTTCCTCCAGGGCTTCTCGGTGGCCGAGACGGCCCGCGCCATGGGCAAGAACGAGGGTGCCATCAAGGCCTTGCAGTACCGGGCCGTCCGGGCGTTGGCCCGGCTGCTGCCCGACGGTTTCCAGCCCTGACCCGACCTGTCCCACCCGCCCGGCGACCTCGTCCGGGCGCGGGTGAACGCACCCTCCGCACCCCGTGACCGCGATCACTCTTGGTAATTTCGACACCGACCGGGCCGTAACCGGCGACCGGCGCGAACCGTTTCTCCGGGTGCGACCAGTGGTTGTCCCGGCGTCCCCCGGGCCACCCGGTCCGGCGGGTCAGGTCGGCCGTCCCGGTCGATCCTCGACGTCACGCTGCCACCGGTCGCCGGTGACGACGACGGCCAGCGCGGCCGTGACCAGCGAGAGGGGGTGCCCGCGGTGGACAGCGACCTCTTCTCCCGCCGGCGTGCCGAGCGCTTCGCGCAACTCCTCGACGAGGCCAACGGCGGCCGGCGGCACCACGTGCGGTCCCGGTCCGACGACGAACTCACGGCGCTCGTCGCGGTGAGCCGGCGACTCACCGCCGACCGGCCCGACGTCGAGGTGGACGGCGAGTTCCGCACCGGGCTGCGGGCCATGCTCGTCGCCACGGCCGAGCGCGAGGGCGTCGCCGCCCCGGCGAAGACCGGCCGCAGCTCCCTGCTGCCGGCGATGACCGGCCGGCGGGCCCGGGCACGGGGCGCGATCCTGGTCGGCGTGGCCGCCGGCGCGGTCGCCCTCTCCGGCATCTCCGCCGCCAGCGAGAACGCGCTGCCCGGCGACGCCCTCTACGGCATGAAGCGCTCGACCGAGCGCGCCCAGCTCGCCCTGGCCAGCTCCGACATCAGCCGGGGCCAGCTCTTCCTCGACTTCGCCCGCACCCGGCTCGACGAGGCCGCCACGGTCCGCGACGACCGGCTGGGCTTCAGCGCCGTGCTCGACGACATGGACGCCGACACCCGCCAGGGCGTACGCCTGCTGACGACGGTGGCCGCGCAGCGCTCCGACCCGGCGGCGCTGGACGCCGTCGACACGTTCCTCGGCGGCCAGCGCCGCGCGGTGAGCGGGCTGCTCGACCGGTCGGACCACGCCGACCGGGACCGCACCCGCCGCTCGCTGGCCCTGCTCGACGCGGCCGGCCGGCGCGCCGACGCGCTCCGCGAGGCGATCGCCTGCGGGCTGCCCGCCCCGGCGGCCAGCGACGCGCTCGGGCCCGCGCCGACCACCTGCCCCGGCGACCGCTGAACTCGGGCGGAAGAGCCGTCCTCGCCACACTTCTCCCGCCGGACACCCGTCCGTCACATCCCCCCGGATAGGCTCGGATGGGCGTACGCGGTTGTCGAGGGGAGGTCGTCGTGACCCGGAGCCGGAAGGTGACGGTCAGCACCGACGTCCACGGGCACACCGCCGGCTGGTCGGAGACCCCGGAGGCACCCCCGGCCACCACCACGCCGGATCCGACGGCCGCCGCCTTCTTCGACGTGGACAACACGATGATGCAGGGCGCCTCGATCTACTGGTTCGCCCGCGGACTGGCCGCCCGGAAATACTTCACCACCGGTGACCTGGCCCGGTTCGCCTGGCAGCAGGCGAGGTTCCGGCTGCTCGCCACCGAGCACGCCGGGGACATGTCGCAGGCCAAGGAGGCGGCGCTCGCCTTCATCCAGGGCTGGCGGGTCGACGACGTCGAACGCCTGACCGAGGAGATCTTCGACGAGCTGATGGCGCCACGCATCTGGGCGGGCACCCGCAAGCTGGCCCAGCGGCACCTCGACGCGGGCGAGCGGGTCTGGCTGGTCAGCGCCGCCCCCGTCGAGATCGGCCGGGTCATCGCGACCCGGCTCGGCCTGACCGGGGCGATCGGCACGGTGGCCGAGGTGGTCGACGGGGCCTACACCGGGCGGCTGGTCGGCGAGCTGATGCACGGGCCGGCCAAGGCCGAGGCGATCACCCAGCTCGCCGCGGTGGAGGGGCTGGAGCTGAGCCGCTGCGCGGCCTACAGCGACTCCGCCAACGACCTGCCGATGCTCTCCACGGTGGGGCGCCCGGTTGCCGTCAACCCGGATCCGGCGCTGCTCCGGCGGGCGCGCGAGCGAGGCTGGGACGTCCGCGACTTCCGCACCGGGCGGCGGGCCGTGAAGATCGCCGTGCCGTCCACGGCCGCCGCGGGGCTGCTCGCCGGCGCGGTCACGGCCGGGCTGGCCCTGCACCGCCGCCGCCAGCGCGTCGACTGACGCCGCGCCGGGTCAGGGGCCGAACGGGTCCGGGCGGCGTTCGAGAAGCCGGTGCAGGGTCTGCTGGATGGTCTCCCGCACCTGGTCGGCGAGGTTGAACACGACCAGCGGATCGTCGGCCGAATCACGCAGGTGCGCCGTGGGGATCGGCGGGCAGAACTCGATCAGCCACTTGCTCGGCAGCGGCACCATGCCCAGCGGCCCCAGCCAGGGGAAGGTCGGCGTGACCGGGAAGTAGGGCAGCTTGAGCAGCCGCGCCAGCGGCTTGATGTCGGCGAGCATCGGATAGATCTCCTCGCCGCCGACGATCGCCACCGGCACGATCGGCGTGCCGGTGCGCAACGCCGCCGAGACGAAGCCGCCCCGCCCGAAGCGCTGGAGCTTGTAGCGGTCGGCGTAGAGCTTGCCGACCCCCTTGAAGCCCTCGGGGAAGACGCCGACCAGCTCACCGTTGCCGAGCAGCCGTTCCGCGTCGGGATTGCAGGCCACCGTACCGCCGGTCTTGCGGGCGATCTCGGAGACCACGGGCATCCGGAAGACCAGGTCCGCGCCGAGCAGCCGCAGGTAGCGGCGGGCCGGGTGGCGGTCGTGCAGCGCGGTGGCGAGCACCAGCGCGTCCAGCGCCACCGTGCCGGAGTGGTTGCCCACCACCAGGCCGGCCCCCTCGGCGGGGATGTGCTCGACGCCGCTGACCTCGGTGCGGAACCAGTCGCGGTAGAGCAGCCGGACCAGCGGGTGGAAGACGGCGTCGGTGAGGTCCGGGTCGAAGCCGAACTCGTCCACCTCGTAGTCGCCGGCCAGCCGCCGCCGCAGGAAGGCGAGCCCCTTCGCGACCTTCCGGTCCCAGTGGTCCCCCGGCCGGTCCGCCACCGCCGGCCCGGGCGCGGTCGCGTCGCCAGGGCGCTCGCCGGCGCCGGCCGGCTCGGCCGCCTTCTTCGCGACCGCCTTCTTCGCGACGGCCTTCTTCGCCATGGGCTTCTTCGGAGCCTCGCCCGGCGCCTCCGTCCGCGGGGCGGGCGCCGGCTCGTCCGTCGAGGTGTCCGGCTCGTCGCCGACCGCCGGCGCCGCCTTCATCGTCGGCTCGGCGGCGGCCGCCGCGGCCCGCCGGTGCCCGTTGCGCCGCGCCGGCTCCGCGTCCGGCCCGGGCACGGTCAGCGGTACGTCGTAGCGCGCCTCGCCCCGCTCGTCGGCCCCGCTCACGAGCGCTCCCGCACGGCGGCCCGGACCTGCCGGATGCCCTCCAGCACCAACTGCTCGGCCGTGGCGAGCTGGTCCCGGGTCACCACCACGCCGCCGTGGTGGGCGCGGATGAAGTCGTCGAAGGCGGCCGCGGTCGAGCGGGGCGTGAAGCCGTACTCGTGCTCCAGCCGGGTGGTGTCCACCACCCGACCGTGCACGAAGAGGTCGACCTGGTCCAACCCGTAGCGGCCGAAGCCCATGCTGCGGGCGACGGCGGCCACCCCGGCGAGGCCCGGCTCCAGCACCGGCACGGCGACCCGGCCGGCCCGGCGGATGGCCTGGGACAGCGAGAGCACCCCCGGCCCGGCGACGTTGTAGGTCCCGGCGTGCTCCTCGGCGACCGACCGGTGCAGCACCTCGAGGGCGTCGTCGAAGTGGACGAACTGCAAGCGTGGGTCGCGCCCGAAGACGGTGGGCACCACCGGCTGGGCGAAGTAGCGGGTGAGCGTGGTGTCGGCGGTCGAACCGATGAACGGCGCGAAGCGCAGCACGGTCGCGGTGACGTCGGGCCGGCGGCGGCGGAACCCGCGGACGTACCCCTCGATGTCGAGGATGTCGCGGCCGAAACCGCCGCGCGGCACCTCGCGCGGCTCGGTCTCCTCGGTGAAGACGGCCGGGTCCCGGAACGACACCCCGTAGGCGGCGGTGGACGAGCGGACCACGAGCTTGCGCAGCCGGGGCGCCCGCTGACAGGCGGCGAGGAGCTGCATGGTGCCGATGACGTTCTGTTCCTTCATCGCCGCTCGGCCGCCCTGCTGAGGGTCGGGGGCGGTGACCAGCGCCAGGTGCACCACGGCGTCGACGTCGAGGTCGACGAGGAGGCCGCCGAGGGAGTCGAGATCGAGACGGACCCGCTCGACGCCGGACAGCAGGTCGGCGAGTTCGGGATTGGGGCTCGCCGGGTCGACCCCGATGACGCGGTCGATACGCGGATCGGCGGCGAGCCGGGCGGCGACGTGCGCGCCGAGATAGCGGCCGACCCCGGTCACGACGACGACCCCCGGAGCACCTGGGGTGCCACCGGGGGTCATGCCGTGCGCCTCGTCCGGCAGGCGGGATCGAGCCGGGACATCCACGGCCTGATCACCTGAGCCTCCGGGGGTCGACAGAAGGCAAGTGGTGCCGGGTGCCGGGCCGGAGCCCGGCCCCGGTCACTTGCCGAGACGGCGACGCTGGACGCGGGTCTTGCGCAGCAGCTTGCGGTGCTTCTTCTTAGCCATGCGCTTGCGGCGCTTCTTGACCACCGAGCCCATACGACAGCCTTTCGATGCAACGTGCGGGGCGGACCGGCAGACACCACGGGGGGTGGTGTCGGTGACCGCTTGCGGACAACGGACCGGACCAGCGTGGTGGGCAGGGCACACCAGGGTGCGGTCACGGTCGGGGTCCAGGGTAGCCGGAGAGCGTCAGCAGGACCAACGCGCCCCCGTCGATGCCCGTTACGTCGCACTCGCCGGCCTGGCCGGCGACGTGTCAGGCGGTCTCCTGGAAGGCGCCCCGGAGGTATTCGTGCACGGCGTGCTCGGGCACCCGGAACGACCGGCCGACCCGCACCGCGGTCAGCTCACCGCTGTGCACGAGACGGTAGACCGTCATCTTGGACACCCGCATGACCGTCGCCACCTCGGCGACGGTCAGGAACCTGACATCCGACAGTCGAGCGTCGGACTGCGACCCGGCCATGGCTCACCGACCCATTCCCATGCCCGGCGCGTGCCGCCGGGCAGGTTGTTTCCGCCACGACGAGCGACGCGCGTGTTACCAGTACGGTAGCGGGGCGGCTGTGACCGGCGCGATCCCTTCCTTCCTTTGATCATGGAAGGCTCCCCACTGAGCTGGTGTTTTTCGCCCGGACGGGTGGCCCGTCCCGTTCATTCGGCGCGCAGGGCCACCACGGGGTCGAGCCGGCCGGCGCGCTGGGCGGGCACCACCCCGAAGACGATGCCGACGGCGGCCGACACCCCGAAGGCGAGCGCCAGCGACCACCAGGTGATCGCCGCCGGGATCGGCGAGACCGCGTCGACCAGCAGTGCGGTGCCCACCCCGAGCGCCATCCCGGTCAGCCCGCCGATCGAGGTGAGCAGTACCGCCTCCAGCAGGAACTGCACGCCGATGTCCCGGGGCCGCGCCCCGACCGCCTTGCGCAGGCCGATCTCGCGGGTCCGCTCGCGTACCGAGACCAGCATGATGTTGGAGACGCCGACGCCGCCGACCAGCAGCGAGATGCCCGCGATGGCGGCCAGCACACCGGTGAGCACACCGAGGATGTCGCCGAGCACGCCGAGGATCTGCTGCTGGGTGACCGCACTGAACTCGGTGTCGGGGTGCCGGCGGGACAGCTCGGCGACGATGCGCCCGCCGAGCTGGTCGATCCGCTCCCGGTCGGGCGCCTTGACCGCGATGCCGTCGATCCGCTGGGTGCCCCAGAGCCGCTGCGCGGCGGTCACCGGGATGTGCACCTCGTCGTCCCGGTCCACGCCGAGGCTCTGGCCGAGCGGGGTGAAGACGCCGATCACCCGGAACCGGACCCCGGCCAGGGTTACCTGCTGGCCGAGCGGGTCCCGATCGGGGAACAGCGCCCGGGCCACGGACGCGCCGAGCACCGCGACCCGGCGGCTGGTGTCGACGTCGGCACCGGTCAGGTAGCGGCCCCGGGCCAGCGAGCGGGTGAAGACCGCCGGGGTGGTCTCCAGCACCCCCTGGACCGTGGTGAAGTCGGACCGGGTGCCGGCCCGGGCGGTCGCGCCGGAGGCGATGGTGACGGCCACCCGGCCGGGGTCG
Organism: Micromonospora sp. NPDC004551; assembly: GCF_040609975.1. Taxonomy (NCBI): domain Bacteria; kingdom Bacillati; phylum Actinomycetota; class Actinomycetes; order Micromonosporales; family Micromonosporaceae; genus Micromonospora; species Micromonospora sp. NPDC004551. The sequence continues at coordinate 45,471 of NZ_JBEXLM010000034.1, read as the reverse complement.
CCCACCACGCGGGAGACGGCGTCCACGTCCTTGAGGTCCAGCGGTGAGACCACCGGCGCGGTGCCGACGTCGAGCTTGCCGGGCACCACGAGGAGCAGGTTGGAGCCGAGCCCTTCGACCTGCTGTTCGACCTTCTGCTTGGTGCCGGTGCCGATGGCCACCAGGAGCACCACCGAGGCGACCCCGATGATCACGCCGAGCATGGTCAGCGCGCTGCGCATCCGGTTGGCCCGCAGGGCGTCCAGCGCCACGCGCCAGGCCTCGGCCAGCCTCACCCGGCACCCCCGGGCGCGTCCCGCACGCCGCTCCCGCCGTCGCGCGGAAGGCGTCCGGTGGCTCCGGTGGCGCCACCGGAGCCACCGGACGGGTGCCCCGGGCCGCTTCCGGACGCGGACCGGGGCTCCGCGCTGGGAGCGGCGTCCAGTGTCTCAGGTCGGCCGTCACCGCCCGACAGCGGTCGATCATGAACGGTGTCGGACCGGATCAGCCCGTCCCGGACGGCGATCCGGCGGCGGGCCCGGGCCGCCACCTCCGGGTCGTGGGTCACCATCACCAGGGCCACCCCGGACTCGGCGTTGAGCCGTTCGAGCAGCTCCAGCACCGCCTCGCCGGTGGCGCTGTCCAGGTTGCCGGTGGGCTCGTCGGCGAGCAGCACCGCCGGGTCGGTGACCAGGGCCCGGGCGATCGCCACCCGCTGCTGCTCGCCGCCGGAGAGCTGGTTGGGGCGGTGACCCAGCCGGTGCCCCAGCCCGACCCGGCCGAGCATCGCCGCGGCGCGTTCCCGCCGCTGCCGTGCACCGACGCCCCGGTAGACCAGCGGCAGCGCCACGTTGTCCACGGCGGACGTCCGGGGCAGCAGGTGGAACGCCTGGAAGACGAAGCCGATGGTCCCGTTGCGCAGCGTGGCCAGCTCCGGCGCGGTCAGGGTGGCCACGTCCCGGCCACCGATCACCAGCCGGCCGCCGGTCGGCCGGTCCAGCCCGCCCAGCAGGTGCATGAGCGTGGACTTGCCCGAACCGGAGGGCCCGATCACCGCCACGTACTCGCCCTGCGCGATGGTGAGCGACACACCGCGCAGCGCGGGCACCGACACCCCGTCCAGCTCGTACGTGCGGGACACGTCGACCGCCTCGATCGCGGCGACGGTCACCGGAGTTCCTGGCCGTCGTGGACCTGGTCGGCGCCACGCACCACGATCCGGTCGCCGGCGCGCACCCCGCTGACGATCTGCACGAGGTCCTGCCCCTGCACGCCAACGGTCACCGGCACCCGGTCGGCCCTCCCGTCCCGCAGCAGCCACACCGCGTCGCGCCCGTCGGCGGAGAAGACCGCCGAGGCGGGCACGGCCACCGCGTCGGCCGCCTCGCGGACCCGGAGGTGGACCACGGCGTTCATGCCGGGGCGGGGCGCCGGGGCGGGCTCCCCCTCGCCGAGCCGCCCGGCGCCGAGGCCGAGGCGCACCCGGTAGGTGACCCCGCCCCGGGCCGAACTGGTCGGCAGCACGTCCACCGAGCGGACCGTGGCGTCGTACGTCGCGCCGGTCACCGCGTCCAGCTCGACGGCGGCGGTCAGCCCGGCCCGGACCAGCAGCACGTCGGTCTCGTCCACCTCGGCGAGCAGGCCCAGTTGGCCGGTGTCCACCACGGTCAGCACCGCCGTGCCGGCGGTCACCCGGCCACCGGCCGGCACGGCGTCGTCCACCCCGGCCGGTGGGCCGCCCTGCCCGGCCGAGCCGAGGGCCGACGGGTCGAGACCGGGCACCGCGCCCCCGGCCGCGCCGAGCAGCCCGCCGAGGTCGGCCGAGGTGGCGGCCCGGGTCCCGCCCGGCTGCACCACGCCCGGGACCGGGGCGCGCAGGGTCAGTGCGTCCACGGTCGCCTTCGCCAGGTCGTACGCCTGCTGGGCCTGGAGGCGCTGCGCGGTCGACAGCGCGCCGACGGCGCTGTTCAACCCGGCCACGCCGCGCTGCACGGCGCTGACCGCACGGTCGGCGGCGCGGGCGGCCGACGCGTACTGCCGCTGGGCCGACTCGACCTGGAGCAGCAGCGCGGACCGCAACTGCGGGTCGCCGATCTTCCCGGCGGCCTTGCGGGCGGCGGCGAACGCCTCGTCGGCGGCCCGGTCGGTCTCCCGCCGGCTGCCGCCCAGGTCACCGGCACCGACACCGCGACCCGCCCGCTTCGCGGCCCGGAGCGCCTCCCGGGCCTGCTTCAGCCGGGCCTGCGCGGACGGCGAGTCGATCACCGCGAGCACCTGCCCCCGAGCGACCCGCTGCCCGGGCTGGACGCGCAGGCTGGCCAGGGTGCCGTCGGCGGGGGCGGTGAGGGTCGCGGCGGCCCGGGCGGTCACCGTGGCCGGCGCGTCGATCACCTCGGCCACCGGGGAGTGCCCCACCTCGGCCACGGTGACGGCGGGCGGGTCGTCCCCGCACGAGGCGGCGGTGGCGCCGGTCAGCGCGACGACGGCGAGCAGGGCGGTGCGGAGGCGCGGGCGGCGGGCCGCGGGCAGCCGCGGCGAGGGGGTGCGGGCCACCCGGCCCATGCTACGACCCGTCGACCAGCGTCGACGTCTCAGCCGGCGACCGCGCGGAGGTAGGCCACGCAGTCGTCGTGCAGCCCCGGCCAGGGCTCGCCGAACACCGCGTCGGCGGCCTCGGCCAGCGACCGGCGCTCGTGGACCACGGCCCGGAAGAAGTCCAGCACCCGCTGCTCGCCGAACCGGTCGACCAGGTGGCGCACGGCCAGGTAACCGATGCCGTACGCCCCGCCGACCCGGTCGTCGGCCGCGTCGTCGGCCGGGGCCAGCGCGTCGAGCCGGCCGTTCCACCCGCCCCGGACGAGCTTCGACACCTCGGCCAGGCCCTCGTAACGGTCGACCGGCTGGCCGTCCGCGCCCGCGTACTCGGCCAGGCCCTCCACCAGCCACCAGCTCGACCGGTCCGTGTAGCCCCGGTCGGGCAGCGACGCGGCGTGGGTCAGCTCGTGCCGGAGCAGGTCGTCGACGCCGGTCGGGGTCAGGCTCTGCGCGTTGAGCACGACGTCGTGGTGCCCGCCGCCGACGCCGACCGCGTACCCGGCGGTCCACTTCGGCCGCCCGCCGCCGTACCAGCGCTGCCACTCGGCCCGCCCCGCGTAGTAGACGAGGTAGCGGTCCGGCGGCGCGCCAGCCACCGCGTACAGGTCGGCGACCTTGGCGGCGGCCTCGGCCTGGGCGAGCAGGCCGGGCAGCTTGGCCCGCAGCGCCGGCGTGGTGGCGACCACGGCCCGCCTGCCGACCGCCACGGCCAGGTCGCTCAGCTCCCACGGCCGCGCGCCGGCCGGCGTCGCCCGGGACTCCTCGACCGCGGTCAGCCGGGGCTCGGCGTCACCCGCCACCCGCCACCGGGTGCCGAGCTCGACGCTGCTCGGCGTGCAGCCCGGCACCACGAAGCAGTAGCCGACCGTCACCGTCAGCCGCCACTCCCCCGGCCGCCCGTCGACCTCCGAGGGCACCCCGTCCGCCGCGGGCCGCCAGGCGGTGACGCGGAGCGCGCGCAACGCGGCGTACCGCCGGGTGAGCGCCGGTCGCGCGGCGGGCTCGGCGACGGCGAGGAAGGCGGCCCGGTCACCGTCGAGCAGCGCGGCGGCCTGCCGGTCGAGCTGGGCCGACATCCGCTCGCGCAGCTGCCGCTCGGCCGCCGTGCCGCGGTCGTCCCGCTCCGCCGCCGGCCGCCCGGCCGCGTCGCGCACGAGCCCGAGCAGGAGTACGCCGGACACGCCGCACGCCACCAGCACGAGCACCAACCCGACCACGCTCCAGAGCCGCCACCGCCGCCGCGGTGCCGGGAGCTGCGGCGCACCCGAGGGCGGCGGCCCGCCGCCGGCGACCGTACGCTGGGCGGCGCCCGCCGAGAGCACGGTGGTCAGGTGTACGGCCGGACCGGCCGACGGGTCCTCGACACGGGCCAGCGCCGCGTGACCGGCCCGGACGGTGTCGCCGGCTTCGTCGTCCTCGGCCCGCTTGTCGTCTTCGGCTTGTTGGTTGCCCTCGGTGCGGTCGTCCCCGTTGGTTGGCGAGGTGCCAGTCGGCGCGGCCGTCCGGCCCGGACCATTGTCGGCGGCAGGAGTTGGCCGGCCGAGCGGACCGTCGCCGTCCCGTGGCGCGGCCGCCGGCGGCTCGTCGCCGTTCGACGCCGCGCCGGCGGGCTGCTGGTCACCGTCGGTCACCGGCGAAGGGTACGACCGATCGGGCGTTCCGGGAAGGCTCCCCGCGCGTCGCCGGAGCCGACTCTCCCTGTCGCGGCACCTGTCGAGCTGAAGTCAGAATCGTCCAAGATCCAGAAGGGCTGACGCTTCGGGACGGCTCGGGTCAGATCTTTTCGCCGGACAGGGTGAGCAGGGTCTTGTCGAGCGCCCACAGCGCCACCAGCACCGCGCCCGGCACCGGCCGCCCGGCCAGCGCGAGCAGCACCCCGCCGGTGACGAAGCAGGCCGCCTGCACGCCCAGCTTGGCCGGCGCGGGCAGCGTCACGCTGGCCCGGGGCGAGCAGAACACGCCCCAGACCACGGCGATCACCAGCGGCGCGCCGAGGCCGGCGAGCAGGCGCACCGGCCAGCCGGCGTCGAGGGTGAAACCCCACCAGCCGGCCGCCGCGAGCAGGGCCAGTTCCAGCAGGAAGATGAGCGTGAGCAGCAGAGCCTTCACCGGGACCTCCAGTTGCGGTACGCGGTGTCCAGCGCGGCCACCATCTCGTCGAAGGAACGGTCGATGTCGCGGGGCAGCCCGAACCCGCCGGCCGCCTCGATGGTGATGAAGCCGTGCACGGAGGCCCGGAACATCCTGGTGGCGTCGACCGCCGCGTCGCCGCTGAGGTCGTACCCCCGCAGGATCGCGTAGATGGCGCCGACGGCCCGCTCGGCGGCGGCGAGGTGCTCGGGGTCGTCGGGGTCCGGCGCCCGCTGGGTGGCCGGGTAGCGGCCGGGGTGCCGGCGCGCGTACTCCCGGAAGGCGGTGGCGGCGGCGCGCAGCGCGTCGCCCCCGGCCCGGCCCGCGGCGGCGGTGGTCAGCTCGGTGGCGACCTCCGCGGTGGCCAGCACGGCCAGCTTCTGGTGCAGCGCGTCCGCACCCCGGACGTGCTTGTAGAGGCTGGGCAGCGCGACACCGAGCCGGGCCGCGAGCGCGGCCAGGGTGAGCCGGTCGTGGCCGACCTCGTCGGCGAGCACGGCCGCCTCGCGGACCACGGTCTGCGGGGTGAGGCCGGCCCTAGGCACGGGCGACCACCGCCAGGAACTCGACCAGGTCGGCGGCGGTGGCGTCGGGCTGGTCGGCGTGCGGGTAGTGGCCGGAGTCGGCGATCATGCGCGCCTCGGCGGTGGCGAAGAGGCGGCGGGCGGCCCGCGCCTCGGCGCCCGGGTCGGGGAAGTCCGGGTCCTTCGTGCCCATCAGCACCAGCACCGGCTGCCGCACCTCCCGGGCCCGCGCGGTCCAGTGCGGCTCGACGGGCGCCACCACGCCGCGTACCGCGTCCATCCGGCCGCGCAGCTTGGCGACCATCTCCTTCCGGTACGCGGCGTCGTCGGCCGGCCGGCCGCACGGGAAGAGGGTGCGGTGGAACATCCCGAACAGCCGCGGGCTGCGCAGCACGGCCGCCTGGGCCGCCCGCAGCACCGGGTTCGGCTTGGGCATGGCGACGAACGGGCTGACCTGCACGATGCCGTTGACCAGCGTGGGCGCGTCGGCGGCGGCGAAGACCACGGCGGCGGCGCTGGACGAGCTGCCGACCAGGGTGGCCGGGCCGCCGCCGAGCGCCCGGACCACGGCGAGCAGGTCGCCGCCCACCTCGGCCGGGGCGTAGCCGGGCCAGCGCGGGCTGGAGTCGCCGTGGCCGCGTACGTCGACCGAGGCGACCCGGTAGCCGGCCGACACCAGCCGCGGCACCAGGTGGCGGAAGGCCGCCCGGTTCTCCCCCATGCCGTGCGAGAGGACGACGAGCGGCCCCTCCCCGTGCACCTCGTACGCGATCGTTCCGCCGTCCCGCGCCACCTGGCTAACTGTCATAGCCGTAAAGCTAATGCCATTAGCTTTATCCGTCAAGGGTTGACCTGAAGTCGGGTGGAGGTCGGAGGATCGCGCGCATGCCGCTCACCGCAGACACCCACGTACGCCTGGCCCGACCCAGCCGCGACCTGGCCGCCGCCGAGCTGTTCTGGGCCGACGGCCTCGGCCTGGACGTGCTCTACCGGGGCGCCGCCGCCGGGCCCGGCGAGCACGACCTCGTGATGCTCGGCTGGCCGGGTTCGAGCTGGCACCTGGAACTGGTCGGCGGCGCCCAGCTGAGCGTCGCACCGCGACCCACCGCGGAGGACCTGTTCGTGCTCTATCTCGACGGGCCGGTCGACGACGACCTGACCGACCGACTGGAACGGGCCGGCGGGACCAGGGTCTCCGCCGGCCCGTACTGGGACCGCTGGGGGGTGACGTTCGCCGATCCGGATGGCTACCGGTTGGTGCTCTGCACCCGGACCTGGTCGAACGACTGACTCACTTCTTCGACATCAGGGCGCGGCCGAAGAACATCATGTTGGCCGGGCGCTCGGCCAGCCGGCGCATGAGGTAGCCGTACCACTGGTCGCCGTAGGGGACGTAGGTGCGCACCGTGTAGCCGTCGCCGACGAGGCGCTTCTGCTCCTCCGGGCGGATGCCGAAGAGCATCTGGAACTCGAACCGCTCCGGGCCGCGGTCGAACCAGCGGGCCCGGTCCTCGCCGATGGCGATGAGGCGCGGGTCGTGGGTGGCCAGCATCGGGTAGCCGTCCCCGGACATGAGCACGTTCATGCAGCGCACGTACGACTTGTCGACCTCGCGGGGCGACTGGTACGCCACCGACTCGGGCTCCTTGTACGCGCCCTTGCAGAGCCGCACGCGGGAGCCGGCGCCGGACAGCTCACGGCAGTCCGACTCGGTCCGCCGCAGGTACGCCTGCAGCACCGCACCGGTCGACGGGTAGTCCTTGCGCAGCTTGGCGAGGATGTCCAGGGTCGAGTCGGTGGTGGTGTGGTCCTCCATGTCCAGGGTGACCGTGGTGCCCACCCCGTCGGCCGCCGCGCAGATCGCCCGCGCGTTGTCGTACGCGAGCTGCTCGTCGAACATCTGCCCGAGCGCGGAGAGCTTCACGCTGACCTCGGCGGCCGGGGTGAGCCCGGCGGCGCCCAGCAGTCGCAGCAGCTTGAGGTATTCGTCCCGGGTGGCGTTCGCCTGCTCCGGGGTGACGGTGTCCTCGCCGAGGTTGTCGAGGGTGACCGCTTGGCCGTCGGCGACGAGTGCGCGGGTCGCGCGCAGCGCGTCGTCGGTGCCGGCGCCGGCGACGAACCGGCGGACGACGTCCCGCGTGAAGGGGGCCGTCGCGACGAGCCGCTCGACCTGGGATGACCGGGAGGCGGCGAGGATGACGGAACGGAGCATGAGCCGAGCGTAACGCCCGGCGGTGGGCCCGCGCCGGGGGGCGGCGGGCAACGTCACGCAGCGTTCCGGCGGGGACCGCGGGGCGGCCCGGCTGGCGGGGATCCGCTACAACGATCACGTGGAACGACGCCCCCGACGCCGGCTCCGGTCGGCCACCGTGCAGCTCGGCGCCCTGACCGCCCTGGCCCTCGCCCTGTCCGGCTGCAACAACGGTTACGACGACGACGATGACGACTGCGCGCTGGGTCCGGCCGGCGGGGGCGGCGACACCGTCGCCGTGGCCCTGCGGGTCCCCGCGCCGGCCACCGCCCGGGACACCCCGGCGCCGGTCGCCGCGGCGCTGCCCGAGCGCGGCGGCTTCGGCACCCACCTCGCCTCCTGCGGGGGCTGAGGTGCGGCGCGAGGCCAGCACGCCGCGCCCCGACTGGGACGCGACCATCCGGGCCCAGGGCCTGGTGTACGTCGACACCGAGCTGCCCGACGGCGGGATCATGTCGTACTGGGACGAGACCGCCGCGTACGCCTTCGAGCTGGACGAGGTGCTCCGGCTGGAGGAGGCGACCGAGGAGCTGCACCGGATGTCGGTGGCCGCCGCCGAGCACGTGGTGGCCCGCCGCCGGTACGCCGAGTTCGGCATCCCGCAGTGGGCCGCCGAGGCGGTCGCCCGTTCCCTGCGGGAGGCCCCGCCGACCCTCTACGGCCGCTTCGACCTCTGGTACGACGGCACCTGGCCGCCCAAGCTGCTGGAGTACAACGCCGACACCCCGACCGCGCTGGTCGAGGCGAGCATCGTGCAGTGGTACTGGCTGGAGCACACCCGGCCCGACGCGGACCAGTGGAACAGCCTGCACGAGCGGCTGGTGGGCGCCTGGGCCAAGATCGGCGCCGGCCTGCACGACCCGCGGGTGCACGTGCTCTGGTCCGAGGAGGAGGAGTCGGGCGAGGACCAGATCACCGCCGGCTACCTGGCCGAGACCGCCCGCCAGGCGGGGCTGGACGTCACGCTGCTGCCGATCCAGCGGATCGGTTGGGACGGGCGGCGCTTCGTCGACGCCGACGACCGGCCGGTCACCACCTGCTTCAAGCTCTACCCGTGGGAGTGGATGCTGGCCGAGCCGTACGGGCCGCCGGCGCTGGACCCGGGCACCCCGACCACCTGGATCGAGCCGGCCTGGAAGCTCCTGCTGTCGAACAAGGCGCTGCTGGCGGTGCTCTGGGAGCTCTACCCGGGCCACGAGTACCTGCTGCCCGCGTACCTGGACTCGCCGCGCGGGATGCCCGAGTACGTGGCCAAGCCGCTCCTCGGCCGGGAGGGCGGCTCGGTGCGCATCGTCACCGGCGGCACCGAGATCACCAATCCGGGGATCTACGGCGACGAGGGCTTCTGCTTCCAGGAGTTCCGGGCGTTGCCCGAGTTCGCGGGCAACCGGCTGGTGCTGGGCAGCTGGATCGTGGACGGCGAGTCGGCCGGCGCCGGCCTCCGGGAGAGCGAGAGCCTCATCACGGACGGTTACGCGCGGTTCCTGCCCCACTACATCGACGCGCCGCGTACGCCGTGAGTCGTCTACCGTTGGGGTCGTGAACTTCGACGCGTACGCCCGGACCGGCGTTGATCTCGTCAACGCCCGCCTGGACGACCTCGACGACCTGCGGGCCCTCTTCCCGGACGACAACGCGTGGATGCGCGACGAGGTCGCCGATCGGGACCTGGCGGTCTTCCGGCGGGCGCAGAAGCGCCTGCGTGACGTCTTCGAGTACGGCACCTCGGGCCGGGACGCGGAGGCGGTGACGGAGCTGAACACGCTGCTGGAGGCGTTCCCCGTGCAGCCGCGCATCTCCGGCCACGACTCCTCCGACTGGCACATGCACGTGACCAGCCGGGGCGCCTCGGTCAGCTCCGAATACCTGGCCGGCGCGGTCTGGGGGCTGTCGGTCTGGCTCTGCGAGTACGGCAGCGCCCGCTTCGGGGTCTGCGCCGACGAGCGCTGTGGCAACGTCTACCTGGACACCTCGTCGAACTGCTGCCGGCGATTCTGCTCGGAGCGCTGCGCCACCCGCTCGCACGTGGCCGCGCACCGGGCCCGCAAGCGGGCCGCCGTGGGCGACCAGGTGACCGTCCCGGCCCAGCCCGAACCGCTCGCCCCGGTCAGCTGACCCGCGCGTTCCGCGGTCAGGCGTCGACCGGGGAGGGCGCGGTCAGGTTGGCCCGGGCGAATTCGAGCGACTCGCGCAGGTCCGCCTCGCGGACCGCGCGGCTCTTCGCGCCCCGGGTGGTCACCTCGACCGCGACCGAGCCGGTGAAGCCCCGGCCGGCCAGCGAGCGGAGCAGCTCCGCGCAGGGCTGGCCGCCGCGCCCGGGCACCAGGTGCTCGTCGCGCCCCTCGCCGGTGCCGTCGCCCAGGTGCACGTGGGCCAGCCCGGCCCCCATCCGGTCGGCCATGGCCAGGGCGTCGGTGTGCGAGGCCGCGCAGTGCGACAGGTCCAGCGTGTACGCGGCGTAGCCCGTGTCGGTCGGGTCCCAGCCCGGGACGTACGGGACGAACTGCCGACCGGCCATCCGCACCGGGTACATGTTCTCCACGGCGAAGCGCAGCCCACCGAACCGGCCGGCGATCCGGTCGAGGCCGTCGGCGAAGTTGCGGGCGTAGTCGCGCTGCCAGGTGAACGGCGGGTGCACCACCACGGTCGGCGCCTCCAGCGTCTCGGCCAGCTCGGCGGCCTTGCGCAGCCGCTCCCACGGGTCGGGGCTCCACACCCGCTGGGTGACCAGCAGGCAGGGCGCGTGCACCGAGAGGACCGGGACGCCGTAGTGCTCGGCGAGGCCCCGCAGGGCGCCCGGGTCCTGACTGACCGGGTCGGTCCAGACCATCACCTCGACGCCGTCGTATCCGAGCGTCGAGGCCAGCTGGAACGCCGCCGCGGTCCGCTCAGGGAAGACCGAGGACGTGGACAGGAGCACCGGAACGCGGGAAGTCACACCCCTCAGGGTAGCCGTACCCGCCACAGAGCATCGGGACGAGCATCCGCAAAGGGCGTAAAACGGCAGACCGGGATCACATCGGCGCCAGCTGATCCAGCCGGCGCAGGATGACCCCCTCGCGCAGCGCCCAGGGGCAGATGTCCAGGCAGTCCACGTCGAGGCGGCGCAGCACCGCCTCGGCCACCACGGCCCCGGCGAGGAGCTGGTGGGCCCGCTGCGCGCTGACGCCCTCCAGCTCGGGCAACTGGGCGGGCGGGATGTGCCGGATGAAGCCGAGCACCTGCCGCAGCCCGGTGCGGGTCAGGCTGCGCCGGGCCCAGAGGCCCGCACCCGAGGGTGCCGCGCCGGCCAGCCGGGCCAGCGTCCGGAACGTCTTCGAGGTGGCCACCGGACGCTCCCAACCGACCTCGGTGAGCTGCTCGACCACCGGATCGAGCTGGGCGTCGACGTACTCCCGCAGCTCCTCCACGGCCTCGTGCGACGGCGGGACGGTGCCGGACGCGTCGACCTTGAGCCGCTCCCGGCTCAGCCGCCCCGCGCCCAGCGGCAGCGAGACCGCCACGTCCGGGCCCTCGTCGATGCCGGCGGCCAGCTCCAGCGAGCCGCCGCCGATGTCCATCACGAGCAGCCGGCCCGCGGACCACCCGAACCAGCGCCGCACCGCCAGGAAGGTCATCCGCGCCTCGTCCGCGCCCGAGAGCACCTCCAGCCGTACGCCGGTCTCGTCCCGGACCCGGGCCAGCACCTCGCCCGCGTTGGTGGCTTCGCGGACCGCGCTGGTGGCGAAGGCCAGCAGGTCGTCGGCCTCCAGCCCGTCCGCCGCCGCGCGGGCCATGCTGACGGCCTTGACCAGCCCGTCCGCGCCCGCGTCGGTCAGCGCGCCGTCCGGGCCGATCTGCTCGGCCAGCCGGAGCACCACCTTCTCCGAGTGCGCCGGCCACGGGTGGGCGCCGTGATGGGCGTCGACCACCAGCAGGTGCACCGTGTTGGAACCGACGTCGAGGACACCCAGTCGCATGGTGACGACCCTAGGGCCAACACGTTTCGTCGGCTCGCCGGCCGGGCGGGGTCACCCCGCGTACGCTGGTCCGGGTGACAGGGCAGATCGAACTTCACGTGCTGGTGGACGACCCCGACGACCCGCGCAGCCGGGAGGTCGGGCTGGACTTCCCCCGGGAATGGATCGAGTTCGTCGACCCGGCCGACGCCAAGCACGTGGTGCGCGCCGACCTGACCTGGCTGCTCTCCCGCTGGACGTGCATCTTCGGCCGGGGCTGCCACGGCATCGTCGCCGGCCGGGCCGCGGACGGCTGCTGCTCGCACGGCGCGTTCTTCACCGACGGCGACGACGAGAAGCGGGTCCGGGCGGCGGTCAAGCGGCTCACCCCGGAGACCTGGCAGCACTTCCGCCGGGGCTTCAAGAACTGGACCGAGAACGACACCATCGACGGGAAGAACCCGGCCCGGCGGACGGCCACCCGTGCCGCCGACGCGCCCTGCGTCTTCCTCAACGACGCCGACTTCCCCGGCGGGGGCGGCTGCGCGCTGCACGCCCAGGCGCTGCGCGACGGGGTGCACCCGCTGGAATACAAGCCGGACGTCTGCTGGCAGCTGCCGATCCGCCGCGACCAGGACTGGCACAAGCGGCCGGACAACACCAAGGTGCTGATCTCCACGCTCGCCGAGTTCGACCGGCGCGGCTGGGGCGCGGGCGGTCACGACCTGGACTGGTGGTGCACCTCCTCCACGGACGCGCACGTCGGCGCCGAGCCCATGTACATCTCCTACGGCCCGGAGCTGACCGCGCTGATCGGCGCCCCCGCCTACGCGAAGCTGGCCGAGCTCTGCGCGGCCCGGCTCCGCCAGGGCCAGGTCGCCCCGCACCCGGCCACCGAGGGCTAGTCCCGCCCGGCGACCGGCAGCACCACGACGCCGTCGTCGTCGCTGTGCACCTCGGCTCCGGGCGGGAAGACGCAGTTGCCGAACGACACCGGCACGTCCCGTTCGCCGGCGCCGGTCTTGGCGCTCTTGCGCGGGTTGGTGCCGAGCGCCTTGATGCCGATCGGCAGGGCGCCGAGGGCGACGGCGTCGCGGACCGCGCCGTTGATCACCACGCCGGCCCAGCCGTTCTCCGCGGCGGTGCCGGCGATGAGGTCGCCCATGAGGGCGGTGTGCAGCGAGCCGCCGCCGTCCACCACCAGCACCCGCCCCTCGCCCGGTTCGGCCACGATCGACTTGATCAGGGCGTTGTCCTGGAAGCAGCGCACCGTGACGGCCCGCCCGCCGAAGGCCCGGACACCGCCGAACTGGCGCAGCTGGGTGTCGCACGAGCCCAGGGCGTCGCCGTGCCGGTCGTAGAGGTCGGCGGTCGTGGGGGTCTCCATGGTCGTACCCTCTCTCACTCAGGGATTCGGTTCCGTGGGCGGTGACCGGTGCAGGCGGGTGGCGGCGACGGCCGCGCCGGCCAGGCCGGCCGCGGTGCAGCCGAGGACGCCGGCCGCACCGGTGCCGGCGGCGAGCGCGCCGGCCGCGCTGGGGATGAGCACCTGACCGAGCCGGTTGCCGGTGAGCCGCAGCGACATGGCCCGGCCGCGCAGCCCGGGCGGGGCCACCTCGGCCAGGAACGACATGGTCAGCGGCTGGCCGGCGCCCAGCCCGAGCCCGGCCACCGCGACCACGACCAGCAGGACCGCGAACGGCAGCGGTGGCAGCAGCAGGGCCAGCCCGACAGCGGAGAGCACCACGGTGCCGACCAGCACGACCCGCCGGCCGAGGGCCGCCACCAGCCGGCCGAGCAGCAGCCGGGACGCCATCGAGGCGACCGCCCGGACCCCGAGCAGGATGCCGATCGAGCCGGCGGCGATGCCGCGTTCCGCGCCGAGCGCGGGCAGGTAGACCAGGGTGATGTCGACCGCCGCCAGGACGACGCAGCTCACCGTGAGGGCGCGGACCAGGCCGGGCTGGCGGAGCAGGTCGCGCAGCCCACCGGCGCCGGGACCGTCGGCGGCCTGCCGGTGATGCCCCGACGGGCGCAGGAACAGCGCCACGACCAGCAGCGGCAGCGCCACCACCGTCGCGCCGAGGAAGATGGCCCGGGTGTCGGGGATCGTGCGGTCCCCGCCGAAGAGCACGATCAGGCCGGGGCCGAGCGCCTGCCCCAGCGAGGCCGCGAAGGTGTAGTAGCCGAACGCCGCGTCGTACCGGTCGGCCGGCGTGCGGTTGGCGACCAGCGCCTGCTGGGCGACCACCGCGCAGAGGTGCGCGGTGCCGAGCGCCATGCTGGCCAGGACCAGGCCGGCCACCGAGCCGGCGAGCAGCACGAAGCCGAGGCCGGCGGCGACCAGCAGGGCCGACCCGGCGAGCGCGACGCGGCGCTCGCCGAGCCGGTCCACGGCGTGCCCGGAGGGCACGGCCAGCACCAGGGGTACGACGGCGAAGCTGGCACCGAGCACGCCCAGCCACGCCCCCGGCACGTCCAGCTCCAGCGCCCGGTAGGCGGACGCCGGCCGGAGCATGAAGGTGACCGCCTGCACGGCGACGGTGTGCGCGAGCAGCAGGCCGGTCTGGGCGCGCCCGGGGACTTCGGAGCCCCCGGGCGCCACTCAGCCGGCCTTCACGGCGAGGACCGGGCAGGGCACCCGGAGCAGGATCTCCTGTGCGGTCGAGCCCATGATCAGCTTGCCGACCGGGGTGCGGTGCCGGATGCCGATCACGACCAGCGACACGTCCTCCGTCTCCGCGATCTCGGCGATCTCCTCCGCCGCATCCCGCCCCCGCATGAGCTGCCGGACGTTGTGTGGCACCCCGGCCGCGACCAGCTCGCGGACCACCCGGTCCAGGTCCGGCTCCTGAGCGAGCCGCGGGTCGGCGTACGCGTCGCCGCGCGAGGTGTTCACCACCAGCACCGGCTCGTCGCGGAATCGGGCCTGCTCGATCGCGGCGGCCAGGGCCGCCTCGCCCAGCGGCGAGGGGACGTACCCCACCAGCACGGTCATGCCGTCACCAACCTTCCGCGCAGCGGACGGACCACGAACCGGCCGATCAGCGGCCAGAGGAGCACCACGGCGATCGTGGCGTAGATCAGCCAGGACACCCAGCCGCCGACCAGCCCGTGCAGCTCACCGCCGGAGAGCTGCAACGCGCGCCGGCCCTGCAACTCGGCGCGCGGGCCGAGGATGATGCCGACGATCAGCGGCAGGATCGGCAGCCCGAACCGGCGCATGCCGAAGCCGAGCAGGCCGAGGGCGAGCAGCAGGTACAGGTCGAACGGCTGCGCGTTGACCGCGTACGCGCCCATCGAGGCGAAGAAGAGGATCCCGGCGTAGAGGTAGGGGCGCGGGATCCGCAGCAGCCGCGCCCAGGCCGGGGCGAGCGGCAGGTTGAGCACGAGCAGCAGCAGGTTGCCCACGAAGAGGCTGGCGATCAGCGTCCAGACCAGGCTGGACTCGCGGGTGAAGAGCAGCGGTCCGGGCTGGATGCCGTACCCCTCGAAGGCGGCCAGCATCACCGCGGCGGTGGCGTTGGTCGGCAGGCCGATCGCCAGCATCGGCACCAGGGTGCCGGCGGCCGAGGCGTTGTTCGCGGCCTCCGGCCCGGCGACGCCCTCGATCGCGCCCCGGCCGAACTCCTCCGGGTGCTTCGTGAGCTTCTTCTCGGTGACGTACGACAGGAAGGTCGGGATCTCCGCCCCGCCCGCCGGCACCGCGCCGAACGGGAACCCGAACGCCGTCCCGCGCAGCCACGGCTTCCAGGACCGCTTCCAGTCCTGCTTCCCCATCCACGGCTGGCCCACCGGGATCACCTCGCCGGACTTGCGGCGCAGGTGCGCGGCGATCCAGAGCGCCTCGCCCACGGCGAAGATGCCGACCGCCACCACGACCACGTCGATGCCGTCGGCGAGCTGCGGCAGCCCGAAGGTGAGCCGCTGCTGGCCGGACTGGTCGATGCCGATCACACCGATCACCAGGCCGAGCAGCAGCGAGGCGAAGCCGCGTACCCGGGACGCCCCGAGCACCGCGGTCACGGACACGAACGCCAGCAGCATCAGCGCGAAGTAGTCGGGTGCGCCGAGGCTGATCGCGAACTGCACCACCGGCGGGGTGACCACCACCAGCAGCACGGTGGCGATGGTGCCGGCGACGAACGAGCCGATCGCGGCGGTGGCCAGTGCCTGGGCGGCCCGGCCCGCCTTCGCCATCTTGTTGCCCTCGATCGCGGTCACCACCGACGACGACTCGCCGGGGGTGTTCAGCAGGATCGAGGTGGTCGAGCCGCCGTACATGCCGCCGTAGAAGATGCCGGCGAACATGATGAAGGCCTGCGCCGGCTCCATGCCGTAGGTGACCGGCAGCAGCAGCGCCACGGTCATCGCCGGGCCGATGCCGGGCAGCACGCCGACGGCGGTGCCGACGGTCACCCCGATCAGCGCGAACAGCAGGTTCATCGGGGTCAGCACGTTGGCGAACCCGTCGAGCAGATTGGCGAGGTTGTCCATCTACAGAATCCCTTGCAGCACGCCGGCGGGGAGGTCGACACCGAGCCCGATGGCGAACGTGTAGAACGTGATCAGCGACAGCGCGACGGCGATCAGCAGGTTGCGCACGTAGTGCCGGTTGCCCAGCGCGTACGCGGATCCCCAGAAGAGGATCGTCCCGCTGATCACCCAGCCGAGCCGGTCGATGAGCACGGCGTTGACCAGGAATGCGCCGATCAGCAGCAGCACGGTGCGCCAGTCGACGGGCAGGCTCAGGTCGACGTCCTCGCCGGCCTCCGGCTCGCCGGCGCCGCCGCGGGCCACGTCCACCCCGTAGATCACCGCGATGACGAGCAGCAGCACGCCGAGCAGGATCGGCACGGGCTTGGGGCCGATTGGGTCGGCCGTGTTGATCGCGCTGCCGATCCGGGTCGTGGCGTCGAAGATGACCAGCCCGCCGACCAGGGCGAGGAACGCACACACGCCGTACTGCGCCCGGTCGGGCCTCGGGGCCGGCTCCACCACGGCGTCCGCCGTCGGGTCGGTCCCGGCCGCCGGCTCCGCGGGCGTACGCTCCGCGCCTGCCGCCGCCGTGCCGGCCGCTCCCGGTGCCGCCGGGGCCGGTCCGGCCTCGGCGGACTGCGGGCCCGGCTGCGCCGGGATGTCCGGCACGGCCGGGGGCCGGGACGGCTGCTCGCCGCCCCGGTCCGGTCGCGTCGTCATGCCGCTCATGCCAACCCGAGCTGCTTGAGCACGTCGGCCACGGCCTTGTCCTGCTCGGTCAGGAAGGTGCCGAACTCGTCGCCGGTGACGAACGCGTCGGTCCAGCCGCGCTTCGTCAGCTCGGCCTTCCACTCCGCGGACTCGTGCATCTTCGTCAGCACGTCGATCCAGACCTTCTTGTCGGCGTCGCTGATGCCGGGCGGCGCGACGATGCCCCGCCAGTTGGTGAAGACCAGGTCGATGCCGGCGGACTTCAGGGTCGGCACGTCCTTGAGCGCGTCGATCGGCGCCTCACTGGTGACCGCGAGGACCCGGATCTGGCCGGCCTCGACCTGGTCGAGGAACTCGCCGAAGCCGCTGGCGCCGAAGGCCACCTTGCCGCCGAGGACGGCGGGCAGGAGCTCGCCGCCGCCGTCGTAGGAGACGAAGTTGACCTGGCGGGGGTCGATGCCGACGGTCTTGGCGAGCTGCATGGGCAGCAGGTGGTCCGGGCCGCCGGGCGAGGAGCCGCCGCCGACCGCGATGCCCTTCGGGTTGGCCTTCCACGCCGCGACCAGGTCGTTGATGGTCTTGTACGGGGAGTTCTTCGGCACCACGATGGCGCCGGCCTCCTCGATCATCTTGGCCAGCGGGGTGGTCTGGGTCAGCGTCGCCGCCGACTTGGAGGTGTACGAGGCACCGACGACGCCCAGGCCCATCTGCATGGCCAGCTTGCCGTTGCCCTTCTCGTTCACGGTCCGCTGGAGGCCGACCGTGCCGCCCGCGCCGGGCAGGTTGAACACCTGGACGCCCGTGGCGATCTTGGCGTCCTCCATCACCTTCGCGGCGGTCCGGGCCGTGGTGTCGTATCCGCCACCGGGGGTGTTCGGCACCATGATCCGCAATCCGCTGACCGGTTTGCCGTCGTTGCCGGAGCCGCCCTCGTTCTTGTCGGCGGTGGCGCCACAGGCAGCCAGGGCCAGCGCCGTGGCGGCGGCGACCCCCATGACCAGCACGTTTCTCCTAGTTGCCATCTTGTTTCTCTTCCGTTTCGAATGAGTCCAGCGGCAAGATGGTGGCCTCCACCCGGGCAGCTTGTCTGCGTTGTGTCACCAGCGGAAGTTGAGGTCTTTGTGGTCGCGGTCACGTCCCGGCGCCGTACGCTCGCCGGGCAGCTGCTGATCCTCCAGCTCGCGATCATCGTCGTGGTGCTGGTGGCGGTGGCCGCCGTCTCGCTGGCGCAGTCGGCGGCGACCTTCAACCGGGTCGAGGGGCGCCGCGTCGCCGCCCTGGGCGAACGGCTCGGCGGCAGCCCCCTGCTCCGCGACCAGCTCGACCAGCCCGCACCCGGCGAGGCGATCGCCCCGCTGGTGCAGACCATCCCCGACCAGTACGGCGTCACCTCGGTGACCGTCGCGAACGCCCGGGGCCGGGTGGTCGCCTCGACGAACCCGACGCTGGTGGGCAGCCCGGTGCGGCTCGGCGACCCCGGGGTGGCGCAGGGCCGTAGCTGGTTCGGTGAGCTGGAGATCGACGGGTCGCGGGAGCTGGTGGCCCAGGTGCCGGTGCTCGGCGACGACCCGAAGACGAAGAAGAACCTCGGCCGGTACCTCGGCGTCGTGGTGGTCGGCGAGGCGTCGCCGACCTGGTCGCAGCGGCTGGTCGGGGCGTCGTCGTACCTGCTCACCTACCTGGGCATCGCCTGCGGCCTCGGGGTGATCGGGTCGTGGCTGCTGGCCCGCCGGATCAAGCGGCAGACCCTCGGCCTGGAGCCCCGCGAGATCGCTGGGCTGGCCGAGCACCGGGAGGCGCTGCTGCACGGCATCGCCGAGGGGGTGATCGCGCTGGACCCGCAGCACCGGGTCACCCTGGTCAACGCGGTCGGCCGGCGGCTGCTCGACCTGCCCGAACACTGCCTCGGCCGCAGCCTCGCCGAGCTGCGCATCAACGGCCGGCTGCGGGACGTGCTGGCCGGCGCGGGCAGCGGGCCGGAGGCCCGGGACCAGGTGGTGGTCCGGGGTGGCCGGGTGCTGGTGATGAACCGGATGACGGTCCGCAAGGACGGCCGCCGGCTCGGCTCCGTCACCACCCTGCGGGACCGGACCGAGCTGGCCCGGCTGGAGCAGGAGATCGGCGGGTTCCGCAGCACGACAGAGCTGCTCCGGGCCCAGACCCACGAGTTCGCCAACCAGTTGCACACCATCTCCGGGCTGATCCAGATCGGCGAGCACGACGAGGTGGTCCGGTACGTCGACGCGCTGAGCCGGCACCGCGCCTCGCTCGACCTCACGGTGACCAGCCGGATCCACGACACGGCGGTGGCGGCGCTGCTCATGGCGAAGTCGGCGGTGGCCGCCGAGCGCCGGGTGGAGCTGCGGATCTCCGAACGGACCGGACTTGACCGGCTGCCGCCGGAGCTCGCCGCGGACGTGGCCACCGTGCTCGGCAACCTGCTGGACAACGCGGTCGAGGCGGTGGCCGGCCACCCGTCCGACCGTCCCGCCTGGGTCGAGGCCGAGCTGCGCCAGGACGCCGCCTCGGTGGAGATCGTGGTCCGCGACTCCGGCCCCGGCGTGGCACCGGAGCTGGCACAGGAGGTGTTCACCCACGGCTTCACCACCAAGGCGGCCGAGGGCGGCGAGCGCGGCATCGGCCTGGCGCTCACCCGGCTGGTCTGCCACCGTCGCGG
Organism: Micromonospora sp. NPDC004551; assembly: GCF_040609975.1. Taxonomy (NCBI): domain Bacteria; kingdom Bacillati; phylum Actinomycetota; class Actinomycetes; order Micromonosporales; family Micromonosporaceae; genus Micromonospora; species Micromonospora sp. NPDC004551. The sequence continues at coordinate 26,187 of NZ_JBEXLM010000034.1, read as the reverse complement.
TGGCGAGGTCGGGGTGACCAACACCGATGAGGGCGCGATGTTCACGGCCCGGATGTCGGTGCGGGCCGGCGTGCCGGAGGGGGCGCGATGATCGACGTACTCGTCGTCGACGACGACTTCATGGTGGCCCGGATCCACCGCGGCTTCGTCGAGCGGATCGACGGCTTCCGGGTGGTCGGCACCGCCAGCACCGGCGAGGAGGCGGTGGCCGCGGTCGACCGGCTCCGCCCCGACCTGGTCCTGCTCGACCTCTACCTGCCCGACATGTTCGGCCTCGACGTGGTGACCCGGATCCGGGCCGCCCGGCACGACTGCGACGTGCTCGTGATCAGCGCCGCCCGGGAGGCCGAGGCGGTCCGCCGCGCGGTCCGCTACGGCGCGGTCAACTACCTGCTCAAGCCGTTCGGCTTCGACGAGCTGCGTACCCGGCTGGAGCAGTACGCCGCCCGCCGCACCGTGCTCCGCGCGACGGTCGTCGCCGACCAGGCCGACGTCGACCGGGTGCTGTCGCGCAGCGGCTCGCCGGCCGCCACCGCGACCCTCCCGCGGGGCCTCAGCCCGGAGACCGCCGAGCTGGTCGAGCGCGCCCTGCGCGAGCACGAGGGGACGCTCTCGGCCAGCGAATGCGCCGACCGGGTCGGCATCTCCCGGGTCAGCGCCCGCCGCTACCTGGAGCACTTCTCCGGTACGGGCCGGGCCGAGGTGACCCTGAAGTACGGCGCCGCCGGGCGCCCCGAGCGCCGCTACACCTGGCTGACCTGACCTCGTCCGCTGGATACGCCACTGGCCGGCACCCCGTGTTCGGGGTGCCGGCCAGTGGTTCGTTCTTGGGCTCAGCTGTTCCAGTTGTGGGCGACGATGTCGGCGGCCTGCTGCTCCCACTGGGCGTAGGCGTCCGGGTAGGCCGAGACCTGCACGGTCTGGGCGGCCTCGGTCAGCGGCATGTCCTGCCAGCCGTCGACCTGCTTCAGGCCCTTGAGGAACGCGAGCGTGGAGTACTCGGGGTCGGTGATCTGCTCCGGCGTGCCCCAACCCGAGGAGGGCCGCTGCTGGAACAGGCCCAGCGAGTCATGATCGTTCTTGTCGCCCAGGTGACCCAGGTTCTCCAGCTTCGACTCCTGCAGGCTCGTGGCGATCGAGATCACCGCGGCCCGCTCCGGCAGACCGGCCTTCTTCGTCGCCGCGATGATCGCCTTCGCGTTGGCCAGCTGCTCGCCGTTCAGGTCGATCTTCGACTGCGCGCCCTGCACACCATGCGGGATCAGCTTGTCACCCTGCACCGCGACCGCGGCCGGCTTGCCCTCGACCGGGCGGGCGTCGGCGTGAGCGGCGACCGGACCGGCGAAGACACCACCGGTGAAAGCCAGACCAGCAATACCCAGCACACTCTTACGCAGCATCGTGTTCATGAGAAAGCTCCTCGGGGGTTGGCGCACACACACCGACGGGGGCCGGCTGGGGTGATGTGCGCAAGCACCGTCAGGCGCTCAAAGGGGGGAAAGTCTCAAGGGGGATCATCCAGCGCGCGGGGCGAAGGCCACTTCGCAGCGCCGGGACCATGGACAACGACCGGAGGCCCGCCATCATTCCCGGGCCCGGCACACCCACCTCGATCGGCGGGGTGACCGGCCACCCCGCAGGGCGGGGCGTGGTCCTCGGCCGTGCACCGGGTATAACGACCCCCGCCCACCAGCCATTCCGCCACCAGGGCGCCCGCGAAACGGACACACCACCCCACACACACCCCGGAACCCAGCCGGGTGCAGTGCCCCTGAACGCCGCTACAAACTTGATGACCGAAACGAGTCAACAGCCCCCTGAAGCCTCGGCCCGCCTTCCGGCCGGGACGGACACACTTCCGCCGGAGTGTCCTGGCCCCGCAGGGGCAAAGAACCCGTCAGTGGAACGCTATGTGTGTATCCGGGCCCCGGGAGACACACATAGCGTTCCACTCAGCAGGCGAGGTCGGGCGCGAACCGGACATTCGCCCCAAGCCACGAATCGGCCCGGGTGCGGGATCGGGCTGATCGGACACCCGGCAGCCGGGCGAAGCCCGGTGGAGTCGGCCGTCCGCGTATCCCCAGGGTTGCCGGAGGTGGCCCGGACAGGGAGTCAGGCGAAGGCCGCAGCCCCCACGATGCCGGGTGAAGGCCGCGGGCCCCCACGAAGCGGGACGAAGGACCACGCGGGATAAAGGCCCGTCACGGCTCGAACTTGTAGCCCAGGCCGCGGACGGTGACGATGAAGCGCGGGGCCGACGGCTCCGGCTCGACCTTCGAGCGCAGCCGCTTGACGTGCACGTCCAGCGTCTTGGTGTCGCCCACGTAGTCGGCGCCCCAGACCCGGTCGATGAGCTGCCCGCGGGTGAGCACCCGGCCGGCGTTGCGCAGCAGCAGCTCCAGCAGCTCGAACTCCTTGAGCGGCAGCTGCACGGCGGCGCCGTCGACGGTCACCACGTGCCGCTCGATGTCCATCCGGACCGGCCCCGCGGCCAGGGTCGGCGCGCCCGACTCGGCCGCGTCGGCGCTCTGCCGGCGCAGCACGGCCCGGATGCGGGCCACCAGCTCACGCGGCGAGTACGGCTTGGTGACGTAGTCGTCGGCCCCGATCTCCAGGCCGACCACCTTGTCGATCTCACTGTCCCGGGCGGTGACCATGATGATCGGCACGTGGGACCGCTGCCGGAGCTGCCGGCAGACCTCGGTGCCCGACATCTCGGGCAGCATCAGGTCGAGCAGCACGATGTCGGCGCCGGTCCGGTCGAACTCGGTGAGGGCGGAGGGGCCCGTCGCGGCGACGGAGACCTCGAAGCCCTCCTTGCGGAGCATGTAGGACAGGGCGTCGGAGAACGATTCCTCGTCCTCCACCACCAGTACGCGGCTCAACGGGGTGTTTCCTTTCCTGTCGGTCAGACCTGCCGGAGCTCGGCCGGGCCGGCCTCGATCCCAGCGGAGGAGAGTGTCGCCTCCAGGTCGTCCGGGGGGCGGGCGGGCAGCCGGAGGGTGAACGTCGACCCCCCACCAAGAGTGCTCGACACATCCACCCGGCCGCCATGGTTGCTGGCGATGTGTTTGACGATGGCCAGCCCCAGGCCCGTGCCCCCGGTGGCCCGGGAGCGGGCCTGGTCGGCCCGGTAGAACCGCTCGAAGATCCGGTCGACCTCGTTCGGAGCGATGCCGATGCCCTGGTCGGCGACGGCGATCTCGACGTGCTCGTCGGTGGCCCGCGCGGTCACCCGGACCGCGGTGTCCTCAGCCGAGTAGTTGATCGCGTTCTCCACCAGGTTGGCCACCGCGGTGGCGAGCTGGCTGTCGCTGCCGTACGCGGTGAGCCCGCGCGCGCCGTCGACGACGATCTCCACGTGCCGGGCGGTGGCCGCCGTGCGGGTCCGGTCGATCACCTCGGCGATCACCCAGTCCAGCGACACGGGCTCGGGGGCGGGCTGCGGCTCGGCGCCCTGGAGCCGGGTCAGCTCCAGCAACTCCTGTACCAGACGGCCGAGCCGGGTCGACTCGTGCTGGATCCGCTCGGCGAACCGCCGGGCGGCCACCATGTCCTCGGACAGCTCGGCGGAGCCGTCACCGGCCGGCTCGGTGGCGTCCACCAGCGCCTCGGCAAGCAGTTGGAGAGCGCCGATCGGGGTCTTCAGCTCGTGGCTCACGTTGGCCACGAAGTCGCGCCGTACCCGGGCCAGCCGGTGCGACTCGGTGACGTCGGCCGCCTCGATCGAGATGTAGCCGGCGCCCAGCCCCATGGCGCGCAGGTGCACGCCGAGCGGGTTGTCGCCCGCGCTGTCGCGGCCGCGGGGCAGGTCCAGCTCGATCTCGCGGCGCACGCCCGTGCGGCGGACCTGGCCGGCGAGGGTACGGATCAACGGGTGCGCGGCCATGGAGCCGGGTGTCGCGCCGGTGCGGAGCAGGCCCATCGCCCGGGCTGCCGGGTTCACCAGCACCGGCACGTCGTCCGGATCGAGCACCACCACGCCGGCGCGCAGCGCGTCGACCGTCTTGCGGCCGAGCCCGGAGAGCCCGCCCTGCTGGTCGTCGGGAATCGCGGGCCTCCCTGAGCTGCGGCGGGAGGCCTCGCCTCCCGGCGACACCGACCGGCGCCGCCACTGCTGGACGGGTCCGGACAGCAGAAGGCCGGCGACCAGTCCGGTCGCCAGCGCCACGGCCACCACGACCGCCACCGCCCATTCCACCTGGCGATCGTAGGGTCATTGTTAACCCGGCGATCGGTCAGAACGGGACGAATCACTCTCACTTCCGGGAATGTTCACTCGCGGGTCCCGCGTCGTTCACCCGCGTTCATCTTGACGCCGGTTCCCCGGGCCTACCGTGGGTCGCGCACCTGCTCACGCCGTACCCGGCCGTCCGGCCGCGGCGGCGAACACCGACCCCAGGAAGTGACGATGCGCGACGAGTTCCGGGCCGACCTGCAGATTGTCAGCCAGCTGCTGGTGGACATGGCCGAGGGGGTACGGGCGGCCATGCGGCAGGCCACCAAGGGCCTGCTCACCGCGGACCGCGCCGCGTCCGAGACGGTGATCGCGCGGGACGCCGAGATCGACGAGCTGTACCGGCACGTGGAGGAGCGGGTCTGCGACCTGCTGGCCCGGCAGGCGCCGGTCGCCTCCGACCTGCGCGCCATGATCACCGCCCTGCACGTGGCCGCCGACCTGGAGCGCATGGGTGACCTGGCCGACCACGTCGCCAAGACCGCGCTGCGCCGGCACCCCTCGCCGGCGGTGCCGGCCGAGCTGCGCCCGGTCTTCACCGACATGGCGGCCATCGCCGACCGGATGGCCGAGAAGATCGCCTCGGTGCTGGCGAAGCCCGACGCCGACCTCGCGGCCGAGCTGGACCGCGACGACGACACCATGGACGACCTGCACAAGAGCCTCTTCGGCGTGCTGCTCGGCGACGACTGGCCGTACGGGGTGGAAACGGCGATCGACGCGACCCTGCTGGGCCGCTTCTACGAGCGCTTCGCCGACCACGCGGTGAACGCCGGCGAGCACGTGGTCTACCTGATCACCGGCGAGACCGCGCCCTCGGCAAGCTGACCCGGACACGTCGAAGGCCCCCGGTCACCCGGGGGCCTTCGTCGTCGGGTCAGCGGCCCTGGTTGGCGACTGCGGCGGCGGCCTCCTTCGCCGCCTCCGGGTCCAGGTAGGTCCCGCCGAGGACCTGCGGGCGCAGGTTCGCGTCCAGGTCGTAGCGCAGCGGGATGCCGGTGGGGATGTTCAGCTTGGCGATGGCTTCGTCGGAGATCTGGTCGAGGTGCTTGACCAGTGCGCGCAGCGAGTTGCCGTGCGCCGCCACCAGGACCGTCCGCCCGGCCAGGATGTCTGGCACGATCGAGTCGTACCAGTAGGGCAGCATCCGCTCGACGACGTCCTTGAGGCACTCGGTGCGCGGCATCAGCTCGGTCGGCAGCAGCGCGTAGCGGGGGTCCCCGACCTGCGACCACTCGTCCGCGTCGTCGATCGGCGGCGGGGGCGTGTCGTAGGACCGGCGCCAGAGCATGAACTGGTCCTCGCCGTACTCGTCCAGGGTCTGCTTCTTGTTCTTGCCCTGCAGGGCGCCGTAGTGCCGCTCGTTGAGCCGCCACGACCGGCGCACCGCGATCCAGTGCCGGTCGGCGGCGTTCAGCGCCAGCTCGGCCGTGCGGATCGCCCGGCGCAGCACGCTCGTGTGCACCACGTCGGGCAGCAGGTTGTGCTCGCGGAGCAGCTCACCGCCGCGCCGCGCCTCGGTCTCGCCCTTGGCGGTCAGGTCGACGTCGACCCAGCCGGTGAAGAGGTTCTTGGCGTTCCAGTCGCTCTCGCCGTGCCGCAGCAGGACCAGCGTCCCGACGGTGGGCCCCTCGCTCGCAGTCATGCGGATCATCCTGCCGTACCTCGCCGACGGACACGCGGGGACGGGTCGTGACGACCACCACGTGGAAAAGCTGATGACCGGCGTTCCCGCGCACCACTAGGTTGTAAGGCGCTGCGGATAGGTCGGTCATTACCATAACGGGGGCGCGGGGATGCGGACGGTGCAGGGCTGGTTCCGGGACACCACAGGCGGGCTACCGAGGACCTTCTGGTACCTCTGGACCGGCACCCTGATCAACCGGCTCGGGTCGTTCGTCCTGGTCTTCCTGGCCATCTACCTCACCCAGGAGCGCGACTTCTCCGCCTCGCAGGCCGGCCTGGTCATCGGGCTCTGGGGGGTCGGCGGCGCGGTGGGCACCACGGTCGGCGGCACCCTGACCGACCGGTGGGGACGCCGGCCCACCCTGCTCACCGCGCACCTCGGCGCGGCCAGCATGATGGTCGCGCTCGGCCTGGCCCGGCCGCTCTGGGCGGTGGCGCTGGGCGCGCTGCTGCTCGGGACCTTCGCCGAGGCGGCCCGGCCCGCGTTCGGCGCCATGATGGTCGACGTGGTGCCGGAGAAGGACCGGCTGCGCGCCTTCTCGCTGAACTACTGGGCAATCAACCTGGGCTTCGCCTGTGCCGCGGTGCTGGCCGGCGTGGCCGCCCAGGCCGGCTACCTGCTGCTCTTCCTGGTCGACGCGGCGACCACGCTGGTCACCGCGCTGATCATCTTCACCCGGGTCGGCGAGACCCGGTCGGCGCACCCCGGCCCGGTGAGCAAGGGCGCGGCGGCCCCCGCGGGCGCCCTGCGGACGATCCTCTCCGACCGCGTCTTCCTGGGCTTCGTGGCGCTCAACCTGTTCGGCGCGCTGGTCTTCCTCCAGCACATCTCGATGCTGCCCATCGCCATGGGCGACTCCGGGCTGAGCCCGGCCACCTACGGCTCGGTGATCGCGCTCAACGGCGTGCTCATCGTGGTCGGCCAACTCTTCGTGCCGAAGCTGATCAAGGGTCGCAGCCGCTCGCACGTGCTCGCGCTCGCCGCCCTGGTGACGGGCGTCGGGTTCGGGCTGACCGCGCTCGCCGACACCGCCTGGCTCTACGGCCTGACCGTGCTGATCTGGACGGTCGGCGAGATGCTCAACTCGCCGTCCAACGCCACCCTCATCGCCGAGCTGTCCCCCGCCGCGCTGCGCGGCCGCTACCAGGGCGCCTTCTCGCTCTCCTGGCAGCTCGCCGGCGCCACCGCGCCGGTCCTGGGCGGCCTGGTCCGGGAGCACGCCGGCAACACCGCACTCTGGCTCGGCTGCGCCGTGATCGGCGCCGTGATGGCGGTGGCCCACCTCGTCTCCGGCCCGGCCCGGGAGCGCCGCGCGGCCCGGCTCCGCACGCCGGGCACCGCGGTCGAGCCGGTCACCGTGGCCCGGACCCCGGTGCCGGAGGCGGCCGAGGCCGCGGCCACCGCACCCGCCGAGCCGGTCCGCGCCGGCTCCTGAGGTACGCCTTCCGGCGGGGGTGACCAGCGCCACCGGGAAAACGCCGGGGCGGGCCACTACGGTCAGCGGGGCGGATCGGTTAACAAACTTTTCCAGGAGGACGGGTGCGCGGCCTGCGGCGCTGGTGGAACGACACGGCGGGCGGGCTCCCCGCCACCTTCTGGTACCTCTGGTCCGGCCTGCTGATCAACCGGGCCGGCGCGTTCGCCATGCTCTTCCTGTCGCTCTACCTGACCGCCGCGCGGGGCGCCTCGGCGTCGCTCGCCGGCCTGGTCGTCGGGGCGTACGGCGCCGGCGGCGCGGCCGGCACGCTGCTCGGCGGGGTCCTGGCCGACCGGTGGGGGCGGCGGTCCACCCTGCTCGCCGCCCACCTGGCGGCGGCCGGGCTGATGGTGGCGCTGGCGTTCAGTGAGCATCTCGTGGTGATCGCCGTGCTGGCCGCGCTGGTCGGAGTGGTGCACTCGATGCCCAGCCCGGCCTTCGTCGCCGCCATCGTGGACGTGGTGCCGGAGGCCCGCCGCTCGCGCGCGTTCAACCTCCAGTTCTGGGCGTTCAACCTGGGGATGGCGGTGGCCTCGCTGCTGGCCGGGGTGCTCGCCGAGGCGAGCTTCCTGGCGCTGTTCCTGGTCGACGCCGCGGCGACCCTGGCGGCGGCCGTGGTCATCGCGCTGAAGGTCCCGGAGACGCTGACCCGCCGGCCGGTCACCCTGCGCGCGGTGGCGGGCCGGCGGCCCGGACTGCACACCGCGCTGACCGACCGCACCTTCCTGACCTTCGTGGGGCTGACCTTCCTGCTGGCCGTGCTCACCATGCAGACCTCGACGATCATGCCGCTCGCGATGCGCGACGACGGCCTGCGCCCCACGGCGTACGGGCTGGTGGTGGCCCTCGGCGGCGCGCTGATCGTGGCCGGCCAGCTGTTCGTGCCCCGGCTCATCGAGCCCTACCGGAAGTCGACCGTGCTGGCGGTCTCCACCGGGCTCATGGCGCTCGGCTTCGGGGCGCTGACCCTCGCCGACGGCCTGCCGCTCTACCTGGGCGCGGCCGTGGTGTGGACGGTCGGGCAGATGCTCGCCGCGCCGCCGAACGCGCAGATCAACGCGGACCTCGCCCCACCCGAGCTGCGCGCCCGCTACCAGTCGGTGTTCTACCTGACCTTCCCGGCGGCGTCCTTCGTGGCGCCGGCGCTGGGCGGGCTCAGCCTCCAGCACCTCGGCGAGCGGCACTGGCTCGTGGTCGGTGCCCTGGGCCTGGTCGCGGCGGCCGGTCACCTGCTGGCCGGGCCGGCCCGGGAGCGCCGGGTCGCGGCGCTGCAAGCGGCGGCCGAGCAGGCGCGGACGGTGCCGGCGGCGCGTTGAGCGGCGAGGTCCCGGCGGGCGCTGAACGTCCCCGGAAACGGCTCGAGCGCCCACCACGACCCCCGTCGTGATGGGCGCTCGCACCGTACGCCCGGCGGCGGCGGGCGACCCTCACCCCCGTAAGCGTCGCCCGCTCGCGCCGCCGGTTCCTCGGGTGGCACCGTCCCCCAACGGTGGGATCCACCCGATCCCTCGCGCCTCGCTTGCGCGGATCTGATCGATCCGCCGCTCCCCCGAACGATTCCAAGCGTGGCGCGGTGCAATAAAGTTAGTTCGCCCGGATTCCGGATTCAACCTCGATTGCTGTCTTGCCCGTCACAGCACCCGTGTCGCAAATCCGGCTGTCCCCTGCTCCGGTCTCTTCCCTGGCCAACAAGCGAATCCCCGCCGGCCATTCCCCTAAACCTCAGGCGTCCTCGCGATTCGGGTTCTCGGTGCGGAAGAAGTTGCTCTGCCGCCCGTCCCGCATCTGCTCCTGGTAGATCAGGTTGAGGCCGCGCAGGTCGAAGGTCCGGAACCAGTCGTCCCAGGTCACCTCGCGGATCCGGCTGCTCTCCCGGTATCCGGGGATGTTGAACGTCAGGACGCCGGGGCGGTCACCCTTCTCGGTCCCCGCGATCGTGGCCGGCTTGGCCCCCCGGGCCCGGGCCCAGCGCTGGATGACCTCGTGATTGGTCGTCACCAGGCTCCGCCCCGGACGCTCCGGACGATCGTCCAGCGACGTGATCTGCTGGGACGAACTCACCGAACGCGAGGCCGACCGGCCGCTGCGGACCTGGGTGGCCGTCGCGGCCGTGGCCCGTGCCAGGGCCGGCCCGGGAACGGTGGCCGCCTTCTTCGCCGGCACCACCTTGGCCCGAGCGCTTGTGGTCTTCTTCGCCGGCGCCGCCTTCGCCCGGGTGCCCGCGGCCTTCTTCGCCGGGGCGGCTCTCGCGCCCACGGTCTTCTTCGCGGGCGCGGCCTTCGCCCGGGTGCCCGCCGCCTTCTTCGCGGGGGCCGCCTTTGCCCGGGTGCCCGCCGCCTTCTTCGCGGGGGCCGCCTTGGCCCGGGTGCCCGCCGCCTTCTTCGTCGGGGCCGCCTTCGCGCGGGCGCCGGTGGCCTTCGCGGACGGCGCGGCCTTGGCCCGCGACGGCGCGGTCTTGCGCGCCGCGGTCGTCTTCTTCGCCGCAGCCGTCTTCTTCGTCGCCGACGGCCGGCCGGCCGGGCCCGTGCTCTTCCGAGCCGCCCCGCCCTGCTCCGACCGCAGCCTCCGGACCAGGGTCTTCACCAGGTCCGGCTTGCGCATGGCGGAGAGTCCGGAGACCCCGCGCCGGCGCAACTGGCCCCGGATGTCGTCGACCTTCATCCGGGAGATCTCGGATTCGGAAACGCCCGGCGTGTTCGCCGTCTGGTTGCCGGGCTGGCGTTTGGTCCTCGTCGCAGTCGTGCCGCGACTTGAGCTGTTTCGCTGAGCCATGGGACACGCTCCTCGACAGTCCGTCCTCGGCACGCGGTGGGTCCCAAGTGCCGCACCGCGCGGTGCGGCATACCCGTCAGGACGGGTCCGAACCTCCGGCGGCCGACCGGGCCGGGGTCGAGGGCTCGAAGAGATGCGCGAACGCCGCCAGATTGGCCGTCGACTCGCCCCGCTTGACCCGCCACTCCCACTCCCGGCGGATGGCGGTGCCGAAGCCGATCTCCAGCATGCTGTCGAAGGACTCGTCGGCGTAGGTCAGCACGGCCCCGAGCAGGCGGTCCAGTTCGTCCTCGTCCACACCGGCCAGGTTGACCCGCCCGGTCAGGTAGACGTCGCCGACGGCGTCGATGGAGAAGGACACCCCGTACATCCGGGCGTTGCGCTGGAGCAGCCAGGCCCACAGCTCCTCGCGGCGCTCGTCGGGCTGGCGCATCACGAACGCCTCGACCCGCAGGGCGTGCTCGCCGACGATCAGGTTGCAGATCGTCTTGAGCTTGTGGGTGCCCGGCAGGGTGACCGCGTACGACGTCTCGCCGGTGGACTCCCACTCCAGCTCACGCTCGGCGCAGACGGCCTCGATCAGCGCGGCGACCTCACTCCTGCGGCTCATCGCACCCACTCTACGGCCGCCCGGCGGAGGCCGCCGGGCCGGCGAGGCTCACCAGGAGCAGGTGAGCGCGGGGTCACCGAGCCGGCCGGCCAGCCGGACCCGGTGCTCGGCGATCGCCTCGCCGTAGATGGCGAGCAGGCCGGAGACGGTGCGGTGCCAGGAGAAGTCGAGGGCGTGCCGCTGGGCGCCCCGGCCCAGCGCGGCCCGGCGCAGCCGGTCGGGCAGCAGGCGGGCGAGCGTACGGGCCCAGTCGACCGGGTCGTGGCCGTCGATGAGCACCCCGCTGACGCCGTCCCGGACCGCGGTGACCAGCCCGCCCACGGCGGCCGCCAGCACCGGCGTCCCGCACGCCTGGGCCTCCAGCGCGACCAGCCCGAACGACTCGTTGTGCGAGGGCACCGCGACCAGGTCGGCCGCCCGGTACAGGGCGGGCAGGTCGTCGCCGGTCTGCGGCGGGAGGAACCGCACCCGGTCGGCGACGCCGAGCGAGCCGGCCAGCTCGATGAGGGCGGTGGGACGGTCCAGCCCGGTGCCGCTCGGGCCACCGCAGATCACCACGGTCACCTCGTCGGCGAGCGCGGGCTCCCGCTCGCGCAGCGCGGCGACCGCCCGGATCAGCACGTCCGGGGCCTTGAGCGGCTGGATCCGGCCGACGAAGGCCACCACGTAGCCGTGGGCCGGCAGGCCGAGGCGGCGGCGGGCCGACAGCATCGCGGCGTCCCGGTCGCCGCGGGCCGGGCGGAACCGGTCCAGGTCCACGCCGGGCTCCACCACGGCCACCCGGGCCGGGTCGGCGTCGTACCGGTCGATCAGGTCGCGGGCCTCGGCCCGCGTGTTGGCTACCAGCCGGTCCGACTCGGCGACCACCTGTTCCTCGCCGATGACGCGCGCCTTGGGCTCGGGCCGGTCCCCAGCGGCGAGCTGGGCGTTCTTGACCTTGGCGAGCGTGTGCGCGGTGTGCACCAGCGGCACGCCCCAGCGTTCCTTGGCCAGCCAGCCCACCTGACCGGAGAGCCAGTAGTGCGAGTGGATCAGGTCGTAGTGGCCCGGCGGGCGGGCCGCCTCGGCGCGGAGCACCCCGGCCGTGAAGGCGCAGAGCTGGCCGGGCAGTTCCTCCTTGGTCAGCCCCTCCAGGGGGCCGGCGGTGACGTGCCGGACGCTCACCCCGGGCGCCATCTCGACCACCGGCGGCAGGTCGCCGGAGGTGGCCCGGGTGAAGATCTCCACCTCGACGTCGGCCTCGGCCAGCCGCCGGGCGACCTCCAGGATGTAGACGTTCATGCCGCCCGCGTCGCCCGTGCCGGGCTGGTGCAGCGGCGAGGTGTGCACGGAGAGGGTGGCGATCCGGCGTGGCCGCGGCCACGGCAGGGCACCTCGCTGACGACCGACACCGGTGTGCAACTCCGCCACGTCCGCTCCCTCTGTCACGGTTGATGCCGTCCCGCACGACCGGCGCTTCTCGGTCAACCTCCGCGCCGGATGTCATCTTCCCCATCGGGCTTCGGAAATGCGTCTCGGCGGGTCCCGGGCGTGACGGACCTCATCACCGCGCGGAGCGGGGCGCCGGGTGAGAATGACCGGATGACCTCAGTCGCCATCGTCACCGGGGCGTCCAGCGGGATCGGCGCGGCCACCGCCCGCCGGCTGGCCGCCGAGGGTTTCCACGTGCTCGCCGCCGCGCGGCGTACCGACCGGCTGGCCGGCCTGGTCGCCGAGATCGAGGCGGCCGGCGGCGCGGCCACGGCGGTGGAGTGCGACGTCACCTCCGACGAGTCGGTCGCCGGACTGGCCGCCGCGGCCGCCGCCACGCCGGGTCCGGTAACCCTGCTCGTGAACAACGCCGGCGGGGCGCGCGGCCTGGACCCGGTGGAGTCCGCCGACCTCGGCGACTGGCAGTGGATGTACGACGTTAACGTGCTCGGCACCCTCCGGGTCACCAAGGCGCTGCTGCCTGCCCTGGAATCCTCCGGCGCCGGCACCGTCGTGATCGTCAGCTCCACCGCCGGGCACGTCGTCTACGAGGGCGGCGGCGGCTACACGGCGGCCAAGCACGCGCAGACCGCGATGGCCGGCACGCTCCGGCTGGAGTTGTGCGGCCGACCGGTCCGGGTGATCGAGATCGACCCGGGCATGGTCAGGACCGAGGAGTTCGGCCTCGTGCGGTTCGGCGGCGACGCCGACCGGGCCGCCGCGGTCTACGCCGGCGTGGCCGAGCCGCTGGTCGCCGAGGACGTGGCCGACTGCGTCGCCTGGTGCGCCACCCGCCCGCACCACGTCAACATCGACCAGCTCGTGGTCCGCCCGCTGGCCCAGGCCGCTCAGCACAAGGTGCACCGGACCTCCTGATGGTCCGGCCGCTCGGGGTCGTCACCCGGGGCACGACGAATCCGAACCGGCTCCGGCGGGTGGACAACTGGATCGCCGCGACCTGTGGTGACGCCCTGCGCGACGCCGCCGACCCCCTCGTGGTCGATCTCGGCTACGGCGCCACCCCGGTCACCGCCGTCGAACTGCGGGCCCGGCTCGCCGCCGCGGTCCGCGCCGACGTCCGGGTGGTCGGGCTGGAGATCGATCCGGTACGCGTGGCCGCCGCCCAGCCGGCCGCCGACCCGCCCGGGCTCACCTTCGCCCGGGGCGGCTTCGAGCTGGCCGGGCTGCGTCCCGCCCTGGTCCGCGCGTTCAACGTGCTGCGTCAGTACGACGAGGGCGAGGTGGCCGACGCCTGGCGCACGGTCACTGACCGGCTCGCCCCGGGTGGCCTGCTGGTCGAGGGGACCTGCGACGAGCTGGGGCGGCTCGGCGGCTGGGTGCTGCTCGACGCGGCCGGCCCGCGCACGCTGACCCTGGCCGCGAAGCTCACCACCCTGGAGAGCCCGGCCCAGCTCGCCGAGCGGCTGCCCAAGGCGCTAATCCACCGCAACGTTCCCGGCGAACCGATCCACGACCTCATCCGGGCCCTGGAGGGCGCCTGGCAGTCGACGGCCGGCTACGCCCCGTTCGGCCCCCGCGACCGCTGGACGCGAACCGTGGCCGCGGTGAAGGCGGCAGGCTGGCCGGTCCAGGACCGACCCCGCCGCTGGCGCCTGGGCGAACTGACCCTCCCCTGGCCGGCGATCGCCCCCACCGTCAGATCGCGCAGTTGATCAGGACGGGTTCGGGGTGGAGGGTTACCGCGAAGCGGGTTTCCACGCCGGTGCGGATCTCTCGGGCCAGGGCGAGCAGGGCTGCCGTGCTGGCGTTACCGGTCCGGTTTGTGAGGGCCAGGGTGTGTTTGGTGGAGATGGCTACGCCCTCGGGGCCGGCGTGGCCCTTGCCGAAGCCGGCCTTGTCGATCAGCCAGGCGGCGCTCACCTTGACCCGGTCCCCGGGGCACGGCCAGGACGGCGGTTCGCCCACGTCGGCGGCGCGCTCCCGCAGCACCTCATACGCCTCCCGCTCCAGCACCGGGTTGGTGAAGAACGAGCCCACCGACCAGGTGTCCGGGTCCTGCGCGTCGAGCACCATGCCCTTGCCGGCGCGCAGCCGCCGCACGGTGGCCCGCGCCTCCGCGAGCGGCACCCGGTCGCCCACCTCGACACCGAGCGCCCGGGCCAACTCGGCGTAGCGCACCGGGCCGGAGAGCGGGGAGCGGGTGAGCCGGAAGTCGACCGAGAGCACCACCCAGCGGTCGCTGTACTTGAAGATGCTGCCCCGGTAGGCGAACCCGCAGTCGGCGGCCGGGATCCGGACCACGGTTCCCTCGGTCCGGTCGTACGCCTCCACGGCCGTGATCGTCTCGGCCACCTCCTGCCCGTACGCGCCGACGTTCTGGATCGGGGTGGCACCGGCCGAGCCGGGGATGCCGGAGAGGCACTCCAGCCCCGACCAGCCGCGCTCGACGGTGGCCGCGACCAGGTCGTCCCAGGGCTCGCCGGCCTCGACGCGTACGGTGACCGTCCCGGCGTCCTCGGCGACCACCTGGAAGCCCCGGGAGCGGATCAGCACGACGGCGCCGGGGAAGCCCTGGTCGCCGATCACCACGTTGCTGCCGCCGGCCAGCAGCAGGACGGCCTGTTCCCGCGCCTCCGCCTCCTGGACGGCCCGGACGATCTCGTCGGCGCTGCTGGCGATCTCCAGCCGACCGGCCGGGCCGCCGAGGCGCAGCGTGGTGTAGCGCGCCAGGGTGGCCGGGTCGATCGGGTCGGCTCCGGTCGTCGGTTCGGCGTAGACGTCTGACACGCCTCTCACCCTAGGCTGAGGGGTAGCCGCGGCACCCACTGGTGGCCCGGTCACCCCCGGGAGGATTGCGATGAGCAGACTGCACGGCACGAAGGACTTCTGGATCGGCGCGTTGCGGACGGAGGGTCCCGCCTTCGCCGCCGCCGTCGCGGAGGCGCCTCCCGAGACACCGGTGCTGTCCTGTCCCGGCTGGACGGTCTCCGACCTCGCCCACCACCTCGCCCGGGTCTACGTGTGGGTGCGCACGGTGGTGACCGCCGGGACGGCCAGCCGCCCAGAGCGGCACGATCCGGAGCCGCCGGCCGGCCTGACCCCGGCCCAGTGGTACGGCCAGGAGTACGAGCGGCTCATGGCGCTCTTCGAGGCGCTCGACCCGGAGGCCCCGGCCTGGAACTTCGCCCCGCAGCCGAAGAAGGCGGCCTTCTGGCCGCGCCGGATGGCGCACGAGACCGCGGTGCACCGCTGGGACGCCCAGCTCGCCATCGGCGCGGGTGAGCCGATCGAGGCCAAGCTCGCGGCCGACGGGGTGAGCGAGGTGCTGGACACCTGGCTGCCGGCGGGCCGGCGGATCCAGCCCGGCCAGTGGCACGGGGTGGTCCAGCTGACCGCCACCGACGCCGCCCAGGAGTGGTACCTGCGGCTGCGCGGCGAGGGCATCGCCCTGCTGGACACCGCGACGATCCTCGACCACGACGAGCACCGCGCCCGCGCGCAGGTCACCGGCACCGCCAGTGATCTGCTGCTGGCGGTGATGGGCCGGATCAGCTTCGACGCCCTCGGGGTGGCCGGCGACCGTCGCCTGCTCGACGGGCTGCGCGTGGGCTGAACCGGGCTGACCCCGCCGGGGGGTCGTGCGGACATCGGGCGGAGAGCGGCGTTTCCCACCGGAACGCACTCTCCGCCCTTTTCCGGACGCCGTGAGAGCGCTCTCTTGACATGGCCCGGGGTTACCACCACCCTGTCGTGAGAGCGCTCTCTGAGTACCGGAACCGCCCGCCACCACCCGATACACCTAGAGGGGTCAGATAAGAGATGGTCACCTTCACGCGCCGCCGCCTGGCCGCGGTGGCCCTGGTCGCCACCACCGCGCTGCTGGGCGCCACCGCCTGCGGGGGCGGTGACGACGAGGCCGCCGCCGGTGGCCCGGTCACGCTCACCGTCGATGTCTTCGGCCAGTTCGGCTACGAGCAGCTCTACAAGGAGTACATGGCCGCCCACCCCGACGTGAAGATCGTCGAGCGGGGCACCGGCAGCAACCTGGACGAGTACTCGCCGAAGCTCACCCAGTGGCTCGCCGCGGGCAAGGGTGCGGGCGACATCGTCGCCATCGAGGAGGGCCTGCTGGTCGAGTACAAGGCCAACCCGCAGAACTTCGTCAACCTGCTCGACCACGGCGCCGCCGACCTGAAGGGCAACTTCCTGGACTGGAAGTGGAACCAGGGGCTCACCGCCGACGGCAAGCAGCTCATCGGCCTCGGCACCGACGTCGGCGGCATGGCCATGTGCTACCGCAAGGACCTGTTCGCCAAGGCCGGGCTGCCCACCGACCGCGAGGCGGTCTCGAAGCTCTGGCCCACCTGGGCGGACTACATCCGGGTCGGCGAGCAGTTCAAGGCGAAGAACACGGGCGCCTCGTTCCTCGACGCGGCGACCAACACGTTCAACACCATCCTGCTCCAGACCGCCGGCAACACCACCGGCTACAGCTACTACGACACGAGCGACAAGCTGGTCGTCGACAGCAACCCGGCGGTGCGGCAGGCGTACGACACCACCATGGACATCATCGACTCCGGCCTGTCCGGCAGGTACGGATCGTGGTCGGAGGAGTGGGTCTCCGCGTTCAAGCAGTCGAAGTTCGCGACCATCGCCTGCCCGGCCTGGATGACCGGCGTCATCGAGGGCAACGCCGGTGCGGGCGCCAAGGGCAAGTGGGACATCGCCCAGGTGCCCGGCAACGGCGGCAACTGGGGCGGCTCCTTCCTGGCGGTGCCGAAGCAGAGCAAGCACCAGGCCGAGGCGATCGAGCTGGCGAAGTTCCTCACCAGCGCCAAGGGCCAGATCGGCGCGTTCAAGGCCAAGGGCCCCCTGCCGTCCTCCCCGCAGGCGCTGGCGGACCCCGCGATCGTCGACTCGACCAACGCGTACTTCTCGGCCGCCCCGGTCGGCAGGATCTTCGCCGAGGGCGCCAAGAGCCTGAAGCCGGTCTACATGGGCCCGAAGAACCAGGCCGTACGCACCGAGGTGGAGAACGCCGTCCGCACGGTGGAGCTGGGCAAGCGCAGCCCGCAGCAGGGCTGGACCGACGCGGTCGCGAACGCCGAGAAGGCCGCTGCCAAGTAACCCGAGCCAGGCGTGCGGGCGGTCCCCGGTCCACGGGTGCCGCCCGCACTGCGGAAAGGAGTCCCGGGCCATGGCAGTCCAGCTCGACGCCCGCCCGCCGGTCGCACCGGCGCCCGGCACCAACCGCCCCTCGCGGGGCGTCCGGCTCAGCCGGTTCGACACGAGATACTCGCCCTACCTCTACATCGCCCCGTTCTTCCTGCTCTTCGGGGTTTTCGGGATCTACCCGCTGGCGTACACCTTCTGGGTCTCCCTGCACGACTGGGACCTGCTCGGCGCCGAGCACCCGTTCGTGGGGTTCGACAACTACAGCCAGCTGCTGGCCGACCCCGACTTCTGGCACTCGGTGGTCAACACCCTCGGCATCTTCGTCATCTCGACGGTCCCGCAGCTGCTGCTCGCCCTCTGGCTGGCCAACCTGCTCAACCGGCAGCTCCGGGCCCGGACCACCTGGCGGATGGCGGTGCTGATCCCGAACGTCACCTCGACCGCCGCCGTGGCGATCGTCTTCGCGGTGCTCTTCGGCCGCGACTTCGGCATGGTCAACTGGCTGCTCGACCACGTCGGTGTCGACGCCGTCGACTGGAAGGCCAACCGGCTCGCCTCCTGGGTGGCCATCTCCGCCATGGTCGACTGGCGGTGGACCGGCTACAACGCGCTGATCTTCCTGGCCGCCATGCAGGCCATCCCGCGCGACCTCTACGAGTCCGCCGCGATCGACGGCGCGAACCGGTTCCGGCAGTTCTGGTCGATCACCGTGCCGCTGCTCAAGCCGACGATCATCTTCGCGGTCATCATCTCCACCATCGGCGGCCTCCAGCTCTTCACCGAGCCCCGGCTGTTCAACTCCGGCACCAACGCGATCCGCGGCGGGCCGCTGCGCGAGTCGCAGACGGTGACCATGTACATGTTCGAGAACGCCTTCGCGCCGCACTACAACTTCGGCTACGGCTCGGCCATCGCCTGGCTGCTCTTCGCCCTCATCGCGGTGGTCGCGGCGGTCAACGTCCTGCTCCTCCGCCGGCTGGGCGGCGGCGCGCGCAAGGAGGACTCCCGATGAACCGCCTCTGGTCGGCCGGCCGGCTTACCTACCTGGCGCTGGCCGTCACGGCCCTGATGTCGATCTTCCCGATCTACTGGATGTTCGTGGTGGCCAGCCGGACCAGCGACGCCATGGGCCAGGTCCCGCCCCCGGTCACCCCCGGCGGCAACCTCGGCGCCAACATCGCCCGGCTGTTCGACAACACCGACGCGTACTTCCTCACCGGCCTGGTCAACTCGGCGATCGTGGCCGGCACGGTCACCGTCTCGGTGGTCTTCTTCTCGACCCTGGCCGGGTTCGCCTTCGCCAAGCTGCGCTTCCGTGGGCGCAACGCGCTGCTGCTGGTCATCGTGGCAACCATGATGGTGCCCACCCAGCTCGGCGTGATCCCGCTGTACCTGCTGATGACGAAGCTGAACTGGAACGACCGGCTGCCGGCGGTCATCGTGCCGGCGCTGGTCACCGGGTTCGGCGTGTTCATGATGCGCCAGTACGCCGGCCAGGCGGTCAGTACCGAGTTGATCGAGGCGGCCCGGATGGACGGCTGCAACACGGCGCGGATCTACTGGAACGTGGTGCTGCCCGCGCTGCGCCCGGCCGCCGCCGTGCTCGGCCTGCTCACGTTCATGACCACCTGGAACGACTTCCTGTGGCCGTACGCGGTGCTCAACGATCCGGAGAACCCGACCGTGCAGCTGTCGCTGCGGGCGCTGTCCGACGGCTACTACCAGGACATGTCGCAGGTGTTCACCGGGACCGCGATCGCCACCCTGCCCCTGCTGCTGGTGTTCGTCGCGTTCGGCCGCCAGATCATCGGCGGGATCATGGAGGGCGCGGTGAAGGCGTGACGGAGCGGCCCTGCCGTCGACCTGCGCGGCCATCTCGTATGGTCGTTGCTGGACAACGTCGAATGGGCCGAGGGCTGGTACCAGGAGGTGGCCTCCCGGAACGGGCTGTGACGAGGTGGTGGTGACGGGGATGACGACGGCGCAGCGGCCGACCCTGGAGGCGGTGGCCAGACTGGCCGGGGTGTCCCGGGCGACGGTCTCGCGGGTGGTGAACGGCTCCACCACCGTCGCGGAGCCGATCCAGCAGGCGGTCCGCCGAGCGGTCGAGGAACTGGGGTACGTCCCGAACCTCGCCGCCCGCAGCCTGGTCACCCAGCGCACCGACTCCGTCGCGCTGGTCCTGCCCGAGGCGGCCACCCGGGTCTTCTCCGACGACCAGGTCTTCCCGGGGATCATCCGGGGTGCGGCCCAGGAGCTGGAGGCGGCCGACAAGCAGCTCGTGCTCATGCTGGCGGGCTCGCCTGCCGGGCACGAACGGGTCGAGCGCTACACGACCGGGCGGCACGTCGACGGTGTGCTGTTCGCGTCCCTGCACGGCGAGGACCCGCTTCCCGGCCGGCTGGCCCGGCTCGGCATCCCGGTGGTGTGCAGCGGTCGCCCGCTCGACGGCGCCGAGGTGCCGTACGTCGACGTCGACCATGTCGGCGGGGTGGCCGAGGCGGTCCGCCACCTGATCGCAAACGGTCGGCGGCGGATCGCCACCATCGCCGGGCCGCAGGACATGGTCGCCGGCATCGAGCGGCTGATCGGTTACCGGGAGACGGTCGCCGCCGCCGGCCTGCCGGAGCTGATCGCGTACGGCGACTTCACCCGGGAGTCCGGCACGGCGGCCATGCGGCAACTGCTCGCGGCCGATCCCGAGCTGGACGCGGTGTTCGCCGCGTCCGACCTGATGGCGCACGCCGCGCTGCGCACCCTGCGCGAGGCCGGCCGGCGGGTGCCGCACGACGTCGCGGTGATCGGGTTCGACGACATCGAGACGGCGGCGTACACCGAGCCGCCGCTGACCACGGTGAAGCAGCCGATAGTGGAACTGGGCCGGGCGATGACCCGGCAGCTGCTCCGGATCGCCGCGGGCGAGCAGGTCGAGCTGGCGCTGCTGCTCCCCACCGAACTGGTCGTCCGCGACTCGGCCTGAGCGGCGGGTCCCGCCCCACGGGCGCGGTAATCCCGTCGCCGGCCGCGGGCGTCGGCTCTAGGGTCGCCGGATGACTGTGATCCGATCTGCCCGGCCCGAGGACGCGCCCGGTGTGGTGGCGCTGCGCACCGCCGTCCACCCGTACCTGGTGCGCGGCGTCGAGTCGACCCGCCGCATGATCGCCCAGCCGCCGCCGGAGGAGGACTGGGCGGCCTGGGTGGCGGAGGCGGACGGGCAGGTGGTCGGCTGGGTGTCGGCGTACCGGAACAGCCACACCTCGGCGGCGAACGTCGGCGAGGTCTCCACCCTGCACGTCCACCCGGAGCACCGGCTCCGGGGAGTCGGCACGGCCCTCTTGAACGCCGCGCTCGCCCACCTGCGCCGCATCGGCACGAAGCGGCTGCTCACCGGATCCCAGCCGGAGTCACTGCCGTTCGCCCGCCGGCACGGTTTCACGCCCAGCCGCGAGCTGCGCTACTCCGCGCTCGACCTCCGGCCCACCCCGCCGATGCCCGAGCCGCCGCCCGGCGTGCGGCTGCTCACGGCCACCGAGGTGGACCCGCGCCGGATCCACCGGGTGGACGCCGAGGCGTCGGTCGACGAGCCGGGCGACGTCCCGACGGACGCGCTGGGCTACGACCTCTGGCACCACGAGGTGTGGGACAACCCGGGGCTGGACCGGGACGCCAGCACGGTGGTCGAGGTCGACGGCACGCCGGTTGCCATCAGTCTGGTCAAGCGGGACGGCGACCGGATGTGGTCGGACTTCACCGGCACGATCCCCGAGCACCGTGGGCGCGGACTGGCCCGGCTGGCGAAGGAGGCCGCACTGCACCGGGCGGCGGCCTCCGGGGTACGCACCGCGTACACCTCGAACGACGAGGCGAACGCACCGATGCTGGCGGTCAACGCCCGGCTCGGCTACCGGCCGGTGGCCAGCCAGTGGTCCTGCGTCCGCGACCTCACCTGAGGCCGGCGAAGAGGTCGTCCTCCGGCAGCGAGACCGGCACCCGGGCCTCGGCCAGCTCGTAGTCCTCGGTCGGCCAGACCCGCCGCTCGATCTCCCGGGAGTGGGCGAAGAACGGGTGGGCCGGGTCGGCCTGGGTGGTGTGCGCCAGCAGCGCCCGGTCGCGGGTGGCGAAGTATCCGGCGCACTCGACCCGGGTCGTCACCCGGGGCTCGGGCAGGTCCTCGGGCAGCTCCCGCAGCACCTCCTCCATGGCCGAGGGCAGCCCGGCCGCGAGCGTGGCGTCGTGCAGGACCCGGAACCAGGATCGGCCGAACGAGAGCAGGTAGTAGAGCTTCGCCGCCGCCCAGGCCGGGCCGCTTCCCGGATAGGCGGCGGAATCGGCGGCGGCGGCGAAGGTGTGCCGGGCAACCCGATGGGTCAGCAGGTGGTCGGGGTGCGGGTAGCCGCCGCTGGGGTCGTAGCTGACGATCACCTGGGGGCGGAACTCGCGGACCAGCGCCACCAGGGGTGCCGCCGCCACGTCGACCGGGAGCCGGGCGAACGCGTCGGCGGGCAGCTCGGCCCCGTCGCCGGGCAGTCCGGAGTCGACGAAGCCCAGGAACCGCTGCCGCACCCCGAGCACGGCCGCGGCGGCGGCCATCTCCGCCGCGCGGGCCCGGCCCAGGTCGGCGCGAACCTCCGGCCGGTCCGCGGCCGGGTTGAGGATGTCGCCGCGCTCCCCGCCGGTGCAGGTGGCGACCAGCACGTCCACCCCCTCGGCGGCGTACCGGGCCAGGGTGGCGGCGCCCTTGCTGGATTCGTCGTCGGGGTGGGCGTGCACGGCCAGCAGCCGCAACGGGGTGGACATGTGGCTCCTCTCGTCAGCTCCGGTCGAGGCCGGCGGCCAGTTGCGCGAACGTCCGGCAGCCGGCCTCGGCGAGAACCGCCGCCACCTCGTCCTCGCCG
The DNA here is from genome assembly GCF_040609975.1 of Micromonospora sp. NPDC004551. NCBI lineage: Bacteria > Bacillati > Actinomycetota > Actinomycetes > Micromonosporales > Micromonosporaceae > Micromonospora > Micromonospora sp. NPDC004551. Next base: position 3,900 of record NZ_JBEXLM010000034.1, on the reverse strand, counting down.
TGCCCGGCCCGGATCAGCCGGAACGCCTCGTCGAACAGCACCCGGTAGGCACCGGCGAGTTGCGCGGCGAGCACCCGTACGGGCAGGTCCTCCGCGCCGGTCCCGCGTTCGGCCGCGAGCCGGGCGGCCAGGGCTCGTTCGCGCAGCTCGTGCAGCTCCCGCAGCCGGGCGGTGAGCGCGGGGCTGTCCTCGATCAGCCGGACGAACGGCTCGCCCGCGAAGCCGACCAGGGCGTCCCGGCGGGCCACCGCCTCCACGTACCGCCGGTGGAGCGCGGCCAGCACCTGTTCCCCGGCGGGCCGGTCGGCGACCGCCGCCGCCAGCAGCGCGACGAAGTCGTCCGCGATGTCGAGGGCCAGGTCCTCCTTGCGCGGGAAGTAGTTCGTCACGGTCATCTTCGCGACCCCGGCCGCCTCGGCGATCTCGGCAATGGTGACCCGCTCGTAGCCCCGGGCCAGGAACAGCCGGGTCGCCACGTCGGAGATCGCCTGCCGGGTCAGCCGCTTCTTGCGGTCGCGCAGTCCCTCACTCACCCGGACACTATATGTGCTCGACCCAAGTTTAGGTCAAGCATAAATTTCCTCAGCCCGCCGCGGCGACCCGGACGGCGGCGGCGTAGGTGTCGGCGCCGAAGAGCACCAGCCGCGCCTCGACGACGTACCTCGGGGTGGCCGCGTGCAGCACGGCCAGCGCCTGGGCCACCGCGTCCTCGACCGGCCAGCCGTAGATGCCGGCGGAGATCAGCGGGAAGGCCACCCGCGCCGCGCCGAGCTCGTCGGCGATCCGGAGGCTGTTGGCGTAGCAGTCGCGCAGCAGCGCCGACCGGTCCTCGCGCGGGGAGTACACCGGACCGACGGTGTGCACCACCCAGCGGGCCGGCAGGTGGCCGCCCGTGGTGGCGACCGCCTGGCCGGTGGGCAGCCCCCGACCGTAGCGGGAGGCGCGCAGCGCCCGGCACTCCTCCAGGATGGCCGGCCCGCCCCTGCGGTGGATCGCGCCGTCCACACCCCCGCCGCCGAGCAGCGAGGAGTTGGCCGCGTTGACGATCACGTCGACCTGCTGTGTGGTGATGTCCCCCTCGATCAGGACCGTCTCCATGTCATCCCTCCTCGACGACGGACTGCCCGAGCGACCGGCGGGCCAGCAGGGTGGCCCCGGCCACGGCGGCCGGCATGACCAGCACCGCGCCCAGCGGGATCAGGAAGCAGAGGAAGACCGCCACCCCGAAGCCCAGGGTGGTCGGCCGGTCCGCCCTGAGCAACGACCGCCGCTCCGGCAGTCGCATGCCACGCCGGTAGAACGGCGCACCGACCAGTTCCAGGGCGAGGAACCAGCCGCCCACCAGGGCGCCGACCACCGGGACCACCGTCTGCCCGACCAGCGGGATGAAGCCGGCCACGAAGAGGGGTACGCCCACCAGCGCGGAGATGGCCACCAGGCGCAGCGAGTCGAGGATGCTGCGCCGCATCGAGGCCCAGAACGGCACCTCGACCGCGCCGGGCGTGCCGCCGAGCCGGTCCTCCACCCGCTCGGAGATCTTCTCGTAGAACGGGTCGCCGACGGCCAGGGTGACCGCCGTGAAGGTGAGCACCCCGAGGAGGCCGGCCAGTCCGACGACGGCCAGCCCGGCCGCCACCCGGATCAGGCTGCGCCAGGTCCCCGACCAGTCGTCCGCGAACGGGGTGACCAGCGCGGCCAGATCGTCCACGAAGTACAGCAGGGTGGCGAACAGGACCACGAAGAGCAGGCCGGAGATCAGCGCCGGCACGATCCCGAGCAGCATCAGGCCGGGGCTGCGGACGTAGAGGCCGAGGCCGCGCAGCAGCAGGCCGGCGCCGCCGAGGAATCGGGTGACGGCGCCGGTCACGGGCGCGGCAAGGCGGGGTGCGTCCACGATCGGAGAGCCTAGTCCCGTGGGTCACCCGTTGAGATACGCGAGCACGGCCCGGACCCGGCGGTGCGCGTCGTCGGCGGGCGGCAGGTCGAGCTTCGCGAAGATGTTGGTGATGTGCTTCTCGACGCTCACCGGGGCGAGCACGAGGGCCGCGCAGATCGCCGAGTTCGACATCCCCTGTGCCATCAGCCCCAGCACCTCGCGTTCCCGCGGGGTGAGCGCGTCCACGCCGGACCGCCGGCTGTTGCGCGTGAAGAGCTGGCGCACCACCTCCGGATCCATCACCGTCCCGCCGGCCGCCACCCGGTCCACCGCGTCCAGGAAGTCGTCCAGCGCGGTCACCCGGTCCTTGAGCAGGTAGCCCACCCCGCCCCGGCCGTCGGCGAGGAGCTCGGCGGCGTACGCCCGCTCGACGTACTGCGACAGGATCAGCACCCGGGTGTCCCGCCCGTCGGCCCGCAGCCGGAGCGCGGCGCGCAACCCCTCGTCGCGGAAGCCGGGCGGCAGCCGGACGTCCACCAGGGACAGGTCGGGCCGGTGCCGCTCGACGGCGTCGAGCAGTTCGTCGGCGTTGTCGACAGCGGCCACCACCTCGTGCCCGGTGTCGGTGAGCAGCCGCACCAGCCCGTCGCGGAGGAGCAGCAGGTCTTCGGCGATCACGATGCGCATGGCAGCTCCGCGTGGAGGACGGTGGGACCGCCCGGTGGACTGGTGAGGGTCAACGTGCCGTCCAGCGCCTCGACGCGGCGGCGCAGCCCGTCCAGACCGCTGCCGGCGAGGTCGGCGCCGCCCTTTCCGTCGTCGGTCAGGCTCACCGTCAGCGTGTCCGTGCCGCGAGCGAGGACGATCGTGCAGCGGGCGGCGTCGGCGTGCTTGGCGGCGTTCGCCAGCCCCTCGGCGACCACGAAGTAGGCCGCCGACTCCACCGCGGCCGGGTGGCGCGCGTCCGGATCGCCGCTGAGCCGGACGTCGAGCGGGCTGTCCGCGGCCAGTGCGGCGAGGGCGGCGTGCAGGCCCCGGTCGGTGAGGATCGGCGGGTGGATCCCCCGGACGAGCCGGCGGAGTTCGGCCAGCGCCTCGTCGAGCTGGGACCGGGCCAGGTCCACGTCAGACACGGCGGGGCCGCCGGCCCGCAGTTTCCGGGCCGCCAGGGCCAGGGTCATGCCGGCCGCCACGATCCGGGCCTGCGCCCCGTCGTGCAGGTCGCGCTCGATCCGCCGCAGCTCGGCGGCCTGCGCGTCGACGACCCGCGCGCGGGTCTCGGCGAGCCGGGCCGCCTCGCGGACGAGACGCAGGTGCGCGCCGGGCGCCAGCAGGGCGCGCGCACCGGAGGCCACGCCCCGCGCCAGCACCCGGAGCAGCCAGGCCGCCACCGGAAGCAGCAGGAGTCCGATCGCGGTGAGCGCGAACCGACCCGGCGTGGTCGTGAGCAGGGGCCGCAGCGGCCACGGCGCGTTCCCGTTCGGCACCGCCCACAGCCAGAGGGGCGCGAGGACGGCGGCCACCGGCACGACGGCCAGCACCGTCCCCGCCACCCCGGTGACCAGCCCGACGGGAAAGCACACCACCAGCCACGCCAGGTCCCGCCAGGTGGCCGGCTGCCGGGCGACGGCGGCGACCCGCTCGCGCACCGTGCCGGGCGCGGCCGGCTCGTACGGCTCGTCCAACGGCCGGCCGAGGACCCAGCCGGCCCGGTGGCGCTCGGCGGTGGCGAGCCGGCGGGTCACCCAGGCCGCGCCGAGGAACACCGGGCCGCCGAGCTGGGTCACCGAGAGCAGGCCGACGGTGAGCAGCGCCGCCACGGTCCAGGCGAATCCGGCGGCGCCGGCCAGGAGCCCGGCCGCCAGGTACGCCACGCTCCGGGCGGTCGCCGTCGTCACGCGGCGGATCGTAGCGGCCCGGGGCCCCCGCGGCGTGCCGGGGGGGGCCCGGGAGCACAACATCACCAGATAGGTAGTGCGGGGGGGTGGGAAAGAGTGTTATTATTCGGGTGTATTAGAAGGTGG
>NZ_JBEXLM010000033.1:0-69872 GCF_040609975.1 Micromonospora sp. NPDC004551 | reverse complement strand
GGGTCCAGCACGTTGCGGCCGATCGCCGCCCGCGCCGCCCGGTCCGGCGACACCACCGCCACCTGCGCGCCCGCCGAGCGCAACTGCGCCACCTGCGCGGCCAGCCGCGGCATCGGCCCGAACCCGGCCCGCGTCGGCGCCAGCACCACCACCGCCCGCGAGCCGGCCGCCAGGTCCGCGTTGACCGCCGAGCGCACCCCGCCGTCGACGTACCGCCGGCCGGCGATGGTCACCGGCGGCCACACCCCCGGCACCGCGCAGCTGGCGCCCACCGCGTCCACCAGCGCCACCTCCGACGTGGCGTCGAAGACCACGAACTCGCCCGAGGCCGCGTCCACGGCGGTCACCAGCAGCCGCCGCGCCGGCCACCGCCGCACCGGCAACCGCGCCGCGATCACCGCCCGCCGCGACTCCTCCGACGGGGTACGCGCCGCCAGGGCCATCGCGCCGACCCGCGCGCGGGCCCGCACCTCGTCACGGCCCCGGGCGCCCGCCCACGCCCAGCGGGCCAGCACCCCGACGCCCAGCCGGGCCGCCACCTCGCCGCTCGCGGGGCGCAGCTGCGCCGCGTACAGCTGCTCGACCGGCGTGCCGGAGCACACCTGCGCGCCGACCACCGAACCGGCCGAGGTGCCCACGACCAGCTCCGCCCCGGTCACGTCCAGCCCGCGCGCCGCCAGCCCGGCCAGCAGCCCCAACTCCCAGGCCACCCCGGTCACCCCGCCGCCACCCAGCACCAACGCCCGCGTCATGTGTGATCGTCCTCTCCACCGGGGATCGCGCCGATCACGGTAACGTCACCGGCACCGCCAGGGCAGGGAGAGGACATTGAGCTCCGTCACCATCGTCACGGGTGGGGGGCGCGGCATCGGCGCCGCCACCGCCCGCCGTCTCGCCGCCGCCGGCCACGACGTGGTCATCGGCTACCGCGGCGACCACGCCGCCGCCGACGCCGTCCTCGCCGACGTGCGCGCCGCCGGCCGCCGCGGTGCCGCGGTCGCCGCCGACACCACCGACCCCGAGCAGGTCCACCGCCTCTTCGACGCCGCCGCGACGCTGGGCCCGCTCACCGGCCTGGTCAACAACGCCGGCGTCACCAGCCCGATCGGGCCCTTCACCGACCTGCGCGTCGAGGACCTGCGCCAGGTCGTCGACGTCAACCTCGTCGGGTACGTCCTCTGCGCCCAGCAGGCCGCCCGCCGGATGACCCGCGGCGGCGCCATCGTCAACGTCTCCTCGGCCGCCGCCACCCTCGGCAGCCCCGGCGAATACATCCACTACGCCGCCGTCAAGGCCGCCACCGACACCCTCACCGTCGGCCTGGCCAAGGAACTCGCCCCGCGGGGCATCCGGGTCAACGCCGTCGCCCCGGGGATCATCCGCACCGACATCCACGCCCTGTCCGGCGCGCCCGACCGCCCGGACACGGCGGCCGGGCGCATCCCGCTGGGCCGCGCCGGCGAACCCGACGAGGTCGCGGGCGCCATCGCGTTCCTCCTCGGCCCCGACGCCACCTACACCACCGGCGCCGTCCTGCGCATCGCCGGCGGCCTCTGACACAGCGGCGGCCCGGGGATGACGCACCCCCGGGCCGCCGCATCGTCGCGCTAGTGGGTGAACAGCTTCGCCGCCGTGATCACCGTCTGCACCACCCCGTAGCCCAGCAGCACCGACACCACCACCCACGACACCACCACGCGGACCCGCTGCCCGCCACCGGCCCGCTCGTTCACGACCCGCTCCTCTCCGCCGTCACCGGCTGCGCACCCTCGACACCGTCCCGGCCCGGCGCCGGCTCGTGGAACCGCTGCGGCACCGGCCGGATCAGCAGGTTCGCCACGAAACCGACCGCCAGCACCCCGACCATCGTGAACAGCGCCGGCCGGTACGCCGCCGCCGTCAACGTGCCCGGCTTGCCCTGCGCGTCCAGGAACGCGTTCACGATCAGCGGGCCGGCCACCCCGGCCGCCGACCACGCCGTCAGCAACCGGCCGTGGATCGCGCCCACCTCGAACGTGCCGAACAGATCCCGCAGGTACGCCGGCACCGTGGCGAACCCGCCGCCGTAGAACGACAGGATCACGCACGCCAGCAGCACGAACAGCGCCGTCGCCGTCTGCCCGACCAGGGCCAGCAGCACGTACAGCACCATCCCGACCCCGAGGTACAGCAGGTAGATCGGCTTGCGGCCGATGACATCCGACGTCGACGACCAGACGAACCGGCCGGCCATGTTGAACAGCGACAGCAGCCCCACGAACCCGCCGGCGGCCGCCACCGACACCGCCGACGTGCCGTTGTTCCGGAAGAAGTCCTGGATCATGGGGCTGGCCTGCTCCAGGATGCCGATCCCGGCGGTCACGTTGCAGAACAGCACCACCCACAGCAGCCAGAACGACCGGGTCTTCACCGCGTTGGCCGCCGACACGTTCGCCGTGGTCACCAGCGGCTTCGCCGCCACCCGCGCCGGGTCGAACCCGGCCGGGCGCCAGTCCGCCGCCGGCACCCGCACGTTGAACACCCCGAACATCATGATCACGAAGTAGCCGACGCCGAGGGTCAGGAACAGCCACACCAGCGCGCTGCCCGACGCCGTCGAACCGGCGTTGCCCGGGTCGTACCCCGGGTCGTAGAACGACAGCAGCTGCCGGGACAGGGGAGAGGCCACCATCGCCCCACCGCCGAAGCCCATGATCGCCAACCCGGTCGCCAGGCCCGGCCGGTCCGGGAACCACTTGATCAACGTGGAGACGGGGGAGATGTACCCGATGCCCAGGCCGATCCCGCCCAGCACGCCGTAGCCCAGATACAGCAGCCACAGCTGCTTCGTCGCGATGCCCAGCGCGCCGACCAGGAACCCGGCCGCCCAGAAGCACGCCGAGACGAACATCGCCTTGCGCGGCCCGTTCGCCTCCACCCAGGTGCCCGCCACCGCGGCCGACAACCCGAGCATGACGATCGCGATGCTGAAGATCACCCCGATCGCCGTCTGACCGGTGTCGAAGTGCGCGATCAGAGAGTTCTTGTACACGCTGGTCGCGTAGACCTGCCCGATGCAGAGGTGGATCGCCAACGCCGCGGGCGGTATCAGCCAGCGGCTGTAGCCCGGCGGCGCGACGGTGTGCCGACGATCGAGTGCGGAAAGCATGAGTGCTTCCTCTCCGGAGAATGGCGAGAGATCCATCCGTTTCATGCCCCTGGCGCGTGCGGCGCCGAAACCCGCCCCGCGCCGGACGGTCGAAACCCTGAGCCGAACGGTCACCGCCGCGCCCGGCCCCGCACCCGCCGTCGCCCCGCCCTCACCGCCCGTCGTGGCGGATCATGACGGCATGCCGCTGCTCACCACCCCGGCCCTGCCCCCGGGCGCCCTCGCCGGCCACCACCAACCCGACCTCGACGCCGGCGACCTGTTCCTGCGCCCCTGGCGCCCCGAGGACCGGCCCGCCGTCCTCGCCGCGTACGCCGACCCCGACATCCGCCGCTGGCACTGCCGCGCCATGACCGACGACGAGGCCCGCGACTGGATCGACACCTGGCCACGCCGCTGGCGGCAGGAGACCGGGGCCGGCTGGGCGATCACCGACGGCACCGGTGTGCTCGGCCAGATCAGCCTCCGCGCGGTCGACCTGCCCGAGGCCCAGGCCGAGGTGTCGTACTGGGTGCTGCCCGCCGCCCGCGGACGGCGCGTCGCCACCCACGCCCTGACCGCCCTGACCGCCTTCGGCTTCGACCGCCTCGGCCTGCACCGGATCTGGGTGCGGCACTCCACCGCCAACCTGGCCTCCTGCCGGGTGGCCGAACGGGCCGGCCTCACCGCCGAGGGCACCCACCGCGCCGCGGCCCGGCACACCGACGGCTGGCACGACATGCACGTGCACGCCCGCCTGCGCACCGACACCCGGCCAGCACCGCCGCCGCGGATGCGACGATGAGCCGGTGAAGATCCTGTCCATCCAGTCGTCGGTCGCCTACGGTCACGTCGGCAACTCCGCCGCCGTCTTCCCGCTGCAACGCCTCCGGCACGAGGTCTGGCCGGTGCTGACCGTGCACTTCTCCAACCACACCGGCTACGGCGCCTGGCGCGGGCCGCTGCTGCCCCCCGCCGACGTCGCCGAGGTGATCGCCGGCATCGAGGACCGTGGCGTCCTCGGCACCGCCGACGCGGTCCTGTCCGGCTACCAGGGCGACCCGGCCATGGGCGCGGTGATCCTCGACGCGGTCGCCCGGGTCAAGGCCGCCAACCCCGACGCCCTGTACTGCTGCGACCCGGTGATGGGCGACGTCGGCCGGGGCATGTTCGTCCGCCCCGGCATCCCCGAGTACCTGCGCGACACCGTCGTGCCCCGCGCCGACATCGTCACCCCGAACCAGTTCGAACTGGAGTTCCTCGCCGGCCGCCGCACCGACACCCTGGACGACCTGCTCGCCGCCGTCGACGTCGTCCGCGACACCGGACCCCGGCACATGCTCGTCACCAGCGTGCTGCACGGCGACCTGCCCGCCGGGTCCCTGGAGGTCGTCGCCGTCTCCGACGCCGGCGCCTGGGCGGTCACCACGCCGCTGCTGCCGATCAGTCCCAACGGCGGCGGCGACGTCACCGCCGCGCTCTACCTGGCCCACCTGGCCACGACCGGATCGCCGGAGACGGCGCTGGAGCGCACCACCAACTCCATCTACGCCGTCCTCGAGGCCACCCTGGCCGCCGGCACCCGGGAGCTGCAACTCATCGCCGCCCAGGACGCCATCGCCGACCCGCCCACCCGCTTCGGCGCCCGCCGGCTGCGCTGAGGCGACCCCGCACCGCGCCGGCGCGCGGACTTCACCGGACCGCCGTACCCCGGCCGGCGCCTCGCCCGGGCTCGGGGGCGACGCGGCCCGGCGCGGTGCGGAGGACGCCGGATGGACCAGATCACGTTCGAGGCGCCGTTGTGGGCCTGGGTGGCGGTCGGCGCGGTCATCGCCGTCATGCTCGCCGTCGACGTGTTCGCCCACCGCGACCACCTCGTCATCGACCTGCGCGAGGCGCTGCTCCGGAGCGCGGCGTGGATCATCGCGGGCGTCACCTTCGGGCTGGTGATCCGGCTGTGGCGCGGCAGCGGCCCGGCAGCGGCCTACTACTCCGGCTACCTGCTGGAGAAGGCGCTGTCGGTCGACAACGTGTTCGTCTTCGCACTGCCGGTGGGCAAGCTGCCGGTCTGGCTCACCCTCGCCGTGGTGGTGCTGACGCCAGCCACCGCCGTCGCCGGCAGCGCGGTGCCCGCCCGCCGGGGCACCCGGGCCCGCTGACGGCCGCCGGTGGCGCACCCGACACGCACTGCGAACGCGGTGGGCAACCCCGGCGCCACGTGGCACGATCGGGCAGGTGACCAGCAGTTCCGACCGGGCGCAGCAGCTCCGTGACCTCGCCCGGCTGCGCCGGGTCCGCGACCGGATCGACCGGGAGTACGCCCAGCCGCTGGACGTCGAGGCGCTCGCCCGGGGCGCGCACATGTCCGCCGGGCACCTCAGCCGCCAGTTCCGCCTCGCCTACGGCGAATCCCCGTACGCCTACCTGATGACCCGGCGCATCGAACGGGCGATGGCGCTGCTGCGTCGCGGCGACCTCAGCGTCACCGACGTCTGCTTCGCCGTCGGCTGCTCCTCGCTGGGCACCTTCAGCACCCGCTTCACCGAGCTGGTCGGCATCCCGCCGAGCACCTACCGGGCCCGGGCGGCGGCCGGCGGCGCGAGCGAGCTGCCGCCGTGCGTGGCGAAACAGGTGACCAGGCCGATCAGGAATCGAGAAGCGCCCACCGTCGGCGCGCACCTAGCCTGACTGCCATGGACATCACCATCAACACCACCGTCTTGCCGCACGACGACCCGGACGCCTCCCTGGCCTTCTACCGCGACGTCCTCGGGTTCGAGGTCCGCAACGACGTCGGGCAGGGCCGGATGCGCTGGATCACCGTCGGCCCCGCCGGGCAGCCCGAGACCTCCATCCTGCTGGCGCCGCCGGCCGCCGACCCCGGGGTCACCGACGAGGAACGCCGTACCATCGTCGAGATGATGGCCAAGGGCACCTACGGGTGGATCCTGCTGGCCACCCACGACCTCGACGGCACCTTCGAGAAGCTCCAGGCCGGCGACGCCGAGGTCGTCCAGGAGCCCATCGACCAGCCCTACGGCGTCCGCGACTGCGCGTTCCGCGACCCCGCCGGCAACCTGATCCGCATCAAGCAGCTGCCCTGATCTGTCACACCGGCATGATCGGATCGGGCCAGCCCACCGCACGAAGGCCGCGACGGCGGCCCACGGCACAGATGGAGACACGATGAGCACGGCCACGAGCACGGACACCCCGTCGCCCGCGCAGCACGTCGCCGACACCCACGAGCTGATCCGCGTGCAGGGGGCACGCGAGAACAACCTCAAGGACGTCAGCATCGAGATCCCGAAGCGCCGGCTGACCGTGTTCACCGGCGTCTCCGGATCCGGCAAGAGCTCGCTGGTGTTCGGCACCATCGCCGCCGAGTCGCAGCGGCTGATCAACGAGACTTACAGCGCCTTCGTGCAGGGCTTCATGCCCACACTGGCCCGGCCCGAGGTCGACGTCCTCGACGGGCTGACCACCGCGATCATCGTCGACCAGGAGCGGATGGGCGGCAACCCCCGCTCCACCGTCGGCACGGTCACCGACGCCAACGCCATGCTGCGCATCCTGTTCAGCCGGCTCGGCCAGCCGCACATCGGCTCGGCCCAGGCGTTCTCCTTCAACGTCGCCTCCATCAGCGGCGCGGGCGCGGTCACCGTCGAACGCGGCGGGCAGACCACGAAGGAGCGGCGCAGCTTCAGCATCACCGGCGGCATGTGCCCCCGCTGCGAGGGCATGGGCTCGGTCACCGACTTCGACCTGTCCGCCCTCTACGACGACAGCAAGTCCCTCAACGAGGGCGCCATCACCGTCCCCGGCTACAGCGTCGACGGCTGGTACGGGCGCATCTTCAGCGGCTGCGGCTTCTTCGACCCAGACAAGCCCATCCGCAAATTCACCAAGCGGGAGCTCAACGACCTCCTCCACAAGGAACCCACCAAGATCAAGGTCGAGGGCATCAACCTCACCTACGAGGGCCTGATCCCGAAGATCCAGAAGTCGTTCCTCACCAAGGACGTCGACGCGATGCAGCCCCACATCCGGGCCTTCGTCGAACGCGCCGTCACCTTCACCACCTGCCCCGACTGCGACGGCACCCGGCTCAGCGAAGCCGCCCGCTCCTCGAAGATCGCCGGCATCAGCATCGCCGACGCCTGCGCCATGCAGATCAGCGACCTCGCCGAGTGGGTACGCGGCCTCGACGAACCGTCCGTCGCGCCGCTGCTCACCGCACTCGGCGCCACCCTCGACTCGTTCGTGCGGATCGGGCTGGGCTACCTGTCCCTCAGCCGGCCGTCGGGCACCCTGTCCGGCGGCGAGGCCCAGCGCACCAAGATGATCCGCCACCTCGGCTCCTCCCTCACCGACGTGACCTACGTCTTCGACGAACCCACCATCGGGCTGCACCCCCACGACATCCAGCGGATGAACGACCTGCTGCTGCAACTGCGCAACAAGGGCAACACCGTCCTCGTCGTCGAGCACAAGCCGGAGACCATCGCCATCGCCGACCACGTCGTCGACCTCGGCCCCGGCGCCGGCACCGCCGGCGGCGAGGTCGTCTTCGAAGGCACCGTGGCCGGCCTGCGCGGCAGCGGCACCCTCACCGGCCGGCACCTCGACGACCGCGCCCACCTCAAGCCCACCGTCCGCACCCCCACCGGGAAGCTGCAGGTACGCGGCGCCGACACCCACAACCTCCAGAACGTCGACGTCGACATCCCGCTCGGCGTCCTCGTCGTCGTCACCGGCGTGGCCGGCTCCGGCAAGAGCTCACTGATCCACGGCTCCGTGTCCGGCCGCGACGGCGTCGTGACCGTCGACCAGAGCGGCATCCGCGGCTCCCGGCGCAGCAACCCGGCCACCTACACAGGGCTGCTCGACCCGATCCGCAAGGCCTTCGCCAAGGCCAACGGCGTGAAACCCGCCCTGTTCAGCGCCAACTCCGAAGGCGCCTGCCCCACCTGCAACGGTGCCGGCGTCATCTACACCGACCTCGCCATGATGGCCGGCGTCGCCACCACCTGCGAGGAGTGCGAGGGCAAGCGGTTCCAGGCGTCCGTGCTCGAATACCACCTCGGCGGCCGCGACATCAGCGAGGTGCTCGCCATGTCCGTCACCGAGGCCGAGGAGTTCTTCGGCGCCGGCGAGGCCCGCACCCCGGCCGCCCACAAGATCCTCGAACGGCTCGCCGACGTCGGCCTCGGCTACCTCACCCTCGGACAGCCGCTCACCACCCTGTCCGGCGGCGAACGGCAACGCCTCAAGCTGGCCACCCGGATGGCCGACACCGGCGGCGTCTACGTCCTCGACGAGCCGACCACCGGCCTGCACCTCGCCGACGTCGAACACCTGCTCGCCCTGCTCGACCGGCTCGTCGACGCCGGCAAGTCGGTCATCGTCATCGAGCACCACCAAGCCGTCATGGCACACGCCGACTGGATCGTCGACCTCGGCCCCGGCGCCGGCCACGACGGCGGCCGGATCGTCTTCCAGGGCACCCCCGCCGACCTCGTCGCCGACCGCTCCACCCTCACCGGAGAGCACCTCGCCGCCTACGTCGGCGCCTGACCGGCCCGGCACCGGGACGGCGTGGACACCGAGCCACGCCCGCCCCGGACGCCGGACCCGCCCGGGGCAGCGCCACCGCCGATCCGGCCGGGCCACCGGCCCGGCCGGATCCACCCGCCGGTCAGCCCAGCGCGGCCGCGAACATGCCCGGCTCGTAGGAACCACCCCGCTGGTGCACGATCACGGCCATCCGGTTGGCCGCGTTGATCAGCGAGACCAGGGCGACCAGCGCCGCGATCTGGTCGTCGTCGTAGTGCTTGCGCACCGCCGCCCACGTCTCGTCCGACACCCCCTGGTGGGCGTCGGCGAGCCGCGTGCCCTCCTCGGCGAGCGCCAGCGCCGCCTGCTCGGCCTCGGTGAACACGGTCGACTCCCGCCACGCGGCCACCAGGTTCAGCCGCACCGCCGTCTCACCCGCGGCCGCGGCCTCCTTGGTGTGCATGTCGATGCACCACCCGCAGCCGTTGATCTGGCTGGCGCGCAGCGACACCAGCTCCCGCGTGGACGCCGGCAGCGGCGACTGGTGGATCACCATGCCGGCGTTGGCGAACCGCTTGGCGAACTTCACGGCGATCTCGTTGGCGAACATGTCGAATCGAGCATCCATGGCTCGGCCTCCCTCGTGGTGTCGCATCGGACGACCACGAGATGCCGCCAGACCCCACCCCCGTGACAACACACCCCCGTGACGCACCGCACACCGCCCCGGCGTCACACCACGACCCGGCCCGGCATCTGATGGGTGACCCGGTCCAGACCGAACAGGAGCCACCCATGGCAGGCACGGCGCAGACCGCACCCGACGACCGCCCGGACCCCGCCACCGAGGTGTTCCTCGCCCACCGGAACCTGCTGTTCACCGTCGCCTACGAGATGCTCGGCTCAGCCGCCGACGCCGAGGACGTCCTCCAGGAGACCTGGCTGCGCTGGGTGGGCGTCGACCTCACCACGGTGCGGGAACAGCGCGCCTACCTCGTCCGGATCACCACCCGCCAGGCGCTCGCCCGGCTGCGTACGCTCGGCCGCCGCAAGGAGTCCTACGTCGGCCCCTGGCTGCCCGAGCCGCTGCTGACCGCACCCGACGTCGCCGAGGACGTCGAACTGGCCGACAGCGTCTCCATGGCGATGCTGCTGGTCCTGGAGACCCTCACCCCGACCGAGCGGGCCGTGTTCGTGCTGCGCGACGTGTTCGACCTCGGCTACGACGAGATCGCCGAAGCCGTCGACAAGAGCGCCACGACGGTCCGCCAGATCGCCCACCGGGCCCGGGGCCACGTCGCCGCGCGCCGGCCCCGCGGGACCGTGTCCGCCGCCGAGAGCCGGGACGCGCTCGCGGCGTTCCAGCGGGCCACCGAGACCGGCGACCTGCAGGGCCTGCTCGACATCCTCGCGCCGGACGTCGTCTTCCTGGGTGACGGCGGGGGAGTCCGGCAGGCCGTCCCGCGCCCCGTCGTGGGCGCCGACAAGGTGGCCCGGCTGCTGGCCGCCGGGCTGGGCCGGATCGCCGCACTGATGTCGCTGCGGCCGGCACAGGTCAACGGCTACCCGGCCCTGATCATGGAACAGGACGACGAGATCGACACCGTCCTGGCGGTACGCATCGACGACGGGCTCGTCACCGGCCTCTACGCCGTGCGCAACCCGCACAAGCTCTCGCACATGGAGCGCGAGGTCACCCTGCGCCGCTGAACGCGGCCGGGCACGTCATCCGAAGGAGAGGCAGGAGAGCAATGCCGAGTCGGCACGACGCGGACGACACCACCATCCGTCAGCAGATCGACAACATCGTCGAAGGAATCGCCAACAAGGACCTCAAGGGCCTGCGGCGGCTCTACACCACCGACGTCGTGTCCTTCGACGTCGAACCGCCCCTGCAGCACGTCGGGGTGGAGGCCAAGCTCCGGAACTGGACCGCCGTCTTCACGGTCTTCGACCGCGTGTCCTACGAGGTCCGCGACCTGACCCTCACCGTCGGCGACGACGTCGCGTTCGGGCACGCCTTCGGCCGCCTCAGCGGCACACTGAAGGACGGGACGGCGACCAACGGCATGTGGGTCCGGGCCACCTTCTGCTTCCGCAAGATCGACGGCACCTGGCTGATCGCCCACGACCAGGTCTCGGTGCCGCTGGACATCCGCAGCGGCAGGGGAGTGACCGACCTCCAACCCTGACCGGAACAGGGGAGCGGCCCGCCCGGACATCCGTGATAGACACCTGTTCGTGGGTGCACTACGCGATCTCGGATTGTCCGACGTGACCGAACGCGCCTACCTCGCCCTCGTGCAGGGTGGCCCGCCACACCGCGAGAAGCTCGCCGCACGGCTCGGGATCGACGTGGACACCGTCGACTCCGCCCTCGACGAGCTCGCCGGCCTCGGCCTCGTGGAGCTCGACGGCGAGCGCCCGCTCCCACTGCCGCCACGGCTCACCCTCGAAGTCCTCGCCGAACAACACCTGCGTGCCGCCGCAGCGGCCCGGGAGGGCTCCGAGGTGCTGGGGCGGCTGTGGGCCGAGCAGACACCCCTGCCCGACTACCTGGAGGTGCTCACCACCACCGACAGCACGGCCGCGGCACAGGAGAAACTGCACCGCGAGGTGCGCACCCAGGTCATGGCGCTCTCCGTCGGGCCCGTCGGCAGCGGCGCACCACAGCTGGCGCAGGCGCCCGGGTCCACCGAGGCGATGCATCGGGGCGTCACCTACCGGGTGGTCTACAGCACGCACATCCTCCGGCAGCCCACGGCGATGGCGCTCGTCCACGAGGCGATCTCCGCGGGGGAGTCCGCCCGGGTCTTCCCGAACGTCCCCTGCAACCTCACGATCGCCGACAGCCGGTGGGCGCTCCTCACCGCACCCATGCCCGGCGCCGAGCGCCTGCACGGGCTGGTGATACTCGGCGGCGGCTTCCTCGACACCATGATCGGCATCTTCGAATCGTTCTGGGCACTGGGCGTGCCGATCTCCGCCATGCCCATGGACGCCGCACCCGACGGCGATGGCACCAGCGAGCCGAACCGGCACCTGCTCACGTTGCTCGGTGCGGGCCTCACCGACGAGTCGATCGCGCGGGAACTGGACGTCAGCAAACGGACGGTCACCAGGAGGATCGCCGCCCTGCAGAACTCCCTCGGCGCCCGCAGCCGATTCCAGCTCGGTGTGCAGGCAGCACGCCGCGGCTGGCTCTGAACAGCCGCCGCCGATCCGAGTCGGGCCGGCCGCCCACCGGGGACGGCCGGCCCGACTCGATACGCGGGATCAGTCGTTCGCGTCCGGCGCGACGAACACCGGCAGCTGCTGCTCGAACTTCGAATCGAGGGTGAGCGACGGCAGGATGTGGCCCTGCTTCTGGGCGCCATCGGCCAGCTCCGCACCCCAGGTCGAGGCCCGCAGCCGCTGGTTCGGGGTGCCGTGGTGCCCGGCCGAGGTGAACGAGCAGTCCCCGACCTCGTAGAAGGCTCGCTCCGCCTCCAGGACCCGGCGGTCGTTCAGGGCCAGACCACGGGCGTGGGTGACGAAGTAGGTGCCGAAGGCGTCGGCCATCAGCTCGGTGCGGCGCGTGGCCTCCGGACCGGTGAGGGGACTGGTGAACAGGCCGGCCTCGTACTGGACGTGGTGGGCCATCTCGTGACCGAGCACCGCGCGCGGGCCGGCGTCACTGATGCCCAGCACCTCGAGCGCCGTGAACATGCCCTCACCGAAGACCATCTTGTCGGGCAGCCCGGCGAAGGGCGGCTCGGTCTCGTCCACCGCGCTGAACGCGAAGGCGTTGAGGGTGAACAGCGGGCTGTCCCCGCCGGCCAGGCCCGGGTCGGCGTCGATGATCGCGATGAGCTGCTCGGCGATGCTGCGCGCGTCGTCGCCGGTCAGGCCCAGGAAGAGCGTGACCATCCGGGCGACCCGCGCCGGATCCTGCAGCATGTCGTTCTGCATGGCGAGGAAGTCGACGTCGCCGAGCGGGACGTCCCAGAACTTCTGCGCGGCGCGGAAGGCCACGGACATCGAGTTCTGGTACTCCGCGGGCAGGCCGTAGGCGGCCTGGTTCGCCGACGAGCCGTACAGGACCGCGTCGTAGGTCGGGTAGTCGAGGACGCCGAAGATGAGCAGGATGAACAGCGTGCCGAAGTCGATGCCGCCGATCATCTGGTCCGCCCAGGCGCTGAAAGCGGTGTCGCCGCACTCGTAGTCGCCGGGGTCGATGGCTGCCGCGATGGCGTTCTGCAGGCCGGACGGCTCGATGCCGGACTCGGCCCGCACGGCCGCGAGCCGGGCACGCCAGTCCGGCGGTAGCTGCGCGGTGATCCTGTCGATCTTCGCCTGGGTCACCGGGTCGCTGGTGGTGGCGGTGGCGAGGTCGTAGGTGTAGGTCTGCGACGCGGTCGTCGCGAGGGCGGGCTCCGCAGCGGCGGCCGGCAGTCCGGGCCCCACGATGAGGGCCATGCTGGAGACTGCGGTGACCAGCCACAGGGCGTTCTTCCTCATGCACGCTCCCTGGGTTGTTCGGCCAGGAGCCGTCCGGGACGGGCTCCGGTGCAGTCAGCATCGGGTCCGGCACGACGAAACGACAGTGCCCGCAGGTGGCGAGAAGTCGCCATGACCGAGATCAGACGGCACACGCGACACAAAGCCAGAGTCGATAATGTACATTATGTCAAGTAAGCAGTTCCGGGGCCTCCCCGGGGAGGAGGTTCAGTCCACCACCGGGTCGGCCAGGATCGCCTCCACGATGCGCGACTGCTCCTCGTCGCGGCCGCCCGCGCCCGCCAGCGTGATGAGCGCCTTCCACAGCGCCCAGCCGCGGGCGCGCCGCCAGGCGTCGTCGGGCAGCCCGACGGCCTCCCG
Source organism: Micromonospora sp. NPDC004551 (assembly GCF_040609975.1). Taxonomy (NCBI): domain Bacteria; kingdom Bacillati; phylum Actinomycetota; class Actinomycetes; order Micromonosporales; family Micromonosporaceae; genus Micromonospora; species Micromonospora sp. NPDC004551. Next base: position 56,329 of record NZ_JBEXLM010000033.1, on the reverse strand, counting down.
GAACAGTTTCCGTTCCGGGCCCACGCACCAGGTCCAGGCCGGCACCAGGTCGCACGCCGGATCCCCGACACCGCAGGTGCCGAAGTCGATGACCGCGGACAGCCGCCCGCCGGCGACGAGCAGGTTGCCGGCGGCGACGTCGCCGTGGAACCAGACCGGCGGCCCGGCCCAGGCCGAGGTCAGCGCCCGGGCCCAGACGTCCTGGCAGGCGGCCGTGTCCACCTGAGCGCCCAGCACGTGCAGGGCGTGCTCGACGTCGTCGCCGTAGGCGCTCGGATGGCAGCCCCGGAAGAACGAGTGCCGCCCGGCCGCCGGGCCGCCGGCCGTGGGCGCCCGTCGCAGCGCGGTCAGGAACGCGCCGAGGTCGCGGGCCACGGCCGCCCGGTCGACCCCGGCGGCGGTCTCCAGGGTGTCGCCGGGCAGCCAGCGGCGCACCGACCAGGGGTACGGGTAGCCGGCGCCGGGCGCTCCGACGGCGACCGGTCCGGGTACGGGCAGCGGCAGGTGGCGGGCCAGTTCCGGCAGGCAGCGGTCCTCCTTGGCGACGCTGGGCACGTAGCCCTCGGCGCTGGGCAGCCGCACGACGAGGTCGTCGCCGAGGCGGAAGGTCCGGTTGTCCCACCCCTGCCGGCGTACGGCGGTGACCGGCAGGTGCGCCCACTGCGGGAACTGTGCGGCGACGAGCCGGCGTACGAGTTCTTCGTCGATGTCCACCACGGACCCAGTCTCCGTGCGGGGACAACTGGTTTCCGGGGTCGCTCCCCCGGTCGGGCCCCTGGCGGGAACGCGAAAATCATGCATAATATGCCTTATGCATGACAAACCGGACGAACCGGTAGGGCGGTTGATCGAGGAGTTCCTGACCGCCCGGGCCACCCGCAAGCCCTCCCCGCACACCCTGGCGGCCTACCGGCGGGACCTCACCACCGTGGCGGGCCTGGTCGCCGCCGAGGACGGCACCACTCCCCTCCCCCTGGACCGGCTCCCGGTCACCGCCCTGTCCCCCCGGGTCATGCGCGCGGCGTTCGCCCGCTTCGCCGCTCCCCGCGCCGCCGCGTCGGTCCACCGTGCCTGGTCCACCTGGAACAGCTTCTTCACATTCCTGGTCGCCGAGGGCGTCGTACCCGGGAATCCGATGCCGGCGGTGGGGCGGCCCCGGACCCCGCTCCCCCAGCCCAAGCCGTTGCGGGGCGAGGACACCCCGGAGGAGCTGCTGGCCGCGGTGGCCCGGGAGGACGGACGGCAGCGCGACCCGTGGCCGGAGCGGGACCTCGCGGTGCTGGCGCTGGCGCTCTGCGCGGGCCTGCGCCTGTCGGAGCTGCTGGCGCTGCGGGTGGCGTCGGTGGCCGGCCGCGCCGGTGAGCGCCGGGTGGACGTGGCGGGCAAGGGTGGGCGGCCGCGTACGGTGCCGATCGAGGCGGGCGTGGACCGGGTGCTCATGAACTATCTGGACAGCCGGCGGCGGCGGTTCGGGGCGCGCAGCGTCCGGCCGGACTCGCCGCTGCTGGTGGACCGGCGGGGTGAGGCGCTGCGCCGGGGTGGCCTGCAGTATCTGGTGGAGTCGTGTTACCGGCGGGCGGGCATCGGTGACCGGGTGCCGCGGGGGGCGCGGCTGCACGCGTTGCGGCACACGTTCGCGACGCGGCTGGCGGAGGACGGGGCGAGCGCGGCGGAGATCATGCGGTTGCTGGGGCATGCGTCGTTGGCGTCGTCGCAGACGTACATCGAGGTGACGGCGGGTCAGCAGCGTGCGGCGGTGGCGTCGAACCGCACGAACCGGGCCCTTTCCGATCTGGTGGGGCGGCAGGCGGTGTCCTGAGCGGGCAGCATGGTCGGGATGCGGGTGGGTGCGGCGCGGGCGGTGGCGCTCGGGTGGGTGCGGGAGGCGATGCGCCGGGATCCGGCGATCGGGGGCGCGTTCTTCAGCGGGTCGACGGTGGGCCTGCCGGATGAGGCGGTGCTGCCGGCGTCGTCGGATGTGGACGTGCTGCTGGTGCGGGACGGCCCGGCGGCGAAGGTGGGCAAGTTCCGCCACGGTGGGGTGCTGCTGGAGGTCTCGGCGCTGACGTGGGCGGAGCTGGGGTCGCCGGAGGATGTGCTGGGGTCGTGGGTGTTCGCGCCGATGTTCCGCACGGACGGGGTGATCGCGGATCCGTCGGGCCGGCTCGGCGTGATCCGGGAGCGGGTGGCGGCGGGGTTCGCGGATCCGGTGTGGGTGCGGCGGCGGTGTGCCGGGGTGCGGCGGCGCATCGAGGGCGGGTTGGCGCGGCTGGACGGTGGGGCGCCGTTGCCGGAGCAGGTGCTGGGGTGGGTGTTCCCGACGTCGGTGCTGGCGGTGCTGCCGGCGGTGGCGGGGTTGCGGGATCCGACGGTGCGGCGGCGGTACGTGCGGGCGCGGGAGGTGCTGGCCGCGCACGGGTTCGGTGACCGGTACGAGGAGTTGCTGGCGTCGCTGGACGGCGGCGGGGTGGGTCCGGGTCGGGTGCGGGAGCACCTGGCGGGGCTGGCGGTGACGTTCGACGAGGCGGCGCGGGTGGGGCGTACCCCGTTTCCGTTCGCGGCGGATCTGTCGGCGGCGGGGCGGCCGGTGGTGCTGGACGGGAGCGCGGAGCTGGTGGCGGCGGGCGCGCACCGGGAGGCGATGTTCTGGGTCGTGGTGACGTACGCGCGGTGTCACGCGGTGCTGGCGGTGGGCGCGCCGGAGCGGGAGCGGGTGTTGCGGCCGGCGTTCGAGGCGGCGGTGGCGGATCTGGGGGTGGCGTCGGCGGCGGATCGGCGGCGGCGGGCGGCGGCGCTGCTGGGGTCGTTGCCGCGGTGGCAGTCGGTGGCGGATGCGGTCGCGGAGCGCGCTGTGGCAGGCTGAGGGGTGAACGCGACTGGCGGCACGGGGATGGGTCAACCATCGGGGAGCTCGTCGCGGGGGTCGACCGCCTGGGCCTCCGCGGGCGGGGTGCGGCATGTCTTCTTCGGGTACGACGACGGCGCGGCTGCTGCCGGGTGCGCCGGTGGCGGCGCAGGTGCTGGCGGAGGTCGCCGAGTCGGTGGTGGCGTTGCGGACGGCGGGTGTGACGCCGGCGTTGGCGACGGTGCTGGTGGGCGACGACGACGCGAGCGCGGGTTACATCCGGATCAAGCAGCGGCAGGCGGCGGAGCTGGGTTTCGTGTCGCCGCACGTGCATCTGCGGGCGTCGGCGTCGCAGGCGGATCTGCACGCGGTGCTGGCGGATTTCAACGCGGACAGGGCCGTGCACGGGGTGCTGGTGCAGTATCCGATCCCGGGTCACCTGGACTACGACCGGGCGCTGGCCGAGTTGGACCCGGACAAGGACGTGGACGGGATGCATCCGGTGAACATGGGCCGGTTGGCGTTGGGCCTGCCGGGTCCGTTGCCGTGCACGCCGGCGGGGATCGAGGCGTTGCTGGCGTTCCACGGGGTGCCGGTGGCGGGCCGGGAGGTGGCGATTCTCGGTCGGGGTGCCACGCTGGGCCGGCCGTTGGCGATGCTGCTGGCGCAGAAGCGGCCGACGGCGAACGCGGCGGTGACGGTGGTGCACACGGGGGTGCCGGACTGGCCGCGGTACACGCGGCGGGCGGACATTCTGGTGGCGGCGGCCGGGGTGCCGGGGATCATCCAGCCGGAGCATGTGCGTCCGGGTGGTGTGGTGGTCGGCGGCGGGGTGCGCTACGAGGGGCGGCGGTTGCTGCCGGACGTGGACGAGTCGTGTGCCGAGGTGGCGGGGGCGATCACGCCGCGGGTCGGCGGGGTGGGTCCGACGACGGTGGCGATGTTGTTCCGCAACGCGGTGCGGGCGGCGCAGCGGGCGTCCGGGCTGGGCTGAGGGCCCGCCGGCGTCGACGCGGTAGGGGCCCGGTCAGCCGAGGTCGACGATGAGCGGCCGGTGGTCGGAGATGGTGGACGGTGGGGTGTCGACGGCGGTGACCGGGGGCAGCCGGTCGAGGCCCCGCCGGTCGGCGAGGACGTGGTCGAGCTGCACCCGGGGTTGCCCGGCCGGGTAGGTGGGGCGGCGGCCCAGCGGTCGCCAGCGCGACAGCAGCGCGGCGGGGCCGGCGGGCAGGTTGAGGTCGCCGAGGAGGATCCGCGGGGCGGGCAGCGTGCGCAGGGCGCGGACGACGCGGCGCAGTTGCAGGATGTTCCAGCCGGGCACGAAGGACAGGTGGGTGGCGGCGACGGTGAGCGGCCCGCGGGGGGTGTCGAGGACGGCGGCGAGGACGACGCGGGGTTCGTCGCGCAGCAGGACGAGTCCGCCGCCGGGGCCGGGCACGTAGATGGGTGAGCGGACGGGGGCGGGTCGCAGGCGGGTGACCTGCCAGGAGCGGACCGGGTAGCGGCTGACCAGGCCCACGCCGTAGAGGGGTTCGCCGTGGCCGTCGTCGTCGTGGGTGAGGGGGCGGAACTGTTCGCCGGGGGTGCCGACGACGGCGGCGGCGAAGCGGTGTTCGGGGGCGGCGAGGGCGCGGGCGGCGATGGCGGTGAGGTCGAGGTTGCCGCTGCGGGTCTGGTCGCGGTCGACCTCCTGCAGGGCGAGGACGTCGGCGTCGAGCGCGGTGACGGCGGCGGTGAGCCGGTCGGGGTCGACGAGGCCGTCGGTGAGGGACCGGCCGTGCAGCACGTTGAAGGTGGCCAGGCGCACCTGCACACCCTACGTCCGCGTGGCAGGCTTGCCGGGTGCTGAGGGCGTTGCTGTGTTCGATGCTGGTGTTCGTGGCGGTGGCGTCGGCGGGGTTGTGGTTGCGGCGGCGCCGGGGGCGGTGAGCTGCGGTGATGCTGGCCACAGGGCGTCTCGTCGTGGTGGTGGGGGTGGGCAGAATGGCGGCCCGTGGACCCTGTGTCGCTGACGACCCTGTTGAGCGCGGCAGCCCTGGCGGGCTGGGTGGACGCCGTGGTGGGCGGCGGTGGCCTGCTGCTGTTGCCGGCGTTGCTGCTGGGCGCGCCGGGGGTGCCGGTGGCGACGGCGTTGGGCACGAACAAGCTGGCGGCGATCTTCGGTACGTCGACGGCGGCGGTGACGTATGCGCGGCGCACGAAGCTGGACTGGGCGGTGGCGGGGCCCGCGGCGGGGGTGGCGGTGCTGACGGCCGGGGTGGGTGCGGCCCTGGCGGGGGCGGTGCCGGCGGGGGCGTACCGGCCGGTGGTGCTGGCGGTGCTGGTGTCGGTGGCGGTGTTCGTGCTGACCCGGCCGCGGCTGGGGGTGGTGTCGTATCCGCAGCGGCGCACGCCGGTGCGGGTGGTGACGGCCGTGGCGGTGGCCGGGCTGGGCATCGCCCTGTACGACGGGTTGATCGGGCCGGGCACGGGCACGTTCCTGGTGTTGGCGTTCACCGCGCTGGTGGGCGCGGATTTCGTGCACGCGTCGGCGATGGCGAAGGTGGTCAACGCGGGCACGAACCTGGGTGCTCTGGTGGTGTTCGCGGCGACCGGGCACGTGTGGTGGCTGCTGGGCGCGGCGATGGCGGTGTGCAACATCGCCGGGGCGGCGGTGGGCGCGCGGATGGCGTTGCGGCGCGGCTCGGGTTTCGTGCGGGTGGTGCTGCTGGTCGTGGTGCTGGCGCTGGTGGGCAAGCTGGGCTACGACCAGTGGGTGGCGTGACGGCGCCGGCCGCCGGCATGTGATCATCGGCGGGTGCCCGTCCGCGCCGAACACGACCGTGCCGTCCTCGCCGAGCTGCTGGGCCGGGATCCGGTGCTGCACGCGTACCAGCTGGGTGATCTGGACGACTTCTTCTGGCCCTACACGTCCTGGTTCCGGCGGGGCGATCAGGTGGTGCTGCTGTATCACGGTGTGGAGTTGCCGACGCTGCTTGCGTTCGCGCCGCCGGAGCGCGCCGGGGACCTGGCCGGGTTGCTGGCGGAGGCGGCGCCGGTGCTGCCGGCCCGGTTGTGGGCGCACCTGTCCCCCGGCCTGGAGGAGACGGTGGCCCGTTGGTACGCGGTGTCCGACGCCGCGGCGCACCACCGGATGGCGTTGACCGATCCGGCGCGGCTGGCGGCGGTGCCGCCGGCCGGTGAGTCGCTGGGCCGCGCCGACCTGCCGCAGCTGCGGGAGTTGTACGCGGCCGCGTATCCGGGCAACTGGTTCGACCCGCGGATGCTGGACACCGGCCGCTACGTGGGGGTGCGGGAGGCGGGCCGCCTCGTCGCGGTGGCCGGGGTGCACGTGTGGTCACCGACGTGGCGGGTGGCCGCCCTGGGCAACGTGACGACCCACCCGGACGTGCGGGGGCGGGGCCTGGCCGGGGCGGCCGTGGCCGCGGTGTGCGCCGGGCTGCGGGCCACCGTCGATCACGTCACGCTCAACGTCCAGGCGGACAACCTTCCGGCCGTACGCCTGTACGAGCGGCTCGGTTTCACCCGGGTGGCCGACTTCACCGAGTGCGCGCTGCACCGTCTACCTGTGGCCGCCTGACCGGTCAGTCTGTCGTGTCCAGCCGCCACGCCGGGTCAACAACCCGACCCTGACCTGGGCTTGTGTCTGACCGGACCGGCGCGGTCCAGCCCCTAGCGTCTGCCTTCGAGGCCGCGCCCGGGGCGGGCGTGGCGGAGCTGAAGGAGACACGATGGGTTTCACAGCTGTGCCCCGGGGGCGAAGAACGGCGGTGGGTGTCGCCGCGGCGGTGACCGCGCTGATGACGGTGGCCGCCTCGCCCGCCTGGGCGGCGCCCGGCGTCGATCCGGCGACCGTGGACCGGTCCGCGGATCCCGGTGCGACGATTCCGATCAGCAAGGTGGTGTCGACGCCGCCGATCCCGCCGAACCCGGACGTGGTGCTGCTGGTCGACACGACCGGCAGCATGGGCCCGGCGATCGCCAACGTCCGCACCAACCTGCAGCAGGTGATCGACAACGTGCGGGGGGCGCAGCCCAGCGCGCAGTTCGCGGTGGCCTCCTACCGGGACGAGGGTGACGGGGCGGAGCTGTTCCGGGTCCGGCAGAACCTGACCGGCGACGCCACCGCGCTGCAGAACGCGGTGGACGGGCTGGTCGCCGGGGGCGGCGGTGACGTGCCGGAGGCGTGGGTGAACGGGCTGTTCCAGGTGTCCGAGGGCGCCATCGCCTACCGGGCCGGCAGCAGCCGCATCGTGGTGCTGGTCGGTGACGCGCCCAGCCACGACCCGAGCGCCGGGCACACCCTGGCGCAGGCCACCGCCGCGCTGCAGGCCGACGACGCCCGCGTGCTCGCGGTCGACGTCACCGGCGGTGGCGGCGGCCTGGACGCGACCGGGCAGGCCACCGGTGTGGCCGCCGCCACCGGCGGGCAGGTGGTCGGCAGCGCCCCGGACACGGTCACGGCGGCGATCCTGTCCGGGCTGCGGGACCTGGACGTGACCGTCACCCCGCAGGTGGTCTGCGACCCGGGCCTGTCGGTGGGCTTCGACGCGCCGTCGAAGACCCGGCAGAGCGGCAGCGACGTGCCGTTCGCCGAGACCGTCACGGTCGCCGGTGACGCCCCGCAGGGCGCCACCCTGCACTGCACGGTGGACTTCCTGCTCAACGGGCTCTCCGGCGGGCCGGCGTTCGTCGAGCACATCGCGGTGACGGTCAACGACGTGACCCCGCCGACGGTGGTCGTGGACGACCGGACGGTGGAGGCCACCAGCCCCGCCGGCGCGGTGATCACCTACCCGGCGAGCGCCACGGACAACGTCGACGGCCCGCTCAGCCCGGCGTGCGCGCCGCCGCCCGGCAGCACCTTCCCGCTGGGCGCCACCACGGTCACCTGCACCGCCACCGACGCCGCCGGCAACACCGGCAGCGACACCGCGGTGATGCGGGTGCTCGACACCACGGCGCCGACCACGCAGTGCGTGCCGACGAACAACCCGAGTGGCGGCACCATCCCCGGCTCGTACAACCCGGACGGGTTCTACCAGCTCACCGCGACCGACATCGTCGACACCGCCGTCGTGGTCTACATCGGTGACGCGGCCGACCCGTCGGTGCGGTTCGGGCCGTTCCCGGCCGGCACGAAGATCAAGCTGGTCCAGGCGCCGGGCGCGCAGTCCCGGGTCAAGGACGGCACCGGCGACATCGACTACAAGGTGACGCTGCGCGGCGACGCGATCATCACCGGCGTGGACGACTCCGGTAACACCTCGACCGCGACCTGCCTGGTGGCTCCGCCGCCGAAGTGACCGTTCGCGACCGACGTGCGGGGGTGGCCGGACCGGTCACCCCCGCACCGTGCGGTCAGCGGCCCCGGCTGGGCGAGTCGAACCGGCCGGCGCGGATCTCCCGCAGCGCGCGGCGGCGGGTGTCGCCACGCAGGGTGTCCACGTACAGGCGGCCGTGCAGGTGGTCGGTCTCGTGCTGCAGCGCGCGGGCCAGGAACCCGCTGCCGGCGATGGTCAGCGGCTGGCCGTGCTGGTCGAAGCCGTGCGCGGTGGCGTGCATGGCGCGCGGCGTCGGGAAGTACAGCCCGGGGATCGACAGGCAGCCCTCCTCGTCGTCCTGGCGCTCCTCGGACAGCTCCAGCGTCGGGTTGATCAGGTGACCGCGGTGCCCGTCGGCGTCGTAGACGAACACCTGCGCGTTCACCCCGATCTGGGGGGCCGCCACGCCGGCCCGGCCGGGCGCGCCGAGCAGCGTGTCCATGAGGTCCTGCACGAGCGCGCGCAGCTCGGCGTCGAAGCTGGTGACCGGTTCGGACGGGGTGCGCAGCACGGGGTCGCCGATGATCCGGATCGGGCGCATAGTCATGCCCGGAAGGCTATCCGTCCGTTACCCCGCCGGCGGCGGCACCCGCCCGGTCGCGTACCAGGACAGCGACGCCGTCGAGCAGGCGGGCCAGCCCGAACTCGAACGCGCGGGCCGGGTCCGAGGCGGCCTGGTACTCCTGGCCCGCGGTGGCGCCGACCCGGGCGGCGAGGGGGAACCGGTTCGGGTCCATGACCTTCTCCAGGTACGGGGCGTGCGCGTACCACCACTGCTGCTCGGTCATCCCGGTGTCCCGGCTGGCCTGGGCCGCCTCCACGGCCGGGCGGGCCGCGCCGTGCACGTAGCCGGTGACCAGGGTGATCACGGCGTCCATCTCCAGGTCGGTCAGGCCGATGCCGTCGACGGCGCGCAGCTCGTACTCGTACTTGGCGATCAGGTTCGGGCCCAGCGGCGGGCGGGTGGTGGCGACCTGCAGCAGCCAGGGGTGGCGCAGGTAGAGGGCGAAGTTCTCCCGGGCGATCTGCGCCAGCCGGCCCCGCCAGCCGCCCGGCACCTGTTCGGGGCGGGCGGTCTCGCCGTAGACGGTGTCGAGCATGACGTCGAGCAGCTCGCCCTTGCCGGGCACGTGCGTGTAGAGGGTCATGGTGCCCACCCCGAGCCGCTCGGCGACCCGGCGCATCGACAGCGCGGCCAGCCCTTCGGCGTCGGCGACCTCGATGGCCGCGCGCACGATCCGCTCCACGGAGAGGTCGCCGCCCTTGCGGCTGGCCTTCTCCCGGGTGCGCCAGAGCAGGGCGAGGCTGCGCGCCGGGTCCCCGGTGCCGCTGTACTCGGTGGTCACCCGCCGACTGTACCGACCACCCTTGTCGTATGGTGTACGGTACGGCGTACCGAAACGAGGAGCGGAGGAGCCCATGCGACGGGACGGACCGGCCATCGAGGCGGAGGGCCTGCACAAGCGCTACGGCGACGTGGTCGCCCTGGACGGCGTCGACCTGACGGTGCCCGCAGGCACCGTCTGCGCGGTGCTCGGGGTCAACGGCGCCGGCAAGAGCACCCTCGTGCGCATCCTCACCACCCTGCTGCGCGCCGACACCGGAACGGCCCGGGTCGCCGGGTTCGACGTACGCCGGCAGGCCGACCGGGCCCGCGCGCACCTGGGCCTGGTCGGCCAGCACGCGGCGGTCGACGAGATCCTCGGCGGCCGGCAGAACCTCGTGCTGTTCGGCCGGCTGCACCACCTCTCCCCGGCCCGCGCGGCGGCCCGCGCCGACGAACTGCTGGACCGCTTCGACCTGGCCGCGGCCGCCGGCCGGCCGGTGGGCACCTGGTCCGGCGGGATGCGCCGCCGGCTCGACCTGGCCGCCGCGCTGATCGTCGACCCGCCGGTGCTGTTCCTCGACGAGCCCACCACCGGCCTGGACCCGCGCGCCCGCAGCGACGTCTGGGACGCCGTCCGCGGCCTGGTCGACGCCGGCGCCACCGTGCTGCTGACCACCCAGTACCTGGAGGAGGCCGACCGGCTCGCCGACAGCGTGCGGGTGCTCGACCACGGGCGGGTGACCGCGGCCGGCACCCCGGAGGAACTGAAGTCGACCCTCGGCGGCGACCGGATCGACGTGGTGCTGCACCACCCCGACGACCTGGCCCCGGCCGCCGCGGCGGTCACCGCCGCCACCGGCGCCGCGCCCACCGTCGACCGCGCCGCGCTGCGGCTCAGCGTCCCGGTCACCGACCGGGTCGCCGCGCTCGCCGCGGTGCTGCGCGCCGTGGAGGCCGCCGGGCTGCGCGCCGGCGACGTGGCCGTGCGCCGCCCCACCCTCGACGAGGTGTTCCTGCACCTCACCGACTCCCGCACGGAGGTGCCGGCATGACCGTCCTGCCGCTGTCCCGGGCCCGCTGGGCCGCCGTCGACACCGCCACCCTGACCGGCCGCACCCTCGCCCACTGGGCGCGCCGTCCGGGCGAGGTGCTGGTCGGCCTGCTGTTCCCCGTCCTGCTGCTGCTGATGTTCGGCTACCTGTTCGGCGGCGCCATGGCGCTGCCCGACGGCGCCGACTACCGCGAGTTCCTCCTGCCCGGCATGGTGGCCATGACCATGCTCTTCGGCGTGGAGACCACCTACACGGCGGTGGCCGTGGACAGCGCCCGCGGCGTGACCGACCGGTTCCGGTCCCTGCCGATGAGCCGCGCCGCGGTGGTCACCGGCCGGGCCCTGGCCGACCTGCTGCACGCCGCGGCGGCCCTCGCGGTGGTGCTCGGCTGCGGCGTCGCGATCGGCTGGCGGCCGCACCGCGGCCCGGTCGCCGCGCTGGCCGCGGTGGCGCTGCTGCTGCTCCTGCGCTTCGCCATGATCTGGCTCGGGGTGTACCTGGCGCTGCTGCTGCGCCGCCCCGAGACGGTCGCCGCGTTGCAGATCCTGGTGTGGCCGCTGGGCTTCGCCTCCAACGCGTTCGTCGCCCCGGCCACCATGCCGGGCTGGCTCGCCGCCCTCGCCGCCTGGAACCCGCTGTCGGCCACCGTCGCCGCCGCCCGGGACCTGTTCGGCAACCCCGGCTGGGGTGCCGGCTCCTGGCCCGCCGAGCACGCCGTGGCCCTGGCGGTGGCCTGGCCGCTGCTGCTGGTCGCCGTGTTCCTGCCCCTGTCCGTGCGCCGCTGGCAACGCCTGGGCCGCTGACGCCGGCCGGGGGCTCAGGCCGGGCGCGGTTCGGCCCCCCGGGGCGTCGCGGTCCAGGCCGCCGCCCACCCGGCCGAGCGGTGGGTGACGCGGGGTCAGGCCGGCCGGGTCGGTGCCAGGCCGGTGTCGGTGATGCGGTCGCGCAGCGGGCGGCGGCGCAGGGCGGCGAGCACCGCGTACAGCTCGTCGGCCAGGGGCACGGGCAGTTCGGTGTCGAGCCGGCGCATGGCGGTGGTGGTGGCCGCCCACTCGGCCTCGATCACCGGCAGCAGCGCGTGTGCCCGGTCGGTGAGGGTGACGATGCGCTGCCGGGCGTCCGCGCCCGGGGTGAGGACCACCAGGCCGGCGCGGGCCATCTGGGCGACGGTCTGGCTGGCCGCGGAGTGTGTGACGCCGACCCGGGCGGCCAGGTCGCGGATCGCCAGCGGCCCGTCGGCCACGAGGGCCCGTACCAGGGGTGAGTAGCGCGGCCGGTAGTCGGGCAGGTCCAGGTCGGTGTAGACGGCGGCGACGTCGCCGTCGAGCACCTCCAGGACGTGGCGCAGCAGGGTGCCGAGGGCCTCACGGTCGGGGGTGGCGGTCACGTCCGCTAATGTAACAGCGCTGTTGTATCCGGGCCGTGAGAGGGGCACCCCATGTATCCACCGATCGAGCCGTACGCGCAGGGCCGGCTCGACGTCGGCGACGGCCAGCAGATCCACTGGGAGACCTGCGGCAACCCCGACGGACGGCCCGCCCTGGTGGTGCACGGCGGCCCCGGCTCCGGCGCGGGCGCCTCCTGGCGGCGGCTGTTCGACCCGGCCGCCTACCGGATCGTCCTGTTCGACCAGCGCGGCTGCGGCCGCAGCACCCCACCCGCCAGCGACCCGGCCACCGACCTGTCGGTCAACACCACCGCACACCTGCTGGCCGACATGGAGCGGCTGCGCGCGCACCTGGGCGTCGACCGGTGGCTGCTGTGCGGCGCCTCCTGGGGCTCGTCGCTGTCCCTGGCCTACGCCCAGCGCCACCCCGAGCGGGTCACCGCGCTGGTGCTGTTCAGCGTCGTGGCCAACACCCGCCGGGAGATCGACTGGGTGACCCGGGACATGGGCCGCGTCTTCCCCGAGGAGTGGGCCCGTTTCCGCGACGGCGTGCCGCCGGCCGAGCGCGACGGCGACCTGTCCGCCGCGTACGCCCGGCTGGTCAACGACCCGGACCCGCAGGTCCGCGACCGGGCCGCCCGGGACTGGTGCGCCTGGGAGGACGTGCACGTCTCCCTGGCCGGCGGGTTCCAGGCCAGCCCCCGCTACGCCGACCCGGTGTTCCGGGCCGGTTTCACCCGGCTGGTCACCCACTACTTCAGCAACCTGGGCTTCCTGCCCGACGGGCAGCTGCTGCGCGACGCCGGCAAACTGGCCGGCATTCCGGGCGTCCTCGTGCAGGGCCGCCTCGACGTCAGCGGCCCGCCGGACATCGCCTGGCAGCTCACCCGGCAGTGGCCCGACGCCCGGCTGGAGATCGTCGAGTCCGGCGGCCACGGCAGCGGCCACGGGGTCGGTGAGCGGGTGGTCGCCGCCCTGGACGCCTTCGCCCGCGCCTGAGCCGTCTTTCGCCGCCGGCGGGTCAGGCGGCGGCGAGCAGGGCGCGGACCGGGGCGGCCTTCGCGGCGGCCTCGGCGACCTCGGCGGCCGGGTCGCTGCCCCAGGTGATGCCGCCGCCGGCCCACAGGTGCAGCCGGTCGGCGTCCGCGGCGACGGTGCGGATGGTCAGCCCCAGGTCGACCCGGCCCGGCCCGACCCAGCCGAGCGCGCCCATGCTCGGGCCGCGGCCGACCGGTTCCCGGGCGGCGATCTGGTCGAGCGCGGCGAGCTTCGGTGCGCCGGTCACCGACCCACCGGGGCAGACCGCGCGCAGCAGGCCGGCCAGGCCCAGCCCGTCGGCGGGCGCCGCGGACACCGTCGACTCGGCCTGCCACAGGTCGCACCACCGGCGTACGGCGAACAGCTCGTCGACCCGCACCGAGCCGGTACGGGCCACCCGGGCCAGGTCGTTGCGTTCCAGGTCGACGATCATCACGTGCTCGGCGCGTTCCTTGGCCGAGGCGTACAGCTCCCGGCGCCCGGCCGGGGTGGCCGGGCGGGTGCCCTTGATCGGCCGGGTGACCAGGCGCCCGTGTTCGACCGCGACGAGGGTCTCCGGGGAGGCGCAGCCGATCGCCCAGCCGAGCCCGGACAGGGTGCCGCCGTAGCGGGCGCCGGGCAGCCCGGCCAGCCGCGCGAGGGCGGGCAGCGGGTCGCCGGCGTACGCGGCGGCGGCGTGGCCGACCACGTTGACCTGGTAGACGTCGCCGCGGCCGATGGCCGCGCGGACCGCCGCCACGGCCTCGGCGTGCGCGGCGGGGGTCCAGCTGTCCCGCCACGGGCCCAGCCACCAGCCGGCGCCCGGTCCGGGACGCGTCGCCGGGGCCGGCCGGTCGGCGTGACCGTAGACGACCGCCACGAGATCCGGCAGCGCCGGCACGGGGGTGGGCGCGCCGGGCGCGCCGCCGGCGGCCCGGGCCCCGGCGGCGGCGGACAGGAACACGGCGGCGCCGCAGGCGCCGTGCGGGTCGTGGGCGGCCGGCCGGCCCAGGTCGGACAGGTCCACGCCGTGCGCGGCCAGGAACTGCTCGGCCAGGTCCGTGGGGTCGCCGCCGTCGGCGAGCCACCACTCCAGCCGGGCGCGTTCCACGAGCCGCTCCCGGCACTGCGGGGGCGCCCCGGGCGCATCGATCCCCACGCGTGGGAGCGCTTCCACACCGTCCGGTCGGTTCACGCTCATCCGTTCAGCCGATTTCGGGTGAACAAGCCGCATCCTTGCTCGATAGCGCGCACTTCCGCTTGGTACTGTGCGTCACTGGTCATGTGAACCATGACACAGTGCCCCCACAGTCCGGAGAACCCGATGTGCCAGCACCTACCCACCTGCCCCTCCGCCGAGGCGACCGACCGCGAAGCCGCACGCGTCATCGCCTGCTTCCCTGAGCAGGGCTGGAGCCTGCTCTGCAACGGTGTCATCGTCTTCGAGGACACCGGTGAGCTGCTCCCCGACGGCAGCACCATCGCCCCGCACCGCGGCCCCGCCCGGCACGCCCTCGTCGCCTGAACGATCACGCTCCGTCATGGAGCGTACGCGTCGGCCCCACCGGTCGACGCGCCGGCCGGGGCGGCGGCACTGCACCGCCCCGGCGCGCTGCGCCTCAGCTCTCGAACGCCTCCGGCGCGGGACACGAGCAGACCAGGTTCCGGTCGCCGTACGCGCCGTCGATCCGCCGCACCGGCGGCCAGTACTTCCCCGCCCGGTCCACCCCCGCCGGGTACGCGCCCACCGACCGCGGGTACGCGTGCGGCCACTCGTCACCCGACACCATCGCCGCGGTGTGCGGCGCGTTCGACAACGGGTTGTCCCCCGCCGGCCACTCCCCCGAGCCCACCTTGTCGATCTCCGCGCGGATGGCGATCATCGCGTCGCAGAACCGGTCCAGCTCGGCCAGGTCCTCGCTCTCCGTCGGCTCCACCATCAGCGTCCCGGCCACCGGGAACGACATCGTCGGCGCGTGGAAGCCGTAGTCGATGAGCCGCTTCGCCACGTCGTCGACGCTCACCCCGGTCGCCTTCGTCAACGGCCGCAGGTCCAGGATGCACTCGTGCGCCACCAGGCCCTTGTTGCCGGCGTACAGCACCGGGTAGTGCTGGCGCAGCCGCGCAGCCACGTAGTTCGCCGCCAGGACCGCCACGCCGGTGGCCCGGGCCAGCCCCTCGGCGCCCATCATCCGCAGGTACGCCCACGGGATCGGCAGGATCCCCGCCGACCCGTGGTTCGCCGCCGAGATCGCCGGCCGCCCGTCGCTGTGCGCGCCGAGCGGGTCGCCGGGCAGGAACGGCGCCCGGTGCGCGCGCACCGCCACCGGGCCCACGCCCGGGCCGCCGCCGCCGTGCGGGATGCAGAACGTCTTGTGCAGGTTCAGGTGCGACACGTCCGCCCCGAACCGGCCCGGCTTGGCGAACCCGACGAGGGCGTTGAGGTTCGCGCCGTCGACGTACACCTGCCCGCCGGCGTCGTGCACCTTCGCGCACAGCTGCGCGATGCCCGTCTCGTACACCCCGTGGGTCGACGGGTAGGTCACCATGATCGCGGCGAGCGCGTCCCGATGCTTGTCGATCTTCGCGTCGAGGTCGACCAGGTCGACGTTGCCGTCGGCGTCGCAGCCGACCACCACCACCCGCATGCCGGCCATCACCGCCGACGCGGCGTTCGTGCCGTGCGCCGACGACGGGATCAGGCACACGTCCCGGTGCCCCTCGCCACGCTGCCGGTGGTAGCCGCGGATGGCCAGCAGCCCGGCCAGCTCCCCCTGCGACCCGGCGTTGGGCTGCACGCTGACCGCGTCGTAGCCGGTGACCTCGGCCAGCCAGCCCTCCAGCTGGGCGATCAGCTCCCGGTAGCCGGCGGTCTGCTCCGCCGGGGCGAACGGGTGCACGTGCGCGAACTCCGGCCAGGTGATCGGCTCCATCTCCGTGGTCGCGTTCAGCTTCATGGTGCACGACCCGAGCGGGATCATGCCCCGGTCCAGGGCGTAGTCGAAGTCCGACAGCCGGCGCAGGTAGCGCAGCATCGCCGTCTCCGAGTGGTGGGTGCGGAACACCGGGTGGGTGAGGAAGTCACTCGTGCGGGCCAGCCCGTCCGGCAGCGCCGCGTCCACATCGCCGTCGACCCCGCCGACGCCGAACGCCGCCCACACCGCCTGAAGGTGCGCCGCCGTGGTGGTCTCGTCGCAGGAGATGCCGACCCGGTCGGCGTCGACCAGCCGCAGGTTCACGTTGCGCCGCGCGGCGGCGGCCACCACCTCGGCGGCCCGCCCCGGCACGGTCGCGGTGACGGTGTCGAAGAACGCGACGTCCGCGACCTGCACGCCGCCGGCGCGCAGCCCGGCCGCGAGCCGCGCCGCCGCCTCATGGGTACGCGCGGCGATGCCCCGCAGCCCGTCCGGGCCGTGGTAGACGGCGTACATGCCGGCCATCACCGCCAGCAGCACCTGCGCGGTGCAGATGTTGCTGGTGGCCTTCTCCCGGCGGATGTGCTGCTCACGGGTCTGCAACGCCAGCCGGTACGCCGGGTTGCCGTCGGCGTCCTTGGACACCCCGACGAGGCGGCCCGGCAGCATCCGCTCCAGGCCGGAACGCACGGCCAGGTAGCCGGCGTGCGGGCCGCCGAAGCCCATCGGCACCCCGAAACGCTGTGTGGTGCCCGCGGCGATGTCGGCGCCGATCTCGCCGGGCGGGCGCAGCAGCGTCAGCGCCAGCAGATCCGCGGCGACCGTCACCAGGGCGCCGGCGGCGTGCGCGGCCGCCACCAGGCCGCTGTGGTCACGGACCGCACCGGACGCGCCCGGGTACTGCAGGTGCAGGCCGAAGAACTCACCCGGCAGCTCGTCGCGCTCGACGTCGAGCACCCGCACGTCGATGCCGAGCGGCTCGGCGCGGCTGGTGATCACGGCGACGGTCTGCGGCAGGGTGTCGGCGTCGACCACGTACACCGGGCTCTTGGTCCTCGACGCACGGCGGGCGAGGGTCATGGCCTCCGCGGCGGCCGTGCCCTCGTCGAGCATGGAGGCGTTCGCGGTGGCCAGCCCGGTCAGGTCGGTGACCATCGTCTGGAAGTTCAGCAGCGCCTCCAGCCGGCCCTGGCTGATCTCCGGCTGGTACGCCGTGTACGCCGTGTACCAGGCGGGGTTCTCCAGCACGTTGCGGCGGATCACCGCCGGGGTGTGCGTGCCGTGGTAGCCCAGCCCGATCATGGACACGGCCACGGTGTTGCGGGCGGCCAGGGCACGCAGCTCGGCGATGGCCTCCCGCTCACTGGCCGGTGCGGGCAGGTCCAGGGCGCCGTGCCAGCGGATCACCTCGGGGATCGCGGCGTCCATCAGCTCGTCGATGGAGCTGTGACCGACGGTCTCCAGCATCCGGCGCTCGTCGTCCGGGCCGGGGCCGATGTGCCGGTCGGCGAACTGCTCTGCGGTCATGCGCTGCGCTCCTTGCGGGGGCGAGGTCGACGGGTCGGCCTCCCCCTGAGTCGCGCTGACGCGCTCCACAGCGCCTGCCCACGTGGTCCTTTTGCCTGAGAGGTTCCGGGGAGAATCTGCCCCTTCGGCGCCGTCCGGAGGTTTCCGGGCGGTCTCTCCCACGTGGGTGGTACCGGCATGGTCAACGCTACCAGCGACCGTGTTTCCGGCTCATGTCGTACCCCGCCGGCGGGCCGGTCACACGGCGGCGGGCACCGGCCCGGTGGCCACCCGGTCGGCCAGGGCGCTCAGCGTGGCGCCCAGCGGCGCGTCGAGGGTGAGGGTGGCGTGCCCGTCGCCGCGGGTGGGCCCCTGGTTGACGATGGCCACCGGGATGCCCAGCTTCGCCGCGCGCAGCACGAACCGGCGCCCCGACATGACGGTCAGGGACGAGCCGAGCACCAGCAGCGCCCGGGCCCGCTCGACCAGGGCGAAACAGTCGGCCACGCGCGGCGCGGGCACCGTCTCACCGAAGAACACCACGTCGGGTTTGAGCATCCCGCCGGCGCAGATGCCGCAGTCGACGGTGCGGAACCGGTCAACCGCCTCGTCGGGCAGGTCCACGTCGCCGTCGGGGTTGACGTGCGCGATGTGCGCGTCGAAACCCGGGTTGGCCTCGGTGAGCCGCCGGTGCAGCTCGTCGCGGGAGGTCAGGTTGCCGCAGTCCAGGCAGGTCACCTCGTCGAGGCGGCCGTGCAGTTCGATGACGCCGGTGGCGCCGGCGGCGGTGTGCAGCCCGTCGACGTTCTGGGTGATGATGCCGCCGAGCAGGCCGGCGCGTTGCAGCCGGGCGACCGCCCGGTGCCCGTCGTTGGGAGCGGCCCGGGCGATCAGCCGCCAGCCCAGGTGGCTGCGCGCCCAGTAGCGCCGCCGCGCGTCCGCCTCGCGGGTGAACGCCTGGTAGGTCATCGGGGTGTGCCGGCGGGCCGCGCCGGAGGGCCCCCGGTAGTCCGGGATGCCCGACTCGGTGGACAGGCCGGCGCCGCTGAGCACCACCACGTCCCCGGCGCCCACCAGCCGGGTCAACGCGTCGAACGTCTCGGTCACGGCGTCCATGCTGCCTCGCCCGCCGCCGCGCGGCGAGCACCACCGCCGCCGGTGACCGCCGTCACCGCGACCGGCCGGGTCCCGGCGGACCCGGCGGGCGGCCCGTCGCGCGACTAGGTTGAGGGCATGCGCGTCGTCATCGCCGGAGGCCACGGGAAGATCGCCAAACTGCTGGAGCGGGAACTCGCCGGCCGCGGCGACACCCCCGTCGGATTGGTCCGCAACCCGCAGCACGCGGCCGCGCTGCGCGCCGCCGGCGCCGAACCGGTCGTCTGCGACCTGGAACACACCGACGTCGACACCCTCGCCGGGCACCTGGCCGGCGCCGACGCGGTGGTCTTCGCCGCAGGCGCGGGCCCGGGCAGCGGCGCGGCCCGCAAGGACACCGTCGACCGCGCCGCGGCGGTGCTGCTCGCCGACGCCGCGCAACGCGCCGGGGTCCGCCGCTACCTGCTGGTCTCCTCCATGGGCGTCGACCGGCCCCCCAGAGAGGGCACCGACGAGGTGTGGGCGGCGTACCTGCGGGCGAAGAAGGCCGCCGAGGACGACGTCACCGGCCGGGACCTCGACGTGACCGTGCTGCGCCCCGGCCGGCTCACCGACGACGAGCCGGTCGGCCGGATCACCCTGGCCCGCCACGTCGAGCCCGGCGCGGTCACCCGCGCCGACGTGGCCCGGGTCCTGCTCGCCCTGCTGTCCGCCCCGTACACCGCCGGGCTCACCCTGGAACTGGTCGGCGGGGACACCCCGATCGGCGAGGCGCTGCGCGCCGTCACCTGAGCCCGCCGGCCCCGGCCGGCCCCGCGGGTGGGGCCGGCCGGGGGAATTCACCGCTGCTGGTGACGGGGGGCCACGGCCACCTCCCGCACCCGGCCGCCGTCCGCCCGTGCCCCGACGCCGCGCGCCGCGGCCCCGCCGGTGACCTCCACGGCGAGACGCTGCATCGTGCGCGACAGCTGTTCGCTGCCGTCGTCGAGGTGCCGGGCCGCCGCCTGCATGTGCGAGATCATCATCTCGCCGAAGATCCGCAGCGCCTCCCGCGTCGCGACCGAGTCGTCGAAGTTCACCCCGGCGGTGCTGCGATACTCCGTCACCGCCCGCTCGGCCTCCTGCTTCGCCTCCTCCGCCGCGGCCCGCATGTAGCTCTCGTACTGCGTACGGGCGTACTCGGCGACCCGGCGGGCGTAGTCGTGAGCCTGCGCGATGATCTGCTCGGCCTCCCGCTGCGCCGCCGACAGCAGGTTCACCTCCTTCGCCGCCGGCACCGCCGCCGCGTTGTCGGCGCTCGGGATCACCCCGTGCCGGTGCAGCTCCAGGTGGTCGTTGAGCCGCTCGTTCTCCGCCCGCAGGTTCGCCAGCTGCGTGGCCAGCAGATCCAGCTCGTCGGCCACCTGAAGCCGGAACCGGTCCACGTCGGCGTGGTCGTAGCCGCGGCGGGTGAACGACGCCGACCCGAACTCCCACCGGCGCACCCGGTCGGCGCTCAGACGCATCTGCACCGCGCCGCCGGTCACCTGGCCCTCGTACCTGCTGATCGGGGTCGCGCTCATGAAGCCACCTCCGTCGTCGTCCGGAAGGCCGGCCCGTACCAGTGCGTGCCGAAGCCCTCATGGTGCAGTTGATCCGGCCGGTAGCCGGCGCCGGTCAGCGTCGCCACCGAATGGCTCACCATCTCGTCGGAGCCGCACACGTACACGTGCCGCGACCGCCAGTCCCCGTCGGCCAGGACCTGATCGGCGACCTGCACGAACTCACCCGGCCGCCGCGGATCCGAACCCGCCACGTACGTCACCCGCAGCCACGGGTACGCCGCGGCGAACTTGTCGATCGCCTCGCTGTCGTAGAACTCCAACCGGGACCGGGCCCCCACGTACAGGTCCACCCGGCGGCCCGCACCCTCCGCCGCGACCTGCTCCAGCAGGGACTTCACCGGCGCCCAGCCGGTGCCACCGGCCAGCAGCAGCAGATCCGACGACCCGGCCGGCCACAACGTCAACCGGTCACCCACCGGCGCGGCCAGGTGCAACTGGTCGCCCACCGCGCACCCGTACACCAGCCGTGACGACACCGCCCCACCCGGCGCGGCCCGCACGTGCAGCTCCAACGTGCCGTCCGGGCGGGGCGCGTTCGCCGGCGAGTAGTAACGCCACGACCGCACCGCCGGATGCGACACCCCGATCGACTGGCCCGGCGTGAACGGCAGCAGATACTGCGGGCGCACCGTCAGCACCGCCACGTCGAACGTGCGCCGCTCATGCCCGAGGATCTCCGCCACGTACCACGGCGGGGACTTCGCCTCCGCCGCCTGCGCCGCGTCCATCATCACCTGCGCGACCAGCCCGTACGCCGCCGCCCAGTCGCCGGCCAGCTCCTCGGTCCACATCTCGCCGCAGAAGTGCCGCAACGTCGCCAGCAGCGCCTCACCGACGGCCGGGTAGTGCTCGGCGCGCACCGCGAACTTGCGGTGGTCCGCCCCGAGATCCTGGAGGAACCCGACCAGCGAGTCCACCTGGTCCACGTGGGACACGATGTGCCCCAACGCGTTCACCAGGCGGTCCCGCTGCCCCGCCATGTTCGTGGGGAACATCTGCCGGGTCTCCGGATGCGCCAGGAACAGCGTCGAATAGAAGTAGAGCGGAACCTGGTCACCGTGCGCGGCGACCACCGACCAGCTCTGCTTGAGCCGTGCCGCGTCCACGCTCAGGCGTTCCCCGTCGACACGACCTGGTCCTGCACCCGGCCCAGCACGACCTGCACGTCGGCGATCACGTCGCCGGGCACACCCAGCTCCGAAAGCGTCGCGGTCAGGTGCTCGCCGACCTTCGCGTAGTGCGCCACCGGGATGTTCAGCGGCTGGTGCGCCTCGGCCAGGCCCCGGCCCGCGTACTCGTTCGGGCCGCCGAGCACCACGGCCAGCATCAGCGCCAGGTGCCGGCGCTGCTCGGACATGTTCACGGCCGTGAAGTAGCCGGCCAGCTCCGGGTCGGCCAGCACCTTGTCGTAGAACAGCTCCACCGCGGCCTTCACCGCGGCGGCGCCGCCGATGCGCTCGTAGTGGGAGATCGGTGTGGTCTCTTCGGTCACCGTCATGGTGGTTCCTTCCGGGAGGGGGGCAACGCGACCAGCGCCGCGGAGGGGCAACCGGCAGCTCACGCGCGTCGCACCGGCTCCACCGAACGGCCACGCGCAAACGGCCGTGTCGGACCATAGCGTGTCCGCCGAATCGGTTCAGCCCTGCCCTATCGGATTCCCGACATCCGTCGATCACGGACAGTCAGTGGACCCGGCGAAGCCCTCGCCACACGCGAGCACACCGCCACGCTGGGTCGACGCCGAAGCCGCGAACGTTCCCTTTCGGACAGCACCGCCCGACCCGCCACCCGCGCCGTGTTTGCGCACGTCACGGCAGCCGCACCCGGCCGGCGCAAACGGCCACCGCGACACCACCGCCCCGCCCCGCCGGAGCGACACGCACCGTGATCAAAAAAGAGGACCGCGTCATACCCGTTCTGGGCGTGGCGCGGTCCCGTGGATCAGACGGCCGGCTCAGCCCGCCCGACGACGCGCCCGCCGCGCCGCCAACTCGTCACCCACCGGCTCGGACCCGGACTCCGCCTCCGCCGGCGGGGCGGCCGGCTCCGGCTGCCCACCCACCGGCTCCGCCGGCAGATGCGACAGCGAACCCTGGATCTCCTTGAACGCCCCGCCGATCGCGATGCCGAACACCCCCTGGCCGCCCTGCAACAGGTCCACGACCTCCTCCGGCGACCGGCACTCGTAGACCGTCGTCCCGTCCGAGATCAGCGTGATGCCCGCCAGGTCCTCCACCCCACGCGACCGCAACGCCTCGATGGCCTTCCGGATGTTCTGCAACGACACCCCGGCATCCAGCAACCGCTTCACGACCTTCAACACCACCAGGTCGCGGAAGGAGTACAACCGGGACGTCCCCGAACCCGACGCGTCCCGCACGCTCGGCACCACCAGACCCGTCCGGGCCCAGTAGTCCAACTGCCGGTAGCTGATCCCCACCGCGTGACACGCGGTCACACCCCGGTAGCCCACCTCACCGTCGACGACCGGGTCAGGCTGCTGCTCCGTAGTCGGACCAGGATCTCGCGGCTCGTGCATCCGGACTACCTCCCCGCCCGTGCGGTGCCACGCGGCGTCTCCCCGTGCGCGCACCCCTCGACACCGCAACCCTAGCGCCGGCGCCCGGAGTTGACCCGCAGGAGACACCGCGACACGCCGCACCGCCGAACGGAAGATCACCGACGGCGGCCAGTCGTCACCCTCCGTGACAACCGCCGCCGTACCGACACCGGCCCACCGGCCGGCCACCTCAGCCCGCGAAGTCCTCCGGACGCACCTGCTCCAAGAACTCCCGGAACTTCTCCACCTCGTCCTCCTGCTCGTCGGGGATCACGATCCCCGCCTCCGAGAGGACCTGCTCGGCACAACGAATCGGAGCCCCGACCCGCAACGCCAACGCGATGGAATCGCTCGGCCGCGCCGACACCCGAACGCCGTCACCGATCAACAGATCGGCGTAGAAGACGTTCTCCTTCAACTCGGTGATCTCCACCGCGTGCAACGGCGCCTGCAACGCCGCCAGCACATCCCGCAGCAGATCATGCGTCAACGGCCGCGCCGGCTTCACACCCTGCTGCTCGTAGGCGATCGCCGTCGCCTCGACCGCGCCGATCCAGATCGGCAGATAGCGGTCCCCCTCGACCTCCCGCAGCAGGACGATCGGCTGGTTGCTGGGCAGCTCCACCCGAACTCCGACCACGCTCAGCTCGCGCACCGCCGCCTCCGTGTCGTTGTCACCTACGCCCGCACCGCGCCCTTCCCTGCACGGTACACGGACCGCGACACGGGAGTCCCATCCGCTACGTGCACCACGCCTCGCCGCGACGGGTTACCCCGGCAAGCCTACGACACGCTTCCCCGCACAGATCTTTCCGAACCCACCCACGGCAAAGGCCGGGCGCCCCCACGACACCCGGCCCCGCACCACACTCACCGGCCCAACGTCGACCGCAACCCCACCCGCACCAACGCCGCGTGCAGCTGCTGCGACAACGCCACCAACTCCCGCGCCGTCTCCGCCGCCCGCGCCCGCGCCGCCGGATCGGACTGCCGGGCCAACGGCGCCACCAACTGCGCGAACAGACCGACCTCCCGATCCGCCGCCGTCCGGTACGCCCGCAGGTGCCGCGGCTCCAACCCGTACGCCGCCAACCCCGCCACCGCCCGCGCGATGATCAACGCGTCCGCGTCGTACCAGCCCGGCGGATCCGCCACCAGCACACCGAGCCGCTCCAACTCCGCCAGCGTCGACTCGTCGATCCCGCTCCGGGAGATCAGCTCCGCCCGCCCCAGCCGCACCTCCGACGACTCGGCGGACTCCGCCACCTCCCGGCCCGGCACCTCACCACCCGGACCCACCGCCACCAGATTCGGCCGCTGCCGCCCCGGCGCCGCACCCGACGAATCCCACTCCGCCAACTGGTCCCGGATCACCCGCAACGGCAGGTACTGGTCCCGCTGCGCCGTCAGCACGAACCGCAACCGCGCCACATCGTCCCAGCTGAACTTCCGGTACCCCGCCGGCGTCCGCTGCGGCTCCACCAGGCCCTCGGCCTCCAGGAACCGCAACTTCGAGATCGTGACGTCCGGAAACTCCACCCGCAACTGCGCCAACACCTCGCCGATACTCATCAGCGGAGTCGCCCGCGCCGCGGCGGCCGATGAGCCCGGCGGGTCGTTCGCCGCACCCGGCGACGTCGAAGCCGCAGGCCCGTTCACCCCCGGCCGGCCTCCTCCTCCGGACGCGGACCGGCGATGAACACCACCCGGAACTTACCGATCTGCACCTCGTCACCGTTGCTCAGCGTCGCCGCCTCGACCCGCTCCCGGTTCACGTACGTGCCGTTCAGACTGCCCACGTCCCGCACCGTGAACGTGCCACCGTCCCGGTGGAACTCGGCGTGCCGCCGCGACACCGTCACATCGTCGAGGAAGATGTCACTGTCCGGATGCCGGCCACTCGTCGTCACATCGTGGTCCAACAGGAACCGGGCACCCGCGTTGGGACCCCGGCGAACCACCAGCAACGCCATCCCGGGCGGCAACGAACCGGACATGCGACTCGGCACCACATCGGTGTCCGGGCCCTCCAGCACTTCGTCGAGCGAACCGAGATTGAGCGTCGAAGTGACGTCGAGTGGGGGGAACTCGTCGTCTGGGCGCGTCATGGGGACCACCTCACGGATCTGTTTCGGTCGGCGTCGGGCAATGGCGGGTCTGGCCGCCGGGCAGTCACACACCCGGCGGCTGGCTCCCCGTGCCGGGAAGGCGCATTCCGCAACGCTCAAACTATTGGTTCTCGGTCAACTGGGCGAGCCTAGCCAGCACCGAAAAACAGGGCAACCGGACGCGCGGACACAACCCCGCCGCCCGGAACGGACAAAACTCAGCTCTCAGTGAGCTCGCGGTACGCACCAGCGGTCAACAAACCCTCGACCGCCGCCGGATCATCCGGAGTGATCTCCACCAGCCACCCCGCACCGTACGGGTCCGTGTTGATCACCTCAGGGGTGTCGGCCAACGCCTCGTTGCGCGCCGCCACCGTGCCGCTCACCGGCGCGTAGAGCTCCGAAACACTCTTCGTCGACTCGATCTCACCCAGCGACTCACCCGCCGCCACCACCGCGCCCTCGTCCGGCAACTGGACGAACACGATGTCACCCAGGGCGTCCTGCGCGAAGTGCGTGATACCGACCCGGACGGCACCGCCGTCCCCACCAGCCACCCACTCGTGCTCGGCGGTGTACCGCAGATCCTCAGGAATCACCAGCTGCGTCCTTCGTCATCGGTGCACCGGGGGGAAACCGGCGCGGCCGCGACCGGTCAGGAGACCGGCCGGGCGTGTTCCAGCTTGATCGGCGCGTGCAGCTGCGAAACCTCCACAGCCTCACTGTCCACCGGCGTCACGTTACCGCCGGCCTCCTCCACCGATGCGACCACCCCGCCGGGAATGTTCAACGCCGTGCGCAACGTCGCCGGATCACCGATCACCGAGATCACGTACGGGCCGCTCAACCGCCGCCCGTCCACCACCAGACCACCGCCCGACCCGTCCACGAAATACGTCGACGCGATGATCCGCACCGCCGAACCGTCCGAGCCCGCGATCTGCATCGCCTCCGCGCCCGCGCCCCGCAACTCCTGCACCGCGTCCAGGATCCGCGCCGACGACACCGCCGCGTCCGGGCCCTCGAACCGCACCGACAGGCCCGGCCCCACCGCCGGCAACGTGCCCGCCAGGATGCCCAGCTCGTCCGCCCGCCGCGTCGCCTCCTCCAGCGCCGCCTGCCGGCCCTGCTCACCCGAGCGCAACTGCCGCTGGCTCTCCTCCAGCGCCTCGATGTCCTGCCGCAGCCGCCGCTCCCGCGAATCCAGATCCGACGAGATCCGGACCAGGTCCTCCTCCCGCGTCGCCGCGAGAGTCGGATCCGCCGACGTCGTCTTCAACTGCACCACCAGCGTGAACCCCAGCAACCCCAGCAACACCGCGATCATCGCGCCCGCCGACGTCAACCGCCGCGACACCCGCGCCGGCTCCACCTCCGCCACGGACGCCCCCGGCTCCTCAGCCGGCGACGGCACGCCCTCCTGCTCGGCCGGCTCCACCGGCGCCAACGGGCTCAACTCGTCCGGATCGGGCGCGTCCGGGCGCGGATCCGGCTCACCGGCCGGCCCCGCCGGCCGCTCCGGCTCCGCCGGCTGCGGCCAACCCGTGCCCGTCTCCCTGTGCTCCTCGCTCATCGCCACAAACCTACGCCCGGAACAGGTGCCGACGGATCGCCGCCACGTTTCCGAAGATGCGCACCCCCAGCACGACCACCACACCGGTGGACAACTGACCGCCCACCCCCAGCTGGTCCCCCAGATAGACGATCAGACCCGCCACCAGCACGTTCGAGATGAACGACACCACGAACTGCTTGTCGTCGAAGATCCGGTCCAGCTTCGCCCGCACGCCGCCGAACACCGCGTCGAGCGCCGCCACCACGGCGATCGGCAGGTACGGCTGCAGCGCCGCGGGCACCGTGGGATCCAGATACACCCCGAGCACCACACCGGCGAGCAACGCCAGCACCGCGATCATCGGCCACCTCCGGAGGGGCTGGGAGAGGTACCCGAGCCGGACGGCCCGGGACTGGTCGAACCGGCGACACCCGAACCCGACGGGCTCGGACTCACCGAAGGCTCGGCGTAGCGTAGCCGTGGCTGCGGAGCCGCCGGCAGGGTGAGGCCGTCCGCGTTCTTCACCCCGAACGACAAGCCCGTCGTCCGCTGCACGTCACGCATCAGATCCGCCGCCCGGCTGTCGTCGAAGCGCTCCCGCATCGACCCCGGCCCGATCGCCGACACCTCGTACGGGCTCGTCACCGGCCGGTAGTCCACCAGGATCGCCTCACCCGCCGAACGGATCGTCGACGTCGCCGTCAGCCGCTGCCCGTTGATCGCCACCGCCTCCGCGCCCGCCGCCCACAGCGCGTTCGCCACCTTCTGCAGGTCGGAGTACAACACCCGCGACGGCCCCGCGTCCGCCCCGGTCACCGCGTCCTGGTCCCGCGGCGCGTCCGCCAGGCGCACCACCACACCGTCCCCGCGCACCCGGCCCAGGCCGGTGCCCGCCTCCAGGTTGCGCAGCCGCGACGCCTGCGACCCGCTCAACGCCGCATCCCGCTGCCGGCCGACCTCCTCGCGCAACTGGTCCGCGCGCGCGGACAAGCGGTCCGTCTCCGCCTCCCGCTGCTTGATCCCGGCGACCAGCCCGGCCCGCGCCTTCGCCCGGCCCGGCTCCTCCGCCATCGTCTCCCGGTAGGCCACCGCGAACAGGAAACCGATCACCAGCAGCACGACCACACTCACCGGGCGGCCCAGCACCCGCCGCAGCCGCGACGGCGGCACCGCCGACCGCCGGGCCGCCGCGTCCGCGTAGCCGGGATCGAGAGGGTTGCGGAACAGCTCGGTGAGGAAGTCCGGCGCGTACACCCGGGCCGACGGATCGCGGCCCTTGTCCTGCGGAGGGGTGGCGGTCACGTCGCCGCCCCCGCGCGCCGCGCCCGCATCGCCCGGACCAGGCGGCTGGCCTGCACCACGTACATCGCCCCGGCCACCCAGTAGAGCACCAGACCCCACCAGGCCAGCCCCCAGCCGATCGCCCCCGCCACGTCGGCCACCCCGCGGGCGGCCGACGCCAGCAGCAGGATCGGGAACGCGGCCAGCAGCAGGAACGTGGCGGTCTTGCCCACGTAGTGCACCGGCGGCGGGCCGTAGCCGTAGCGGCGCAGGACCCCCAGCGAGCCGAGCAGCAGCAGCTCGCGGGCCAGCAGCGCCGCGGTGAACTGCCACGGCACCACCTCGCGCGCGGTGAACGCCAGCAGCGTGGCCAGGATGTAGAGCCGGTCGGCGAGCGGGTCGAGCAGCTCGCCCAGCCGGCTCACCTGCTGGAGGCGCCGGGCGATCCAGCCGTCCACCCAGTCGCTGGTGCCGCCGATGGCCAGCACCACGATGGCGGCCACGTCGGCCTTGACGACCAGGAACAGGTAGAGGAAGAGCGGTACACCGACGAGCCGGACGAAGCTGATCATGTTCGGCACGGTGAGGACACGGTCCCCCACGACCGCCATACCGCCGGGAGCCGGGTGCTCCGATGGAGCCGGCCGACGCGACACCGAACCTCCCTCCGCAGCACGGTCCGGCGGCCGATCGAACGGCCGCCGCAGGAACGTGCGCGTTGCCGGCCGGTCAGACGCCGGCGCCCTTCTGCGATCCCGGGCTGGGACCTCCCCGTTGCGGCCCAGGATCGTGTCGATCATGAGCCGGCCAGTTGCGCTGCCACTATATCGGGCTGCCCCGGCCGCCTCCGGGCGCCGCGTGGTGCTGGTGCTCAGCTTCCGCTCATGTGCGGGACCGCATTACCGCTAAGGCGTCCTAGGATACTAGCTGACCGGCTGGGGACTCGGTAGCCGGGTAGGGCGTAGCGGGGATCAGGCGGTACGGGCCGTGGAGTCGGAACCCGCCTGTGGGGTGTTCATCGACGCGGCCTGGCCGAACGCGACCAGCGCCAGCAGCAGCTCGTGCTGCATCCGGTTGGGCATCCGGTCCAGCACCGCCTGGACCGCCCGGTGCCGCCGCTCCGTCAGCTCGCGCAGCAGCGTCTCCGCCGCGGCCGTGGGGATCAGGCGCACCTCGCGCCGGTCACGAGGGTCGGCCACCCGGCGCAGCAGGCCGACGGCCTCCAGCCGGTCACACAGCCGGCTCGCCGACGAGGGCACCACGTCGAGCAGCTCGGCCAGCCGGTTCACGTTGGTGCGCGGGTGCGCCATGATCAGCGACAGCACCCGCAGCTGGGTCGGTGAGACGCTGAGGGTGTGCCGCGACGCGGCGGAGTCGAGCACACCGATGAGCGCCTCGGCCGCCGCATCGATGGCCGCGGCAAGATTCGGAGGTCGCTCCACCCGCTGTCCCCTGCGATCGTCCCGCTCGTGTTCGCTCCGCCGGTCCGTCTACCGCCCGCCGCCCTCGTCCGGTGGGCTGGCACCGCGCCAGTCCAGGCAGACGACGACCGCGTCGTCGCGCAGATCCGCGTCGGCATGGTACGCGTGCAGTTCGCGCATCACCGTACCAACTGCCTCGGTCGCCGGCTGCAACCGAGTGGACCGCATCGCACGCGCCATGGCCCTTTCCCCGTACGGTTCCAGGCCGGCCGGCTCCGCCGCGTACACCCCGTCGCTCACCACGAAGAGCCGGTCCCCCGGCTCCACGGTGAACTCCTGCACGTCGTAGCGGGTCTCGGCGAACATGCCCAGCGGCAGTTGCTGCTCCAGCGCGATCGGGGTGACCGCACCGCCGCGCAGCCGCAGCACGTGCGGGGAACCCGCGTCCACGGCCCGCACCACGCCCCGCCGGTTGTCCAGTTCGAGCAGCAGCGTCGCCACGTGCCGACTCCCCCGGTGCTGGTAGAAGATGGTGTCCGAGGCCAGCTCGGCCTGCTCCACCAGGCTGCCGCCGGAGCGTCGCGCGTTGCGCATCGCGTTGACGGTCACGGCGGTGAGCAGCGAGGCGGCGAGCCCGTTGCCGGCGCCGTTGAGCACCGTGACGGTGAGCCGGTCGCCGTCCACCGACCAGTCGAAGTGGTCGCCGCCCACCGTGTACGCGGGTTCGAGCTGCCCGGCCAGCACGAAGTCGCCGTGCGTGACGCTGCGCCCGGGCAGCAGGTCCCACTGCATCTCGGCGGCCATGCTGAGCCGTTCCCGGCGGCGCGCGCGCCGGTAGCGGTCGGTCTCCCGGTCCGCCGCCCGCAGCGCCACCGCCAGGTCGCCGGCGACGTCCCGGGTCGCCGCCACGGTGGCGGCATCGGGTGCGGCCGGCAGCTCGACCATCAGCACGCCGAGGCGCTCCCCCCACGCCGACAGCGGCAGGTAGGCCCGGCACCGGCCGTCCTCGCCGGTGTCCAGCACCGGCTGCTGGCTGCTGAAGCAGCGCTGCGCGACGCCCTGGCAGGCGAGGAAGCCGCCCTCGGGCAGCTCCGGGTCCAGCACCGGCCAGAGCCCGGTGAACCGGTAGTCGGCGACGAACACCTCGGTCCGCGACGCGCCGAGCACCCGGCGGACCACCGCGTCGGCGGCCTCCACCAACTGGTCGGGGGGCGCGGCGCGCAGGGCGCGTGCCACGACTCCGGACGCGTCCGGCATGCTGACATCCTCCGATGGCGACTATTGCTCTAGAGCAAGCATCATACGGAGGCCCCCGGACACCGGCACGGCCCGGTTCCGACCTGCGCCGCGACGGTCGTGGGTGGACGTTCCGCTCAGCCGGCGGGCTTGACCGCCAGCGCGCCGTAGAAGGCGTCCGGCACCGGCGCCGGAACGCCGGCCGGGCGCCACCGCGCGACCGGCACGATGCCGTCCGGCGTGGGCTGCCACCGGCCCAGCAGCGGCCCGAACCGCGCGGGCGCCCGCATCCGGAACGCCGGCCCCATCATGGCCAGCGCCTCCGGGTACGCGGCGAGTTCCTCGCTGTCGAAGTCGATCGCCAGGAAGCTGCCCGGCGCGACCGCCTCGTACAGCTCGTCGAGGGTGCGGGCGAGCGTGTCGTCGTCGAGGAACGCGGCCAGCCCGAGAAAGATCACCCCGACCGGCCGCCTCCCCCACCCCGGCACGAACCCCGTCGCGTCCGGCGCCACCTCGTGCACGTTGCCGCAGGTGGGAACGCCCGCCCCGAAGACCAGGAACCCGTCCACCCCGGCATCGGCGATCGTCGCGACGGCCCGGCCGAGGAAGTCGCGCAGCGCGCGGAAGATGGCCGCGCAGGGCCCGTACGCGCCCTCGAAGGCGCCGGCCGCGGCCACGTCCACCGGGTGGTGGTGCACGCCGCCGAGCCAGTAGTCGATCATGCGGGCGGTGCTCGGTCGGTCGGGCTCGGCCATCGACGAGGCTCCCTTTCTTCGGCGCTGGTCGCCAGCGTACCCACGGGTCGGCTCGCGCGGTATCGCCTCGGCGAGGGGCCGCCGGCCGCGATACTGGCCGCGGGCGCCGACGGCGAGGAGGTACGGCGTGAACTCGGCGAACGGCGCGGCGGTGGTGGTCGGGGTGGACGGCTCGGAGCCGGCCCTCAAGGCCGTGCGCCTGGCGGCGCGGGAGGCGGCCCGGCGACAGCGGTCGCTGCGGGTGGTGCACGGCTTCATCTGGCCGCTGCTGCGCGTACCCGTGTCGGCGCCGGCCGGGGCGCCACCCGACAGCGGCCTGCGGCACCAGGCCGAGGAGCTGGTCGCGGCCGCGGTCGCCGAGGCCGAGTCGGTCGCGCCGGGGCTGCGGGTGTCCGGCGAGATCATCGACGGGGAGGCCTCCGCGGTGCTGCTCGGCGAGTCCCCCACCGCCACGATGATCGTGCTGGGCGACCGCGGCCTCGGCGGCTTCGCCGCCCTGGTGATCGGCTCGGTCGCGATCCAGGTCGCCTCGTACGCCGACTGCCCGGTCCTGGTCGCCCGCGGCACGCCGCGCCCGGCGGGTCCGGTGGTGGTCGGGGTGGACGGCTCCACGCTGTCCCGCGCGGCGGTGGACTTCGCCGGCGAGGAGGCCGCGGTCCGCGGCACCCGGCTGCACGCCGTGCACGCCTACACCCACCCGGCCTCCAGCGGCCCGGGCGACATGCAACCCCTGGTGTACGAGGAGAGCGAGCTGCGCGGCGAGGAGGACCGGCTGCTGGCCGAGTCGCTCACCGGCCTGGCCGAGCGCCGGCCCGAGGTGCCGGTCACCCGGGCGGCCGTGCACGCCCGACCGGTCGCCGCGCTCGTCGAGGCGTCCCGCGAGGCCCAACTGCTGGTCGTCGGCCGCCGGGGCCGGGGCGAGCTGACCGGCCTGCTGCTCGGCTCGGTGAGCCAGGGAGTGCTGCACCGCGCCGACTGTCCGGTCGCGGTCATCCGCGCCCCCGGCTGAACGGTTGGCCGGAGCCCCGGCGGGTAGACGCTACGGTCAGCCACAGCGACCGGAGGAGGCAGCGATGCCAGGACCACGGCCGGGCAGCAACGCGTACGACAAGGAGCGGGCGCGGCTGCGGGATGTGATCGAGCAGTCCGGGCGGGCCGCCGACCAGGAGGCGAACCAGGTCGCGAACCGGATCCTCCAGGACGACCGCGGCCAGCGGGGCATCGTGCGGGGCGAACGGACGTTCGGTCCCAAGGGTGAGCGCGAACCGGGCGACCCGAAGTGAGGGCCGCTCCCGTTGTCGACGGCGCCATCGCGGGCGCCGTCGGCAGCGCCGCGTTGAACGTCGTCACCTTCCTCGACATGACGCTGCGGGGACGCCCGGCGAGCAGCACGCCCGAGCAGACCGCCGGCAAGCTCGCCGACGCGGCCCACGTGGACCTCGGGCCCGGGGACAAGGCGGGGAACCGCCGCACCGGCGTCGGGTCGATCATCGGCTACGCCACGGGCATCGCCGCCGGCGCGCTGTTCGGCATCCTGGCCGCCCGCCGCCGGGTCCCGCTGCCGCTGGCCGTGGGGATGCTCGGCGGCGGCGTCATGGCCACCTCCGACGGATCGCTGGCCGCCCTGCGCATCAGCGACCCCCGCACGTGGAGCACCAAGGACTGGGTGTCCGACGTCGTGCCGCACCTGGCGTACGGAGCGGCGGCCGCAGCCACCTGGCGGAGGCTGCGGCCGCCGTCGCGGCGGGGCTGACTCAGCCCCGCCGGTCGCTCTCGTCGTCGGCCACCGGCTCGCCGGCCGGGCCGTACGGCGACACCTGTCCCTTCGGGACCGGCCGCCCCACGTCCGCGTTGGATGTGCCCTTGTTCCGCGGATGCCCGGCCGCCTGGACGCCCTTCCGGCTGTCCTGGCTGGTCGCGCCCAGGTTGTTGCGGCGGAACTCCTCCTGCTGCGGGTTGACCACGGGTTTCTCCTTCCCGGGTGGAGCGCACGGCGTGGGCCGCGCACGTGATCCGGGTACCCGCCGCCGCGGGGCGCATTCCGGCTCGGCCGCGGGCGTCTGTCCCGGCCGCGGGCGGGTATCCCCACCGGATGCCAGACGATCGGAACGTGGCGCGGGCGCTGCTGGACCGGCAGTCCCGCACCTACGCGGAGGAGGCCGGGATCGGCCTGGCCGACCGGCCCGGCCCGCTCTACCAGCTGCTGGTGCTCACCACGCTGCTGAGCACCCGGATCCGGGCGTGCGTGGCGATCGCCGCGGCGCGTGAGCTGTTCGCCGCCGGCTGGCGCACCCCACCGGCCATGGAGGCGGCGACCTGGCAGGACCGGGTCGACGCGCTCGGGCGGGGTCACTACCGCCGCTACGACGAGCGGACCGCCACCATGCTCGGCACCGGCGCCCGGCTCTGCCTGGACCGGTGGCACGGCGACCTGCGCCGGATGCACAAGGAGGCCGACGGCGACCGGACCGTGCTGCGCCGGCTGCTCACCGAGTTCCCCGGCATCGGCCCGACCGGCGCGGACATCTTCCTCCGCGAGGCGCAGGCCGTCTGGCCGGACGTGCGCCCGTACGCCGACCGGCGGACCCTGGCCGGCGCGCGCCGGCTCGGCCTGCCCGCGAACACCGGCGGCCTGTCCCGGCTGGTCGGTGAGGCCGACTTCGGGCGGCTGGCGTCGGCGCTGGTTCGGGTGGCGCTCGGCGAGGAGTCGGCCGGTGAGGTCAGCCGGACCGCCGCAGCCCGCTGACCCGGCCGGGCCTCACTTCGCCGGGCCGGGCTTGGTCAGGTTCCAGGCGAGCGCCGAGGCGAGCAGGGCCAGCAGCACCACGCCACCGGAGATGCCCCCGCCCTCCCCACCGCTGCTGCGGTGCCCGGTGGCACCGAAATAGATCACGGCCAGCCCGGCGAGCACGGTGATGAACGTCCGCAGTCCTCGGTCCTTCACATTCCGGACGGTACGGGTGTCCGGCGCCGCGGAAGGCCCGTTCCGCCCACCCGTCCCCCGTTCGAGGTGTCACTCCGCCCGGCAGCCGGCCGCCGGGCCCCGCAGGCGTACGCGGCGGATGGCGCGGTCGACCACCTCGACCACCTCGACGGTGAGCCCGGGCAGCCGGATCCGCTCCCCCGGCCCGGCGGGCAGGTGGCCCAGCCCGGCCAGGACCAGCCCGGCCACGGTGGTGTACTCACGGGTCAGCGGGAAGGTCAGCTGCACGCCGGCGTCGGGCAGGTCGTGCAACGGGAAGTCCCCGGGGAGCAGCAGGGCGCCGTCCGGCTCCCGGACCGCCTGCCGCACGTCCCGGTCGGTCTCGTCGTACAGCTCGCCGACGACCTCTTCGAGCAGGTCCTCCATGGTGACCAGGCCGTCCACCCCGCCGTACTCGTCGATCACCAGGGCGAGCTGCTCGTGGCGCTGGCGCAGCTGCCGCATGGCGTCGGCCACCGGCAGGGTGCCGGGCAGCAGCACCGGCGGCCGGGCGCGTTCGCCCACGCCGGCCCCGTCGGCGTCGACCAGGTCGCGGATGTGCACCACCCCGCGCACGTCGTCCAGCCCGCCGGGGCCGGTCACCGGCGCCCGGGAGCGGCCGGTCGCGGCCAGCCGACGCATCGCCTCCGCCGCGCTCAGCTCCGCCGGCAGGAACGTCACGTCGCGGCGGGCCACCAGGATCTCCCGCAGGGTACGGCCGGCGATGTCGAACGCCCCGGCCAGGATCTCCCGCTGCTGCGCCGAGAGGCCGCGCTGGCTGACCAGCATCTCCCGCAGCTCCTCCTCGGTCACCTCCGTCCGGTTGGCCCGGGGATCGCCGCCGGCCAGCCGGACCAGCAGATCGGTGGTCCGGCTGAGCAGCCACACCGCCGGCCGGGACACCCGGGCGAGCAGGTCCAGCGGCGCGGCGCTGAACAGGGCCCAGCGTTCCGCCGACTGCATGGCCAGCCGCTTCGGGGCCAGCTCCCCGACGACCAGCGTCACGAAGGTCAGCGCCATCGTCACCAGCAGCACGGCCACCGGGCGGGCGGCCCGGCCGAGGAAGCCCAGCGGGCCGACCAGCGGCTCGGCCAGCGACACGGCGGCGGCCGCCGAGGCGAGGAATCCGGCCAGGGTGATGCCGAGCTGGATGGTGGCCAGGTAGCGGTTCGGCTCCCGGGCCAGCCGGGTCAGCCGCGCCCCGGTACGCCCCGTACGACCCAGCCGCCGCAGCTGCCCCTCGCGTAGCGTCACCATGGCCATCTCGCTGCCGGACAGTGCCGCGTTGACCAGCACCAGGACCAGCACCAGGGCGAGCTGGCCGGCCATCAGTCGGTCTCCAGGTCGTCCAGGGAGATCGCGTGGGTCATCAGCCACCGGGCCAGCGCGCCCATCCCGAACAGCCACAGCGGCGCCGACTCCGTGGTGCCGTTCGTGGCGAAGATGGCGAACCGCAGGTCCGGTGCCCGGTACGCCTCGATCCGCCACCGGTGGTTCCTGTCCCGCCAGACCGCCGAAGGGTCCATGGCGTCACCGTAGGTGACCGGGTGCGGCCGCCGGTGCCGCTTGGCTCACCCGCCCGGGACCACGTACCCGCCGAACAGGGCGGCGAGGAGGGCCACCGCGACCGACAGGAGTATCCCGCCCAGCAGCAGCCCGCCCAGGCCGGTCCACCCCGAGGGGCGCGACCGGACGGCCGGCACGTCACCCCGCCAGCGTTCCCGGTACAGCCAGGCGAGCACGCCCACACCGAACGGGAGCAGGCCTATCCAGAACCAGAACCAGCGCGTGCCGGCCACCGGCACGGGCCCGGCGACCAGCATGAGCAGCCAGCCGGCGCCGATCGTCAGGGCCAGTGCCCCGGCCGCGTTCGCCAGCGCGTCGGCGAGGGTGTCGCCGCCGTGGGTGGTGGCGTCGCGGGCGCGCGGGTCGGCCAGCGGGTCCGCACCGGTCTCCGGGTCCTCCACGGGCACGCTCGCGTGCCGGATCTGGCCGTCCGGCCGGGTCCAGACGAGCATCCAGGCGCCCTCGGCGTACCGGGGCTCGGGGCGGCGGCCCCAGCTGCCGCCGGTCTGCCACCCGTCGGCCCGCGCCATGGTGACGACCCGGCCGGCGGCGAGGTCGCGCTGAAGCTCCGCCTCGTCCGCGGCACGGGGTGCCGTCCACCAGGCCAGGGCGGCCCAGACCAGCCAGCACAGCGCCACCGCGAGGGGAAGCGCCCGGCGGCGCAGCCACGGCCCGTCGAGGAGGGCGGCGCGGGGCGCGTCGATCATGCGGTCACCCTCGCACCCCGGCGCAACGCTCAGCCGGGCGGGTGGACCACCTCGCGGGCGTCGTCGGGCAGCCGGCGGGTGGCGCCCCGCCGGTCGAGCAGTTCCAGCAGCGGCACCGCCACGCGGCGGGTGGTGTCCAGGGCCTGCCGGGCGGCGCTGAGCGTGAACGGCTGCGGCAGGCCGGCGAGCACCCGCACCGCGTCGTCCAGGGCGCCGGGCAGCAGCACCACGTTGTCGGCGAGCCTCAGCAGGGCGCCGGCCCGCACGGCCGCCCCGATCTCGCGGGGGCCGAGACCGAGGTCGGCGAGGCGGTGCGCCTCGGGGGCCTGGAACGGGCGGTCGCCGTACTCGGCGCGGACCCGGGCAACCGCCCGGGCCACCGGTTCCGGCAGCGTGTCGCCCGGGGCCGCGGTGACCCGGCCCGCGCGCAGCCGCAGCGGCGGGCGCAGCAGCGCCTCCACCAGCGCCCGGTCGGGCAGGTCGAGGCGGTGCCGCAGCACGTCGACCGGTACGCCGGCCGCCAGGGGTTCCTCGCGGGCGTACCGGGCGACCTCCTCGGTGAGCCGGCGGCCCAGCTCCCGCCAGTGGTCGGGGTCGGCCAGCCAGTCCCCGGCGACCGGGGCGGCGGTGAGCGGCACACCCATCCGGGTCAGCTCACCGGCCCGGACGAGACGCCGCCGGCGCAGCTCCCCGGCCAGGTCGGGCCGGCCGTCCAGCCCCGCCAGCACCGCGGCCCGGGCGGCGGCCGCGCCCCGCCGGCGCAGCGGCGGCGGGTCGACGTCCAGCACCGTCACCCCGCCGCTGACGTGGCGCCGGCCGGGGTCGCGCAGCAGCGCGCGGTCGCCGATCAGCAGCGGCAGCGGACGGGCCAGCCGCAGCCGGACGGTGTCCGGGCCCAGCGGGCGGACGCGGGCGGGCACCGCGGCCGAGCCGACGTGCAAGGTGAGGGTGGCCGGCAGGTCGGCGGCCGGATCACCGGCGAGCCGGACGTCGAGCAGGTCGGTGCCGCGGAACCGGCCGGGGCTGAGCAGGGCGTCGCCGCGGGCCACCCGGTCGCGGGGCAGCCCGCGCAGGTTCACCGCCACCCGGGCCACCGCATCGACCTCCGCGTGGGCGGTGTTCAGCGCGTGCAGCCCGCGGACCCGCACCGGTTCCCCGGTGGCGGCCAGTTCGAGCGTGTCGCCGACGCGCAGCCGGCCACCGCCGAGGGTGCCGGTGACCACCGTGCCGCTGCCCCGGACGGTGAACGAACGGTCCACCCAGAGGCGGACCGGGGCGTCGCCGGCCGGGTCGGGCAACCGGGCGGCCAGCCGGTCCAGCGCGGCCCGCAGCTCGGGCAGGCCGGCGCCGGTGACCGCGCTGACCGGCACCGCCTCCACCGCGCCGAGGGAGGTCGCGGCGATCTCCTTGCGCGCCCGGGCCAGCGCCGGCCCCGGGTCGGCCAGGTCCGCGCGGGTCACCGCCAGCAGCCCGTACGACACCCCGAGCGCGTCCAGCGCGGCCAGGTGCTCCGCGGACTGCGGCATCCAGCCCTCGTCGGCGCCGACGACGATCAGCGCGGCCGGGACCGGCCCGACGCCGGCCAGCATGTTCGGCACGAACCGCTCGTGCCCGGGCACGTCGACGAACGCGATGGTGCCCCCGGAGGGCAGGGTGGTCCAGGCGAAGCCGAGGTCGATGGTCATGCCCCGGCGGCGTTCCTCCGCCCACCGGTCGGGTTCCATCCCGGTCAGCGCCCGGACCAGCGTGGACTTGCCGTGGTCGACGTGCCCGGCGGTGGCCACCACCCACATGGTCAGGCACCGACCCGCAGGATCGCCGCCCGCAGGTCCGGGTCCGCGGCGGCGGGCACGCAACGAAGGTCGAGCAGAAGCCGGCCGTGCAGCACCCGGCCGAGGATCGGCGGCGCGCCGGTGCGCAGCGGCTCGGCGTACCGCTCGGGCAGGCTCAGCGCCCACGAGTCCAGTTCGACCCCCGGGGCGCCGCCGCCGCCGACCACGGCGGCGGTGGGCACCACCTCGGCCTTGCAGCCGTCCTCCCCGAGCCGGTCGCGCAGCCGCTCGGTGCGGGCGCGCAGCGCGCCCGGCTCGGCGTGCAGGGCCTCCCGGGTGGGGGTGGTCGGCGCGTGCAGGGTGGCGGCGAGCGCGGCCAGGGTGAGCTTGTCGACCCGCAGCGCCCGGGCGAGGGGGTGCCGGCGCAGTCGCTCGACCAGGTCGGCCGCGCCGAGCAGCAGGCCGGCCTGCGGCCCGCCGAGCAGCTTGTCGCCGCTGGCGGTGACGAGGTGCGCGCCGGCGCGCAGTGTGCTCGCGGCGTCCGGCTCGTCGGGCAGCAGCGGGTCGGGC
The DNA here is from genome assembly GCF_040609975.1 of Micromonospora sp. NPDC004551. Lineage (NCBI taxonomy): Bacteria > Bacillati > Actinomycetota > Actinomycetes > Micromonosporales > Micromonosporaceae > Micromonospora > Micromonospora sp. NPDC004551. Next base: position 17,764 of record NZ_JBEXLM010000033.1, on the reverse strand, counting down.
GCGAGCAGCCCGGAGCCGATGTCGGCGACCACCGGCGCGCCGAGGGTGGCCAGCTCGCCGACCGGCACGGCCGAGGTGAAGCCGGTGACCCGGAAGTTCGACGGGTGCACCTTCAGCACGAAGCCGGTGCGCGGGCCGACGGCGGCGGCGTAGTCGGCGAGGCCCGTGCGGTTGGTCGTGCCCACCTCGCGCAGCCGCGCCCCGGTGCTCTCCAGCAGGTCGGGCAGGCGGAACCCGTCGCCGATCTCGACGAGTTCGCCGCGGCTCACCACGATCTCCCGGTCCGCGGCGAGCGCCGTGGCGGCCAGCACCAGCGCGGCCGCGCCGTTGTTGACCACGTGCACGGCCGGCGCGTCGGGCACGGCGGCGGCGAGCGCGTCCAGCGCCTCCCGGCCGCGCCGGGCCCGCCGGCCGGTGCGCAGGTCGAGTTCCACGTCGGTGTGCCCGGCGGCGGCCACCAGCGCGTCGACGGCGGCGGCCGACAGCGGGGCCCGGCCGAGGTTGGTGTGCAGCACGACGCCGGTGGCGTTGAGCACGGCCCGGGGCGCCGGCGCGGGCAGGTCGGCCAGCGCCGCGTCGCGTACCTGCTCGGGGGTGATCTCGCCCGCGCGGGCGCGGCCCTGGGCCCGCGCGATCGCGGCCTTGACCCGGTCGCGGCCCAGCGTGCCGGCCGCGGCGGTCAGCGCCGGATCGGCGAGCAGCGCGTCGGTCCGCGGGACCCGCCGCCGCGGGTCGAGGTCACGCATCGGGTCTCCCGGGGAGCAGCTTGGCGGAGACGGACGGGAATCGAACCCGCCTGGCCCGGGTCCCGGACCACACCGGTTTTGAAGACCGGGAGGGGCACCAGCCGCCTGAACGCCTCCACCAGCACTTAACCACACCTGATCTCGGGCCGCCCCGGGAGGACCGGATCAGGGCCCGGGCGTCTGGAAGTGGGGCCGTGGTTCGCCGGCAGCGGTGGGCAGGCGGGTGATCGGCGGGAGCACCAGCGCGACGAAGGCGAGGATGCCGATCACCGTGAAGGGCAGGGTGTAGCTCTTGCCGCTGGCGTCGTAGAGCAGCGCCGTGAGCAGCGGACCCACCACACCGCCGATGCTCCACGCCACGATCATTCCCCCGTAGATGGCGCCGGCGTTCGGCGTGCCGAAGTAGTCGGCGGCCGTCGCCGGCATGGTGCCGAAGCCGCCGCCGTAGGCGAGGTAGACCAGGGCGGCGAGGACGGCGAAGAGCCAGAACGCCGAGGCGTGCGGCAGGATCAGGAAGCAGACGCCCTGGAGGGCGAGCATGCCGATGAACGCCGGCATCCGGCCGATCCGGTCGGACAGCCACGCCCAGGCCACCCGGCCGCCACCGTTGAACAGGCCGAGGACGCCGACCAGGCCGGCGGCGGTCGCGGTGCCGACCCCGGCGACCGTCTGCGCGGCGTCCGCGGCCTGGGAGATCAGCGCGATGCCGCAGGTCACGTTGAGCGTGAGGATCAGCGTGAGCAGGTACCACTGCCTCGTGCGCAGGGCCTCGCCGAAGGTGTAGACCCGGGTGCCGGCGACGGCCCGGCCGCCGACCGCCGGCGTGAAGCCCGGCACCTGGTAACCGGCCGGCGGATCCCGGAAGAACGACGCACCGAGCAGCACCGCCACCAGGTAGGCGATGCCCAGCGGCAGGAAGACGCTGGTCTTGTGGTCGGTGCCGGCCAGCAGCCCCTTCGCCACCGGCGCGGTGATCACCGCGCCGAAACCGAAGCCCGCGACGGCGATGCCGGTGATCAGCCCGCGCTTGTCCGGGAACCACTTGCTGAGCATGGCGATCGGCGTGATGTACGCGGCGCCGAGCCCGATGCCGCCCAGCACGCCGTACGTGAGCAGCAGCAGCCACAGCTGGTCGCTCGACGACACCAGCGACGCGAGCATCGTCCCCACGGCGTAGAGGATGCCGCCGCCCAGGGCCACCGGCCGTGGCCCGCGCCGGTCCTGGATGCGCCCGCCCACCAGGCTGCCGATGAAGATGGTGCCGATCGCCACCTCGAACGGCAGCACCACCTCGGCCTTGCTCCACCCGAACTCCTCCTGGAGCGGCTTGTTGAACACACTCCAGGCGTAGACGGCGCCCAGCGCGAGCTGGACGAGGACGGCCGCGACCACGAGGCCCCAGCGGCCCCGGGTCGGTGGTGCATTCCCCCGCGAACGAGCGGCTGTTGTGGCCATGAGCGGTACCCCCGTATCGGCTCATGGGCCCGGCGCCTGTCCTGCCTATCCCCCGTTCGGGCCGGCGCCCGGCCCGCTGACGTGTGGTTCCTGGCTCTCCCGCCGTGCCGCGCGTTCCCGCTGCGGCACCACGGTGTACTTCGGATCCCGCGCCGAGGCGACCCCGCCGTGGAAGATGCCGAACCGGGTGCACACGGACGCGGCGAGCAGCGCGCCGCCGGACAGGGCCGACAGCAGCCGGCTGCGCCGCCCGGCCAGGGCACCCAGCACACCGGCGGCGGTGAGCGCACGGCCGGCGCGCAGCAGCTTCCCGGCGGTGCCGGTCGCGTAGGGCTCGCTGAGCAGGCCCAGCCGGTTCTCCACCCGGTGCGAGCCCCACAGTTCCAGGGCCCCGCCGGCGACGGCGAAGCGCCGCGCCGGGCCGGCCTGGGCGGTGGGCGCGCCCAGCAGCCCGACGCCCGCCGCGCTGGCCAGGGCGCTGCCCGCGAAGATGAACGGCAGTTCCGGGTACGCCTCGTGCCAGGACGGCACCGCCGTGTCGGCCAGCAGCACCCCGGTGTACGTGGCCAGAGCCGGCGCGGTGACCGCGGCGACCAGCCCGGCCGCGTTGCCGGCTGGCGGCAGCAGCCTGCGACCGAGCCCGAGCACCCCGCGCTCGGGCAGCCGGGGCGCCGCCTCGGCGACCGCGGCCACCCCGGCGGCCGGCCCGAAGGTGGTGAGGATCCAGGTGCCCACGGACATCGGCGAGGTCAGCTTCGCCACCCGCAGCATGTGGTGGAACCGGCTCGGCTTGCCCAGGTCGTTGACGAGGAAGTACGCGCTGGTCGTGACCGCCGCGAGCGAGGTGACCCGGCCGGCGCGGCGCAGCGCCGGCCGCCCGGTGAGCTGCCCGCCGGCGGCCAGCAGGGACGACCCGGCGGCGAGCCCTCCGGTGAACAGGTACGCGGCGATGTCCCACCGCCACACCGGCGCCTTGAGGATCGGCCGGCCGTAGTAGGAGGTGAACTCGGCCGGCGGCACAGTGAGCTGCTCCCCGCCGCCGCCCCCGCCCTTGCGGCGGCCCCGGCGCCGTTCCGCCGGTGGGGCGTTACGGGGCGCCAGCCCGGCCTCGGCAGCCCCCGCGTCGGTGCGCGCCACACCGGCCCCGGTGCCGGTCGCCCGGCTCCCGTTCGGGACGGCACCCGCCTTCGGGCCGTGACCACCGGGCGCGCCGGGACGGGTGGGGCCCTCGACGGCGAGCCGCTCGCGGAAGCGGCGGAACAGGTCGCCGACGGCGGGGCGGTCCGGACTCACGATGAACCTCCGACGAACGCGGCTACGGCCGCCGCCGCCATGGCCAGGGCGGCCAGCCCGGCCCGTTTCCACATCTTCGGCAGGTCCCGGGTGGTGACCACCGGGTCCGGCGGCAGGCCGTAGACCTCGGGCTCGTCGAGCAGCAGGAAGAACGCGCCGTCGCCGCCGACGCCGTCGGTCGGGTCGTGGCCGTAGAGGCGGGCCTCCGGCACGCCGCGCTCGTGCAGGGTGGCGACCCGCTGGGCGGCGCGTTCCCGCAGCTCGTCGAGGGGGCCGAACTGGATCGACTCGGTCGGGCACGCCTGCGCGCAGGCGGGCGTCTGCCCGGCACCGAGCCGGTCGTAGCAGAGGGTGCACTTCCAGGCCCGGCCGTCACCCTTGCGCTGGTCGATCACCCCGTACGGGCAGGCCGAGATGCAGTAGCCGCAGCCGTTGCAGATGTCCTCCTGCACCACGACCGTGCCGAACTCGGTGCGGAAGAGCGAACCGGTCGGGCAGACGTCCAGGCAGGCGGCGTGGGTGCAGTGCTTGCAGACGTCCGACATCATCAGCCAGCGGAAGTCGGTGCGGGTGTCGGCGCCGGTGGACCGGCCGGGCGGCTGGGCGCCGGGCATGCCGAGGAACTCCGGCCCGGCGGCCATCCGCGCGGCGGCCTCCGGCTGACCGGGCGGCAGGCCGGGGGCCGTACCGGTGTCCTCCGTCGTGCCGGCGGCGACCGCCGCGCTGGCCGGGCTGACCGCCTCGCCGACCGGCTCGCCCGCGAACGGCGGGGTGCGGTGCCCGGCCGGCCGGGGCTGCTCGATGAAGGCGACGTGCCGCCACGAGTTGGCCGTCAACGCGCCGGTGTTGTCGTACGACATGCCGAGCAGGTCGAAGCCGGAGGCGGGAACGTCGTTCCACTCCTTGCAGGCCACCTCGCACGCCTTGCAGCCGATGCAGACGCTGGTGTCGGTGAAGAAGCCCATCCGGGGCCGGCCGTCGGTCCAGCCGGCGTCCGGCGCGGGGTCGAGCGGGCCGTAGAGGCTGTTGCCCTCCAACAGGGTCATTCGTGGCTCCCGTCCGCGCCGGCCTCCGTGGTGATGATCGGGATGCGGTGCTCCGGCGTCAGCCCGGCGCGCCGCTGGTAGTCGGCCACCAGGTCCAGCAGGGCCGGACCGGTGGGCCGACGGCCGGGACGGACGTCGCAGGTGCCCACCTTGCTCTCCTGGATCAGCACGTTGGGATCCAGCGTGATCCCGAAGAGGTCGTTGACCGAGTCGCCGGTCACCATGCCCTCGCGGCCGAAGTGGTACGGCAGCCACACCTGGTGGATAATCCGGCCCTCCACCCGCAGCGGAGTGAGCCGGTCGGTGACCAGCACCTTGGCCTCGATGGCCGCCCGGCCGGTCACCAGGTGCGCCCACCCCAGGTGCGCCAGCCCGACCTCGGCGGCCAGCTCCGGCGAGACCTCCACGAACATCTCCGGCTGCAACTCCGACAGCGGCCGGACGAAGCGGCTCATGCCGCCGGCGGTGTGGTGCTCGGTGAGCCGGCTGACCGTGAAGACGTACGGGAACATCTCGCTGTGCCGCTCCGGCGGGCTCGGGTTCATCCGGTTCACCGGGTCCTGGTACACCTTGCGGATCGGGTTCGCCTGCTGGCCGTACATCGGGTTGCGCAGTGGCGACTCGGCGGGCTCGTAGTGCGTCGGCAGCGGCCCGTCGATGACGCCGGCCGGCGCGAACAGCCAGCCCTTCCCGTCGCCCTGCATGATGAAGGCGTCGTCGCCGGCGAGCCCCTCGGTGCCGACCGCGCCCTCGGGGGGCCGGTACGTCGGCGCCTTCGTCTTCTCGAAGTCCGGCACGTCGTAGCCGGTCCACTCGCCCTTGTCCGGGTCCCACCAGACGTACTTCTTGCGCTCGCTCCACGGCCGGCCCTCCGGGTCGGCGGAGGCGCGGTTGTAGAGGATGCGCCGGTTCGCCGGCCAGGCCCAGCCCCACTCGGCGGCCACCCAGTCCTGCTCGTGCCGGGACTTGCGGCGGGCGGCCTGGTTGACGCCGTCGGCGTAGACGCCGGAGTAGATCCAGCAGCCGACGGCGGTGGAGCCGTCGGCCTTGGCCTCCGGGAAGCCGCCCAGCGGGCGGCCGGTGGCCACCTCGTAGCCGTTGATCTCCTTGAGCACCGCCTCGGCGCTCGGCTCGGCGTGCGGGCCGAGCGTCGGGTAGTCCCAGCTCAGGTCGAGCAGCGCCCGGTCGCGGGGCTTGGTGGAGCCGGCCAGCTTCTCCCGCAGCACCCGGCCGAGGTGGTAGAAGAACCACAGCTCCGAGCGGCAGTCGTCCGGTGCGTCGACGGCCTTCTCCCGCCACTGGAGCAGGCGCTGGGTCTGGGTGAAGGTGCCCTCCTTCTCCACGTGGGAGGCGGCGGGCAGGAAGAACACCTCGGTGCGGCAGTCCTCCGGCACGATCTCGCCGGTCTCCACCTCGGGGCTGTTCCGCCAGAAGGTGGCGCTCTCGATCATGAACAGGTCGCGGACGACCAGCCAGTCCAGGTTGGCCATGCCGAGGCGCTGGGCCTTGCCGTGCGCCGAGCCGACCGCCGGGTTCTGGCCGAGCAGGAAGTAGCCCTTCACCTTCCCGTCGATCATGTTCAGCACCTGCTGGTACGTGCCGTGGTCGCCGGTCATCCGGGGCAGGTAGCCGTAGCAGAAGTCGTTCTCCGGCGTCGCCGCGTCCCCCCAGTACGCCTTGAGCAGGCTGGCCGCGAAGGCGTCGGCGTTGCCCCAGAAGCCCTTCTGGCCCGGGTGGCGGATGGCGTCCACCCAGTCGCGGAAGGTCGGGTGCTGGGCGTGGTGCGGCATCGGCAGGTAGCCCGGCAGCAGGTTGAACAGCGTCGGGATGTCGGTGGAGCCCTGGATGCTGGCGTGCCCGCGCAGTGCCAGGACGCCACCGCCCGGGCGGCCCATGTTCCCGAGCAGCAGCTGGATGATGGCCCCCGTACGGATGTACTGCACGCCGACGGTGTGCTGGGTCCAGCCCACCGAGTAGACCAGCGCGCCGGTGCGGTCCCGGCCGGAGTTCTCCGTCCAGGCCCGGGCCAGCTCCAGGAACTTCTCCTGCGGGATCCCGCAGACCCGTTCGACCATCTCCGGGGTGTAGCGGGCGAAGTGCCGCTTGAGGATCTGGTAGACGCAGCGGGGATGCTGCAGGGTCTCGTCCCGCGTGGTCAGGCCGAGCACCGGCATGCCGTGCGACTCGTGCCGCAGCGCGGCCGCGGTCTCCCGCTCCATGCCGGTGTCCGCGGCCCCGCCGCGGCGCTCCTGCCCCGCGTACTGCCAGCTCTTCTGGTCGTACGCGCGGGTCTCCGGATTGAAGCCGGAGAAGAGGCCGTCGAGATCCTCGGTGTCGCGGAAGTCGTCACTGACGATCGTGGCGGCGTTGGTGTAGGCCAGCACGTACTCCCGGAAGTCCAGCTCGTTCTCCAGGATGTACCGCACCACGCCGCCGAGCAGCGCGATGTCGGTGCCCGCCCGGATCGGCAGGTACGTGTCGGCGAGCGCGCTGGTCCGGGTGAACCGGGGATCCACGTGGAAGACCTTGGCGCCGCGCTTCTTGGCCTCCATCACCCACTGGAAGCCCACCGGGTGGGCCTCGGCCATGTTGGAGCCCTGGATGACGATGACGTCAGCGTTGACCAGGTCCTGCTGGAAGTCCGTCGCGCCGCCGCGACCGAAGCTGGTCCCCAGACCGGGGACGGTGGCGGAGTGTCAAATGCGGGCCTGGTTCTCGATCTGGAGCGCCCCCATCGCCGTGAACAGCTTCTTGATGAGGTAGTTCTCCTCGTTGTCCAGCGTCGCCCCGCCCAGGCTGGAGATGCCCAGCGTCCGGTTGAGCGGGCGACCCTGGTCGTCGACGTCCTCCCAGGTCTCGTCGCGGGCGGCGAGGACGCGGTCGGCGATCATGTCGAGCGCGACGTCGAGATCCAGGTCCTCCCACTCCGTGCCGTACGGCCGGCGGTAGCGCACCGTGGTCTGCCGCAGCGGGCTGGTCACCAGGCTCTTGCTGGCGGAGCCCTTCGGGCAGAGCCGGCCGCGGGAGATGGGGCTGTCCGGGTCGCCCTCGATCTGGGTGACCTGCCCGCCGGAGACGTAGACCCGCTGCCCGCAGCCCACCGCGCAGTAGGGGCAGACCGACCGGGCCACGCTGTCGGCGGTCTCGGTGCGCGCGGTCAGCGCCGCCGAGCGGGCCGACTGCGCCGCGGCGCCCCGGCCGAGCGGGTCGGTGCCGGTGAGCTGCCGGTAGACCGGCCACCCCTGGATGAAGGTCTTCACGCCCATCCCGGCACACCTCCTCCCCGGCTGGCGCGGGTAGCTGACCTTTTGAACATTAGGCCAGCCGCGGAGTGCTCGCGACCCGAGGCACAAAACAGCGGCGCCCCGACCGTGAGGCCGGGGCGCCGCTGGGCGTCGGTGTGCAGGTCGCCTCTCGGCGAGTGGCGCGACGCGGCTCCAGCCGGACGGTATTCCGCGAAGGCAATTTAGGTGAGGCCCGGGGACACTGGACACACCGACGCTCTGCACAACGGTACTGGCTCCGCTGTTCTTCCGCGCTGTCTCGGTGACCGCGGTCACCGGGTGTTCGCCGTACGGACGCGCCACCGGCCGGCACCCGTGTTCGGTGCCGGCCGGCGGTTCGTTCTCGGGTCAGCTGTTCCAGTACTGGCCGACGATGTCGGCGGCCTGCTGCTCCCACTGGGCGTAGGCGTCCGGGTAGGCCGAGACCTGCACGGTCTGGGCGGCCTCGGTCAGCGGCATGTCCTGCCAGCCGTCGACCTGCTTCAGGCCCTTGAGGAACGCGAGCGTGGAGTACTCGGGGTCGGTGATCTGCTCCGGCGAACCCCAACCGCTCGACGGGCGCTGCTGGAACAGGCCCAGCGAGTCGTGGTCGTTGGCGTCACCGAGGTGGCCCAGGTTCTCCAGCTTCGACTCCTGCAGGCTCGTGGCGATCGAGATGACCGCGGCCCGCTCCGGCAGACCGGCCTTCTTCGTCGCCGCGATGATCGCCTTCGCGTTACCGACCTGCTCGTCGCTCAGATCGATGCGCGACTGGGCGCCCTGCACACCGTGCGGGATCAGCTTGCCCGCGTCCGGCTTGTCCGCCTGCACCACCGCCGCCTCCGACAGCCCCGCCGGCGCCACCTCGTGGTGGTTCAGCGGACCGGCGGCCAGACCGCCGGCGACAGCCAGACCAGCGATACCGAGAACGCTCTTGCGCAGCATCGTGTTCATGGGGGTAGCTCCATTCGGGGGTCGGCGCCCACCCACACCGACCGGGGGGTCGGCAACGTGCCGGGTGTGCGCAAGCACCGTCAGGCGCTCAAAAGTCATTCCGGGGGATCATCGGCGCGCGGGCGGGGGGCCACTTCACCGCGCCGGACCATGTACAACGACCGGGGGCCCGCCATCATTCCGGGCCCGGGCCACCCGCGTCGGCGGGTCCGCCCTCCTCGGCCGTGCACACGGATTCAACGACCCCCACCCGCCCGCCATTCCGCCACCCGGGTGCCGCCGGTCACCACAGAACCGGACAGTCGCCCCAGACGGCGTACGGCGTCGGAAAGGTCGGGGCGATGGGAAAACGCCGGACAGGGGTTACCCTGACACCATGTCGGCCACCAGCACCGCGTACCTCGCCCGGCCCGGGCGACCCGCCGTGGTGGCGCGCACCCTCGGCGAGCTCGCCGGCCCCACCCGGGGCATCGTCGAGCTGCCGGTACGTCTGATGTGGAGCAGCGAGCGCGCGTTCGACCTGGCCGACCCCGACGACCTGCTCTGGATGTACGAGAACGTGCTGCGCGAGACCAGCCGCGTGGAGGATCTGCGCGAGCTGATCGACGGGGGGACCCTGCGCCGGGTGTGGCCGCTGTTGAACCTGCCCCGGGGCGTACGCCTGGCGTGGGAGAGCCGGCACCGGGGCCTGCGCACCGCGTGACTCACCTGCACGACTTCTACCGGGAGGTGGCCCGGGTGGCCCTCGCGGCCGCCGGGCCGCACCGGTTCGTGCTGGGCGGCGGGGTGGCCTGGGCCGCGCACGGCCTGGTCACGCGCCCGACCGAGGACGTGGACCTCTTCGCCGACGTCGAGGGCGCGGCCGCCGCGGCGTCGGCCGGGGTGCGGGCCGCGCTGGAACGGGCCGGCTACCAGGTGGCCGACGCCGACCCGGACGGCGAGCTGGGTGAGCTCTTCGACGGCTACGACCGGGACCTGCGCGACTTCGTGGTGAGCCGGGACGGCCGGCAGATCCGGCTCAGCCTGGCCCGGCTCGACCGGTACCGCAGCCCGGTGGTGATGGACCTGGGCCCGGTCATGGACGTCCGGGACCTCATCGCCAACAAGACCGCCGCGCTGGTCAACCGCCGCGAGGTGCGCGACTACATCGACGTCTCGGCCGCGCTGGACCGGTACGCGGTGGCGGAGCTGCTGGAGCTGGCCCGGCAGGTCGACCCGGCGCTGGACGCCGACGACGTCCGGGCGGCGGGGCGCTACCTGGACCGGGTACCGGACCGCCGGTTCGCCCGCTACGGCCTCGACCCGGGCCAGGTGGCCGAGGTGCGCCGCCGGATGGCCGCCTGGCCGCGGTGACCACGGGCGCAGCCGGGTGACCCGCCCGAGCCGGGACGCCCGCTCACCTGGTGAGCTTCCCTCCGGTGACGCCGAGGATCTCCCCGGTCACGTAGCTCGACTCCTGGGACGCGAAGAACACGTACGCGGGGGCCAGCTCGGCGGGCTGGGCCGGGCGGCCCAGCGGGGTGTCGGTGCCGAACTGCTTCACCTTCTCCTCGGGCATGGTGGCCGGGATCAGCGGGGTCCAGACCGGGCCGGGCGCCACCGCGTTGACCCGGATGCCCTGGTCCGCCAGGTTCAGCGCGAGGGCCTTGGTGAAATTGGCGATGGCGGCCTTGGTCGTGGCGTAGTCGAGCAGCTGCGGCGCGGGATTGAACGCCTGGATCGACGAGGTGTTGATGATGGCCGAGCCCTCCGCCAGGTGCGGCACCGCCAGCTTGCAGAGCCAGAACATGGCGTACACGTTGGTCTTGAACACCCGGTCGAACTGGTCCGTGGTGATGTCGAGGATGCCCTTGTCCTGCGACATCTGGAAGGCCGCGTTGTTGACCAGGATGTCGATGCCGCCGAGGTCGGTCAGCGCCCGCTCGATCAGCTCCCGGCAGTTCGCCTCCTCCCGCACGTCGCACCGCACGGCGACCCCCTTGCGCCCGGCCTGCTCGACCAGGCTCACGGTCTCCCGGGCGTCCGCCTCCTCCTCGTCGCCCAGGTAGGAGATCAGCACGTCGGCGCCCTCCCGGGCGTACGCGACGGCGACCGCCCGGCCGATCCCGGAGTCACCGCCGGTGATCACCGCCCGCTTGCCGGAGAGCCGGTCGCTGCCCCGGTACGACTCCTCGCCGTGGTCCGGCTTCGGGCCCATCTCCCGTTCGGTGCCGGGCGCGGACTGCTGCTGGCCGGGCTGGCCCTGCCGCTGGCCGTACTGGCGGGTGGGGTCCTGCCGGGTGTACTGGTCCTCGCTCACCGGGTCTCCCTCGTGCCGTCGTTGCCTTCCGCCCTACCCGGGCTTCGGCAGCGGAAACGACGCCGGTGGTGTTACGCGGCGAGAGGCCGCGGCGCTGGTGGTGTGAGATACCTCGGGGCGATGTGGCGTCTGTGACTACCGGTCGTTATGGTGCGCAACGGCGCCCACGAGGCGCGCGTCCACCCCCATGGAAGGGCACCTCATGACCTCCTCCTCCGGCGCCTCGCGCCGCCAGGTGCTGGCCGTCGCGGCCGCCGCCGCGACCGCCCCCCTGATCGCCGGCGCTCCCGCCGAGGCCAAGCCGAAGCCGCCGAAGACCTGGGACCTCACCGTCCTCGGCACGTCGGACACCCACGGCAACGTCTACAACTGGGACTACTACCGCGACGCCGAGTTCGACGACAGCAAGCACAACGACGTCGGCGTCGCGAAGCTGGCCACCCTGGTCAACCAGATCCGCGCGGAGCGCAAGGGCAAGGCGACCCTCGTGCTGGACGCCGGTGACACCATCCAGGGCACCCCGCTGGCCACCTACTACGCCAAGCAGGAGCCGATCACCAGCACCGGTGAGACGCACCCGATGGCCAACGCCATGAACGTGCTCAAGTACGACGCCGTCACGCTGGGCAACCACGAGTTCAACTACGGCCTGCCGCTGCTCGCCACCTGGATCGGCCAGCTCGGCTTCCCGGCCCTGGCCGCGAACGCGATCAACGAGAAGACCGGCAAGCCGGCCTTCCTGCCGTACGTGATCAAGGAGGTCGCGCTCGGCGGGTACGACTCCCCCACCCTGAAGGTCGGCATCCTCGGCCTCACCAACCCGGGCGTGGCCATCTGGGACCGGGCCAACGTCGAGGGCAAGCTCGTCTTCGCCGACATGGTCGCCACCGCCGCCAAGTGGGTGCCGGTGATGCGCGAGCGGGGCGCCGACCTGGTCATCATCTCCGCCCACGGCGGCGACAGCGGCACCTCCAGCTACGGCCCGGAGCTGCCGAACGAGAACCCCGTCGCGCTCATCGCCGAGCAGGTGCCGGGCATCGACGCCATCCTCTTCGGCCACGCCCACAACGAGGTGCCGGAGAAGTTCGTCACCAACAAGGCCACCGGCGCGCAGGTGCTCACCTCGGAGCCGTCGAAGTGGGGCCAGCGGCTGACCCGGATGGACTTCACCGTCACCAAGGTCAAGGGCCGGTGGCAGGTGGTCACCAAGTCCGCCACCACGCTGAACACCAACACCGTGGTCGAGGACCCGGCGGTGCTCGCGGCCGTCCGCGGCCAGCACGCCAAGACCGTCGGGTACGTCAACACGGTCGTGGCGCAGTCGGAGGTGGAGCTGTCCACCGTCGAGTCGCGGTACAAGGACACCCCGATCCTGGACTTCATCAACCACGTCCAGGCCGAGGTCGTCACCCAGGCCCTGGCCGGCACCGCGTACGCGAGCCTTCCGGTGCTGTCGCAGGCATCCCCGTTCAGCCGGACGGCCGTCTTCCCGGCCGGTGACGTGCGGATCCGCGACGTCGCCGGGCTGTACGTCTTCGACAACACCCTGGAGGCGGTCGTGATGACCGGCGCCGAGGTGAAGGCGTACCTGGAGTACTCGGCGAAGTACTTCAAGACCTGGGCGGCCGGGACCACGATCGACCTGGACAACATCAACGACCCGAACGTGCCGGACTACAACTACGACGTGATCTCCGGTCTCGACTACGACATCGACATCGCCAAGCCGATCGGGCAGCGGATCACCCGCCTGGTCCTGCCGGGCACCGACACCCCGGTCCCCGCCGACGCCCAGTTCGTCGTTGCGGTCAACAACTACCGGCGCAGCGGTGGCGGCAACTTCCCGGGCATCGTGAAGACCCAGGTCTACAACCAGCAGCAGGAGATCCGCCAGCTGCTCATCGACTGGGCGCAGGCCAAGGGCGTGATCCGTCCGGCCGACTTCTTCGTGCCGAACTGGAAGCTGGTCCGCGAGGGCGTGCCGGTCTTCTGATCCGTGCCACCTGCGACGGGCCCCGGGTGCCGCACCCGGGGCCCGTCGTCGTCCCCGGGCCGGTCAGCCGCCGGCGTTTCGCAGGTACCACTCGTGGTCTCCGCCGGCCGGGTCGGGCCGGTCCCGGCGCGGCTCGGTCTCGGTCGACTCCACCCGGTCCTCGGGACGCACCGCCGCCGGCAGCTCGCCGAAGCGGACGTGCCGCAGGAACGCGTACTCCTCGTCGGTGAACGACTCGCGCGGCTCGCTCATGACCGCATTCTGCGCCCACCCGGCCACCCGCCGCATCAACCGATGCGGCGGGGGTAAGCCGCGGCGACGACCCGTCGGGCGACGAGGTGGAGGACGACCATGCGCGCGGTACGGATGACCGCCCCCGGGGTGCTGGAGCAGGTGGAGGTGCCCACCCCTACCGCCGGGCCCGGTGAGGTGCTGCTGCGCGTCGGCGCGGTCGGCGCCTGCCACTCCGACCTGCACATCCTGGATGCTCCGGCCGGGGCCTTCCCGGTCCCGATGACCCTCGGCCACGAGATCGCCGGCACCGTCGACCAGGTCGGCCCGGGAGTCACGAGCTGGTCCGCCGGCGACCGGGCGGCGGTCTACGGGATCATCGGTTGCGGCCGCTGCCGGGCCTGCCTGCGGGGCGCGGAGAACCAGTGCCGCACGGTTCCGGTCGGCGGCATCGGGCTCAGCCGCGACGGCGGTCTGGCCGAACACGTGGTGGTGCCCGCGTCCCGGCTGCTGCCTGTCGGGGACATGGAGCTGACGCAGGCGGCCCCGCTCACCGACGCCGGGCTGACCCCGTATCACGCCGTCGAGCTGGCGCGGAGCCGGCTGCGCCCGGGCACCTCCTGCGTGGTGATCGGCATCGGCGGGCTGGGCCACATGGCGGTGCAGATCCTGGTCGCCACCACCGCGGTGCGGGTCATCGCCGTCGACACGAGCGTCGCGGCCCTGGACCTGGCCACCCGGATGGGCGCACATGAGGTGGTGCAGGCCGGGCCGGACGGCGTGGACCGGATCCGGGCGCTGGTGGGTCAGCCGCCGGACGGCGCGGACGTGGTGCTCGACTTCGTCGGCGCCGACCCCACCGTCACCACCGCCCGGCAGGTGGTGGCCACCGGCGGTCAGGTGCTGCTGGTCGGCCTGGCGGGCGGCACCCTGCCGGTCCGGCCGGTGGCCGACGAGCCGCCGACCCTGCCGCTCGAGACGGCGGTCGAGGTGCCGTTCTGGGGCACCCGGGCGGAGCTCCAGGAGGTGATCGCCCTGGCCCGGTCGGGTCAGGTGCACGCCGACGTGCAGACCTTCCCGCTGGCCGACGCTCCGGAGGCGTACGAGCGGCTGCGCCGTGGGGAGATCCACGGCCGGGCCGTCATCGTGCCCTGACTACCGCGGGCGCGCACCGGACCGTTCGCCGGCTCCCGGCCGCCACGGCGGCAGCCGGTCCAGCAGGGCCAGGCCGGCCCGCACCGAACGGTGCGACAGGACCCCGTTGAAGCTTCCCCGTCCCTGGCAGAACCGCACGAACATCCGCCAGCCGGGCGGGGTGGCCAGCAGCGCGTGGAACACGTCGGGCCGCCGGGTGAAGACCTCCAGCAGCCGGTGCCCGGCGCGCATCTCCGGCACCAGCCGGAGGTGGACCTCCTGCTCGTAGAGGTCGAGCGAGCCCTCGGCCACCGCCTCGCCGGACATCCGGCCGGACCGGAGGGCGTAGCTGATGCCCTCCCGGCTCCACGGCTCCAGCAGGCCCGCCGCGTCACCGGCCACCAGCACCCGGCCCCGGCGCAGCGGCGAGTCCTCCGCCCGGCACCGGGTCAGGTGGCCCGAGTCGTGCTCCGCGGTGACCCCGGACAGGCCCAGCCGGGCCACGAAGTCACGCAGGTAGGCACGGGTCCGCTCCCCCTCGCCCCGGCCGGCGATGACGCCGACGGTGAGCCGGTCGCCCTTCGGGAAGACCCAGGCGTACGAGCCGGGCACCGGGCCCCAGTCGATGAGCACCCGCCCGCGCCAGCGGTCCTGCTCGGCGGGTGGGACCGGCAGCTCCAGCTCCAGCCCGAGGTCGACCTGTCGCCAGGTCACCCCGACGTGCCGGGCTGTCACCCCGGAGGAGCCGTCGGCGCCGATCACCGCGCGGGCGCGCACGGTGTCGCCGTCGGCCAGCCGCAGGCGTACCTCGTCGGGGTCCTGCTCGACGGCGCGGACCGCGACGCCCTCGCGGACCTCGGCCCCGGCGGCCACCGCGGCGGCGCGCAGCCGGTCGTCGAACTCCTCCCGGCGGACCATGGCCACCAGCGGCGCGGAGTCCCGGCGGGTGAAGCCGCGTCGCCCGTCCCGGGTGAAGGTGATCCGGTCGACCCGGTCGTGCGCGGGCACCTCGATCCGGTCGGTGATCTCGGTGAGCGACGTGCCGATCAGCCCGCCGCCGCAGGTCTTGTACCGGGGATGGGTGGCCCGCTCGACCACCAGGGTGCGGACGCCGGCCCGGGCCGCCGCGTGCGCGGCGGAGAGTCCGGCGGGGCCGCCACCGACGACGACGAGGTCCCAGATGATCACGGGTGCAGCCTAGGCCACGACGTCACCGCCCCGCCCCGCGCGCGCCGCCCGCGACCCCCCGATCGGGTGGGCATCATCGGACGCCGCCCGGGTAACCGCCGGGCGCAGACCGCCCGCCGGTCGGGCGGTCCACGCCGAGGAGGGAAGCGATGCAGCAGGTACAGCTGTCTGCGATCGAGGAACGGGTGTACCAGGCGGTGACCGCGCTGGAGGTGCGGGGGCACGTCCCCTACCCGGACCTGATCGCCCAGGAGGCCGGCATGTCCCCGGATGAGCTCAGTGAGCCGCTGCACCTGCTCACCGAGCGGGGGCTGCTGCACCGGGAGGACTCCCCGATGGCCGGGCTGGACTTCGGACCGCGGTGGTGCGCTCGCCAGCCCGCGTGACATGGTCGTTTGCCCCACCGGGGTCCGGGTAGCGATCGGGGATGGATGATCGACGGTCTTCGGGAGGCACGATGAGCAGGGACCGGTCGTCGGCGCCGGCGGACACCGGCGGACCCGACGACCGGCGTCGATGGAAGGCGCTCAGCGTCGGGCTGGTCGCGGCGTTCATGACCCTGCTGGACGTCAGCATCGTCAACGTCGCCGTGCCGTCGATCGACCGGGCGCTCCACGCCACGCCCAGCGACCTGCAGTGGGTGCTGTCCGGCTACGCCCTGACGTTCGGTCTGGTGCTGGTGCCGGCCGGGCGGTTCGGCGACGCGCGCGGCCGGCGTACCGCGTTCGTGGTCGGGGTGGCGCTGTTCACCGTGACCAGCGCGCTGGCCGGGCTGGCCCGCTCGCCGGAGTGGCTGGTCGCCGCCCGGCTGGTGCAGGGCGCCGCCGCCGGTGTGGTCAACCCCCAGGTGAGCGGCATGATCCAGCAGTTGTTCCGCGGCGCCGAGCGGGGCCGGGCGTTCGGCCTGCTCGGTGCCACCATCGGCATCTCCACCGCGGTCGGCCCGCTGCTCGGCGGGCTGCTGATCCAGCTCGGCGGGGAGGAGCACGGCTGGCGCTGGGTCTTCTTCGTGAACATCCCCGTCGGCATCCTCGCCGTGGTGCTCGGCTGGCGGCTCATCCCGGCCCGCCCGGCCGGTCAGCCGGACCGCCACCGGCTGGACCCGATCGGGGTGCTGCTGCTCGGCGTCGGGGTGACCCTGGTGCTCCTGCCACTGGTCCAGCGGCAGCAGTGGCACGGCGCCGGCAAGTGGGCGCTGATCCCCGCCGGTCTGCTCTTCCTGGCCGGCTTCGCACTGTGGGAGCGGTGGTACGGCCGGCACCGGCCACCCCTGTTCGACCTGCGGCTGTTCCGGCTGCGCTCGTACACGCTGGGCTCGCTGATCGGCCTGGTCTACTTCGCCGGGTTCACCGCGATCTTCTTCATCTTCACGCTCTACCTCCAGGTCGGGCTCGGCTACAGCGCGCTCGTCGCCGGCCTGGCCATCACCCCGTTCGCCCTCGGCGCGGCGGCCGCATCGGCGGTGGGCGGCCGGATCGTCACCCGGTACGGCCGCCCGCTCGTCGCCACCGGCCTGCTCGTGGTGATCCTCGGCCTGCTCGCCACCGTGTGGGTGCTGCGGGACGAACCGCGGCACTCGGTTCCGCTGCTCCTCGCCGTGCCGTTCCTGCTGGCCGGGCTCGGCAGCGGCCTGGTCATCGCGCCGAATCAGACGCTGACCCTCTCCGAGGTGCCCGTGCCGCAGGCCGGCAGCGGGGCGGGCATGCTCCAGACCGGACAGCGGATCGGCTCGGCGGCCGGCATCGCCGGGGTCGGCGCGCTGTTCTTCTCCACGCTGGCCGACAGCCGGGGCGACTTCACCGTCGCCTACCGGCACTCGCTGCTGCTGGCCGTCGGGATCATCACGGTGGCCCTGGTGGCGGCGCTGGTCGACGTCGTCGCCGGGCATCGTCGCTCCGGCTCCTCCTGACCTTGGGTTGCGCTTGGGGGCTGGGGGCGCTGTCCTTTGAGCTCCGGATACGCCGCTGGCCGGCACCCCGTCGTTCGGGGTGCCGGCCAGTGGTTCGTTTTTGGGGTCAGCTGTTCCAGTTGTGGGCGACGATGTCGGCGGCCTGCTGCTCCCACTGCGCGTAGGCGTCCGGGTAGGCCGAGACCTGCACGGTCTGGGCGGCCTCGGTCAGCGGCATGTCCTGCCAGCCGTCGACCTGCTTCAGACCCTTCTC
>NZ_JBEXLM010000032.1:0-70588 GCF_040609975.1 Micromonospora sp. NPDC004551 | reverse complement strand
CGACAGCGCTTCCCACTCGACGTCAGACAACTCGTAGCGACGACCCACGCCCTACATCATCCGACACCAAGATCCTTTGAAGACACTCCCTAGGGGGAAAGCGCGGCATCAAGTTCCGCGTCCGCCTCCGCATGCCCGACGGCACCGTCACCACCGACTCCACGCACGAACGCCGCGCCGACGCCACCATCCGCGCCAAGGAAATCGACGTGGAAGTCGCCCGCGACACCTTCATCGACCCGCGCGGCGGACGCATCCCCCTCAGCGACTGGGTACCGATCTGGGAGCAGACCCACCAGGCATCGCCCGCAACCTGGGCCGCCTACCGCAGCCACCTGCGGCTGCACATCCTGCTCGCCCTCGGTCCGCTGCCCCTGGTCGACATCCGCCGCCAACACATCAAGACCCTCGCCGTCGCCCTCGGCACGCGACTTGCACCCCGATCCGTCACCGACGTGATCATGGTCCTGTCGATGATCCTGCAAGAGGCGGTGGAAGACCGACGAATCCCCTTCAACCCCTGCCGCGGCATCCGCATCCCCAAAGGCATCCGCGCCGAACCACCCCACGCCACCGCCGAACAAGTCGCCGCCATCGTCGCCCGCCAGGCCCGCCGGCGGACGGGCTGATGATCCTCGCCGCCGCTACACGGGCATGCGATGGGGAGAACTCGCCGGCCTCGCTCGCGCCAACCTCGACCTCGCCAACGGCAGCATCTACGTGCACCCTGAGATCGGCGCGCTGCACGAGGTCGAGGGGAAGCTGTCCCTCGGGCCCCCCAAGACCAACGACTCGGTTCGCCGCATCCGGCTACCGCGCTTCCTGACGGATCTCCTCGCTGCCCACCTCAACGACCACCCGTACGAAATCGTGTTTGCCGGAGCACGGGGGTGCCACCAGCGCCGGTCCAACTTCAACCGCCGTGCCTGGACGCCCGCCGTCGCCGGCGATCCGAAACGCGGCGTCCCACCGATCCTTCCCGGCATGCATTTCCACGACCTGCGGCACACCCACAAGACATGGCTCATCGAAGACGGCATTCCCGAGATCGCCCAAGCCCGCCGCCTCGGACACCGCCTCGGCGGAGTGCGAGGAATCTACAGTCACGTCACCGAGGCCATGCAGCAGCAGTTGGTGGATGCCCTCCAGCGCCGCTGGGACAACCTTCAGGGCAGCGGCCCGACGACGCCAGTTCGGCGGCTACGCAGCGTCGCCTAAAAAGTTGGTCCGTCCCGAGCGACATAGGCCCTGGGCCGGGCAAGCCTATGGGGCCCGCGCCGACGGCAACCCGAAGCTTGGCATGGGTGCCGTGCCTGTCAGACAGGATCGACGCCTCGCTGACCGACGCACAGACCCAGCCCCGGTCCGCGTCGCGGCTGCTGTTTCACTCCGACCGCTCGCACCGGTCTTGGCCCGAAGCGCAGAGGGTGCCGCTCAGCGGGCCTTCTTCGTCGCCCGCTTGCGGGGCGGTGTCAACAGGTCGGCGATCGCCGAGATCGCGGACGGCACCAGCCGGTAGTACGCCCAGACGCCCCGCTTCTCGCGCTCGAGCAGGCCGGCCTCAGTGAGGATCCGAAGGTGATGACTCACGGTCGGCTGGGAGAGGCCAAGCGGCGCGGTGAGGTCACTGACGGACGCCTCGCCCTCGGGAGCGGACTGGATCAGGCTGAGCAATCGAAGCCGGGCCGGGTCGGCGACGGCCTTCAGCACTCCCGCGAGCCGCTCGGCGTCGGCACGCTTGATCGGCTCGCCAGCGAGCGGCGAGATCCCAGGCATAGTTGTTTTCGCAGTTGGCACGTCCTCCATCGTTCCACCCACACCACCGAACCGTGGAACCAGGAGCCGATCGCGATCAGTTCGCGGGTAATGAGCCGGATTGACCCGTTCCAGCCGGATGGGCGAGTGCCGGCATCGGCCCAGCGTGTCTGGGCCTTGGGCCACTCGGCATGATGATCTGCGGGCGGAGGAGGTGCCGGGAGCGTGTCCGGGGTCGTGTGACGTGGTGGTCGTCGGGGGCGGGCAGGCGGGTTTGGCGGCGGGCTACTACCTGCGCCGAGCCGGACTGGATTACCTCATCCTCGACGGCCAGTCGCAGCCCGGTGGCGCGTGGCGGCATGGCTGGAACTCGTTGCGGTTGTTCTCTCCGGCCGAGTACAGCCCGCTGCCGGGGTGGGGGATGCCTCGGCAGGAGGGCGAGGAGCTCCCGACCGCCGGGCATGTAGTGGACTAGGTACGGGCCTACGAGCAGCGGTACGACCTGCGGACGCGTCGGCCGGTCCGGGTCCATGACGTGCGGCGTTCCGGGGAGCGCTTGGCGGTGGAGAGCGGCGACGGGAGCTGGCGGGCCAGGTACGTCATCTCCGCCACCGGTACGTGGGAGTGCCCGTACGTTCCCGACATCCCGGGCCGTGAGGAGTTCGCCGGCCAGCAGCTGCACACGGTGCACTACAGCTCGCCGGAGCAGTTCCGGGGGCAGCGGGTCGTGATCGTCGGTGGAGGTAACTCCGCGGCGCAGGTCTTGGCGGAGGTGTCCCGGGTCGCCGAGGCCACCTGGCTCACCCTGCGCCCGGCGCGGTTCATGCCGGACGACGTCAACGGTCGGGTTCTGTTCGGTGTGGCCACCCGCAGGGCCGCCGGTGGTGCTGGTGGCGGTGCCAGCGACCTCGGCGGCATCGTCATGGTGCCCAGCGTCCGCCAGGCGCGGGACCGCGGAGTTCTGCTCGCCCGTCCGATGTTCGCGCGGCTGACCGACCGTGGCGTTCGGTGGGCCGATGGCCGTCGGTGTCGAGGGTGACCTCGCCGCGGAACAGTTCGCTGCGCGGGTCGTGGCCGATGGCGACGAACACGCCGGTGACGTCCAAGACCCGGGTCTCGCCGGTGCGGATGTCCCGTAGCCGAGCTC
The DNA here is from genome assembly GCF_040609975.1 of Micromonospora sp. NPDC004551. Lineage (NCBI taxonomy): Bacteria > Bacillati > Actinomycetota > Actinomycetes > Micromonosporales > Micromonosporaceae > Micromonospora > Micromonospora sp. NPDC004551. The sequence continues at coordinate 67,686 of NZ_JBEXLM010000032.1, read as the reverse complement.
CGGCGACGGCGCCGTCGTGGCCGAGGATCTCCTCGACCACGCTGTTCCACGTCACGCGGATCTTGTCGTTGGTCAGCGCGCGGTCGGACTGATTCGGCTGGCGCGGAAGGTGTCCCGGCGGTGGATGATGGTGACGCTGCGAGGGAAGCGGGTGAGGAAGGAACAGCGCGACGGGCGGCCGTCGCGGTGGTGTCTCTCCACCCGGGCGAGAGCCCGTAGCCGCTGGCGGGGCGAAGCGCTAGGCGAGCAGCGGCAGCTAGTTCAGCTCCTCATGGGCGTTGTCACCGATGGCGATCACCAGTTCATCGCGACGGACGACATCGGCGACGTGGGCGGTGCCGGTCGGGTCGAGATCGAGGTCATGGCGGTGGGCCACGGCCACCCGCACGCGGGTGCACCCGCCTGGCGCGTGGCCGCTACGAGCCCTCCCAGATCCTCGTCTCTCGGCGCCCCGTAGCGTCGGACACGCCCCTCGTGTCCCGACATCGGTGCGACGTTGAGCTGCTGGGCGTCAAGGGCGCGTCAGCTGCATTTACACCACTTGAGCGAGCCGCTCGTCTCCAGGGTGCAGGCTCCCGTGCATGTGTCCTGGTCGCAGCGGAGGCCACCGCAGCCTCCACTTTCGAGAAGGCATCTGCCGGTGGCGGCAGCGGTTACCCCGGTTACCCCGGTTGCTCCGGTTGCCAATTCTTCGGTGGACAGGAAGTGCGGGTCGACGCCGCGCTGCGCGAGCTCAGCGAGGGGGATCACCTCGATAAGCCGTCCGTCCGGGCCGAAGCTCTCGGCGATCGCTCCGTCCGTGCGCACGAGGTCGTCGGCCGTCAGCTCGTAGCGCTCGTAGCGGTCTGCCGACGCGGTGTCGTCGAACGCCACCTGCAGCAGCGTCTTGCCGGCGTCGGCGTCGCTCCGGGCGACCGCTCCCCGGGTGTACATGACACAAAAGCGCTTGAGGCCGCGGTTCAGCTCGTCTGCGGCGATCCCGCGGGCTGCGAGTTCCGCTCTCCCGACCACCTCAAGTACGGGACCGTCGAGACTGACGCGCTCGATGACTACCCCGTCTGTCTCCAGGCGTTCGTCGCTCGTAAGTTCATGGCGACGGTAAGCGTTCGTCCACTCGTCGCCGAAACGCACGCGCACGATACGGCCCTCATTCGGGCCCTCACCCCTTGAGAGATCGCCGTTTGTAAACACCGTCGTGGTAGCCATACCTGCCCCCTCTGGTGTCCGCAGCATTACTGCAATTCAAGCAGGCTGTCGCTTCACATGAATGCTGTGAATCGTCTATCTGTCGTTCCGGCGTTGTCTCGAGGTGGCCACGGCGCGGCGGGCGCAGCTGTGCTGCAACGGCGGGCCGCGGCATGACGAGATCCCGGGTTGCTGTCCGGGTCGTGCACCACCGAGCTGGAGAACGTTGGTGTCGGCGTGGACCGGTTGGCCCGAGACGTGGACGGCGGAGGGTAGAAGTCATCGCGCGAACGGAGACGGGGGCAGGCGCGGCCGTGGCGGCGAATCGCTGCTCGCATCGATACCGTTGATCTGCCAGCGCACGACGGTGGGTGCGGCCAGCCGGGCGAGGTGCCAGCCGAGAACCCCCGCGGCGATGACGAGCGACACCGCGACCAGAGCAAACAGCCATGCACGGACGAGAGCCCGCCGCGCCATGGGAGTACGGCGTGGCAGGCTGTTCTTGAGATCCCCTGCCCACGGGGGCCACATCAGAGCCACGAGAGCACCTCCTGGGCGACGATGGTGGCCGATTCGACGGCAGCAGCGTCCGTGGAACCCACAACCTCGTACCTGACCCAGACGAGATAGGTGCCAAGGCAGGTGGTGAAATTGACGACTCGGCCGCCGGCGGGATCGCCCGCGACGGTGTAGACAGCACCGTCTCCAAGCACGACCGGGTGGTTGATCCGATTGACAATTATCATCGGCAATCCGTCACGGTCGACGCACCGGGGGCTCTGGCCGTCGTGCCGACCGAAGCGGGCCAAGGCCACCCACAGCGAGGCCCGCTGCCCATCCGTGTTGGACGCACTCTCGGCTCGGCAGAGTTCGAACGAGTACCAGGGACGCTCGGCTCCTCACCCTCGGCCTGGAGCGGCCCGCGCCGAGGTACGAGAAGGTCGAAAACCTCAGCCCGGATGAGTTGACAGACAGGGGGTGGTGAGGGTGGGTCCACCCGCGCGCTCCTCCAGCCCAGCCGCAGACCGACCGCGGCGGCGACCACCACGCAGAGGGTCAGCACCGCCAGCCGGATCCGGATTGCCGAGCTCACACCGTCAGTGTCATCTGCGCGGGCAAGGGAACGGCGAGCCGGCGGGTGCGGCCCTGCCACGCTCGGCTCGCTCAAAGGCCCTCGCCAGATCCCACGCCTTAGCGTGGCAGGAGGCAGCACCCCGCATGGCGCCGCCGTCGGAGATGGGCCGTCGGCTGACGTTCCTGTTCGGGTTGACGGCGGGAGCGGCCAACGCGAACCGGTACTGGGCGCAGCCGCTACTCGGCTTCATGGCAGCGACCTGGGCGCCGTGACCGCGAGGGCCGGCTGGCTCGTCACCGCGCAGGTCGGGTACGCCGTCTGCGTGCTGCTGCTCGTGCCGCTCGGCGGCGTCCTGGACCGCCGCCGATTCGTCCCGGTGATGCTGCTGACCTCGGCCGCCGCACTGCTGCTGTGCGCGCTGGCGCCCCCAACCGGCGTACTCCTGCTCGCGTGGGCCCGTGCTCGGCGTAACGACGGATTCCGGGCAGGTCCTCACACCGCTCGCCGGAGACCTGGCTGGACTGGAGCAGGAGTGGCGCAGCGACTGTACAGCCAAGCCGGCCGACGGACGCGGCCGAAGATCGGCGTCGGGCCCGTCGTACAGGCGTTGGCGAGAGCCACCCTCCTTGCATGTCCCGCCGATCGTCCCGAGCCTAGGCCGTCGAGAGCGACCTTTGGGCAACCGAGGTACCCGTTCCGACCGTCGTGAGCGGCTGACGACCCGCCAGGAGGCGGTAGGAGCACGGCCAGTACGCCTGGCAGTCGCGACACCGGCGCGAATCGTCCTCACACTGCCGGTGCCGCGCGGCCAACGCCTGCCACAGTTCCAGGTCCATATCCACGGCCACCTGGTACCCAGAAGCGCCACCGGCCACGCGACGACGGCGCCGTCGCGTTGCATTGTCCCGAGCCAGCGCTGCGCGAAGCCACCCAAGATCGAAAGTTTATTCCTCCGGAGCCGGGTATACGACGTGTGCTCAGAAGGCTGGATGCGGCTGAAGGAGCTTCGGCTTCGCCGAAGCTCCTTCGCTTCTCCCACCGCTGAGGAATGGGAGCGCCGAGCAGGTCGTTGGGCCGGAAAACTGCCCACCCAGCAGCAAGGCAGCAAGGCGCGGCCGGGGTTCCCGCCTCCGTCTAGGTCGAGAGGTGCCGAACCTCGCACGCGGGCCGTTGGGTTGTCTGGGCCCTGGGCGGGCCGCCAAACGCTGATCAGAGAGACGACCAGTAGTGCCGGAGGGAAGCGCCAGATCATCAGCGAGTGAGAAGTGGCTGACCTTTTGAGCGACAGACACATGCCTGTAGGCCGGACTTTGTCGGACCAGGGTGCCGCTACAGAGCCATGGTCACGGTGGCGGTGAGGCCCCTGTTGGTCGATTGCAGGGTGAGCGCGTCGGTGACGCGGCGAGCCAGCCAGAGTCCTCGGCCCCCAACGCCGGTGGGCGGGTTGTCGGGGATCCGCGGGAGTTGGCTGGGGCCGCCGTAGTCCCGTATCTCGCAGGTGAGGGCGACATGCCCTCTGGGCCGTATAAGGACACTGCCGCGGCCGCCGCCATGTCGGACAGAATTGATGATCAGTTCATTGACGGCCAGGACGAAATCTTCGAGCCGGTCCCCGGACAGGCCGGCTGCTGCTGCCTGCGCCGCGATGACGTGGCGAAGGGCCCCGAAGTTGTCACGGGTGAAGGAGGCGGAGAGCAGCGCCGTCTGTCGCGCCGGCCCGCGCGACGGCGGCGAACGATCCTGGTCTGTCATTGCACCTCCCGACCCTGCCTCAGCTCGTTCCTACCCAGCTTTGAGGCGATGGTGCGTAGTTGGGTAGGCGGAGCGCGATGACGGCGATGTCGTCTTCGTGTGCTGGGTCGGGGACGGTTGCGACAATCGTGTCGACCAGCTCGTCCAGGGGAAGGTGTGCGTGGTCGGCCAGGCACGAGTGCAGTCGAGCGGCACCTTCCTCGAACGTCTCCGACCGGCGCTCGATCAGCCCGTCGGTGTAGAGAACCAGTGTCGAACCGGGGGACAGCGGCTGCTGCTGGTTCGTGCGGCGGACGAGGCGACTCGCGCCGAGCAACGGATTGCGGCCGGCCAGTGCCCGTACGCTGCCGTCCGAGTCGATGAGTACGGGCGGGGGGTGCCCGGCGTTGGACCATTGCAGGAGGTGCGAGCCGTCTGGCGTGGCGCCGACGTAGGCCAGGATCACTGAGGCGATCGATGGGTTGCCGAGCAGATGGTTGGCGTTGTCGAGGCGCCGGAGCAAGGCCGACGGTGGTTCCTGCCGGTCGATGAGGTAGCCGCGCAGGATGGAACGGAGCTGCCCCATCTGCGCCGCGGCGTTGATGTCGTGTCCGGCAACGTCCCCGATGACGACGGCGAGCGTATCCTTCTCGATCTTGACCGCGTCGTACCAGTCGCCGCCGACCTGATCGCGGTGGTGCGCCGGCTGATAGCGAGCCGTCAGCTCAAGATGATTGAACCGGGGGAGGTGGCTGAGCATGGCACGTTGCAAGGTCCTGGCTGCATCTACTCGGTCTTGGAAGTGGCTGGCCCGTTGTAGTGCGTTGGCGACGTGGCCGGCGAGTGAGGTGATGAGGGCCTGTTCGTCGACGTCAAAGTGGTGGGACTGCGGCCAGGCGAAGAACAGGGCGCCCAGGGGCTGACGGAGGCCCGGCACTGGGACGGCCGCGATGGCGTGCCAGCCCACCGCTTCGATCGCGTCGGCGAGGTGCGGGTAGCGAGCGAGGATCGATGCTCTGCCGTCGAGGAAGACGAGCTCGCCGGCGCGCACGGCGTTGGCCGCAGGCAGCGGGTCGTCGAGCGAGATGGGTAGCCATTTGGCAACCGCAGGCGGCAGATCGGTGGGGCCGACCAGATCAAGGAGGTTCTGCTCATTTCGCACCAGTAACCCGACGAAGGACGGGCCGAGATTGCCACGGACGACGTTGGCGACCGCGGCGACGACGTCCTCGAAGGTCTCCGTGCCGGCCAGTGCCGTACTGGCGGCGAGCAGGACTTGGCGGCGGTCGAAAGCGAGCGCCAGTCGGTTGGACAGTTGCTCGACCGCCGTCTGGGCGGCGACCCGGGCCTCCAGCTCACGCCGGACTCGGCTGTTAGCGATGCGTAGCCGCAATTTCGCCGAGCAGGCGGCGGCCAAGTCAGCCAGTAGATCGAGTTCGGCGTCGGTCCAGGTCCGAGGCGAGGTGTCGATCGCGCACAAGGAGCCGATGACATTGCCCTGGTCGTCGAGCAGTGGCATCGCGGCGTACCCGACGACCCCGAGACCCTCGATCGCGGGGCTGTCGCACACGCGATCATCGCCGCGAGCATCCGTGATCACAAGAGGCTTGGCCGCCATGACGACCGATTGGCCGGAGGAATGACCCAGCGGCGTCTGACGAGTGGTAGCCCACGGTTGGGCCAGCCCGGTCGCGCCGGGAAAGTACTCACGGACGTCGTCAACGAGCGACACCAGAGCCACCGGAACGCCGATGACCTTGGCAACCATGCGTGCGAAGCGATCCAACGCCTCGTCCGGTACAGCAGCCAGCGCAGTCGCCCGTACCGAGGCCAGCCGGGCCTCATCGCCTAACACACCGCTACCAACCCGCCTGAAGGTGCGCCCCAATAGGGGGTGCCGTCAACGTACCCGAGGCTTCCCTCCTACCCAAGCCCGACAGCCCGACCAGGCCATGAACGCGCCAGCGTGCCGGATCGGCGCACCAATCGTGGCACTCAGTCGTCCTCCCCAGGCACGGCACCGGCACCATCCGTTCTGGGGGCGGTCTGGTCCAGCCGACGCAGGACCGCTGGCTTGACCGCGCCGGCCGTTCGGCCCGTCCGTGAGCTACGGCCGATGCGGCGGTCGGATGTCGAGGTTGGGAAGAGTCGCGGCCAGGTCGCTGAGGGCGGCTCGCTGGCGATTAATGATCTCGCCGAGAAGCGCGGCGCCAGCTGGTGTGAGGTGCAAGTGCACCTCGCGCCTGTCAGCGAGGCCGCTGCGCCGCTCGACTAGCCGGTGACGTTGCAGGCGGTCGCACAGTCGAGAGGCGGCGGGCCTCATGACACCTAACTCGGCGGCGATCTCGCTGACGCGTCGTGGTCCTCGCGAATCGAGCAGCTGCAGGATCCGGTATTGCGGCAACGTGAGCTCCGGCTCAAGGCCGGTGAGGCAACGGACGGCCAGTGCCACGACCGCGCCTACCAGGGGAAGCAGAGCCTCGACGCTGCATTCGTGGCCGTCACCTCCGCAATGGATGTGGTGTGGCTGCTGACCCATGGGGGCGGTCATTCGCCGACCTTTGCGCAACCGGGCGCGCCGACGATCGCATCGGGGGTGGTGCGGGGACTGGTACAGGGCGGACAAGTGGGTGGTCAGGATTGCTGTAGTCCACCACGAGGTCCGGTCCATGGCTGCTATCGCCCTTGCTTACGGCAACCGAGCCATCCAAATGCGGGGCAGGGAAGGCTTCCCATCCGTCCTCGATGACGCGGATATTCACGTGGCAATCATCTTGGCTGACAGTCGTGCGCGGACCAGCGATGATCACGTTCAGCGTCGTGTCCTCAACGAGGTGAGCAGCCGCGCCTGGACGCCCTGACGGCGCGCCGGCAGGCGTGGGCGGCAGGCAGCGACAAGCCCGGCCCCGAGCGTGCAGGGCTCTGGCCAGATGTCCGGCGAAGGGCAGGCGCGCCGGAGAGCAGGTCACCGTGACGCGTAACGCCTTGCCCTGTGCGGCCATGACGATCGCGTCCGCTACAGCTGCCAGTACTTCTCGCTCTCGCCCCGCCGTCGTGAGCTCCGCGACCATAGGCCTCCTCCCACTCCGGCTCCAGCCCGTGCGGCCGAACTTCACAGCCATGACATCGGTGGATGCTCGTCATACCGCCCGGCAGCGCTGAAGCTCATCGGACTAGGTCCAAGGCTGCAGGGTGAGCCCCGCGGGGCGCTGATCGGGGCGGGAAGACTTACTCGGTCTCAGACCAACCAAGCGCTACGTGGGATGCCAGCGTTACGGCGATCTCATGCGGCCCGCGCCAGGTTTGGCTGCTTGGCCGGCTCACAGGGGTCGACCGGAGCAGAGGGAGACCAGGAGATATGCTGTGATGCTGACAATTTCACCGATATCGTCGCCATTCATCGGCAATATCGGCGCGTCGGTGGCGCGCGCGCTCGAACTGGTCACCGCCGAGGTTGCCATCGTGAGGCCGCGGGCATTCCCGCACGCCTGTCGCAGACTGGCAAGGTCAGGCGCTGGTCTACGAGGCGATCCCGTCAGCGTTGTCGAGGCCAGGCCCTCTGTTCAAGGCGACGCCGGACGTCGCCGAGAAGCGGCGCCCAGTCGACGGCTTCGAAGCGGCGGTCTCCTCCGTCAACGAACCGGCGTGTCGCGGCACCGCACACGCCTTCCGCCTGGGGCTCGTCAGAGTGCGCTGCCCCTACCGGCCGATCGTTGTAGCGAGGTGGACTGATCGTGACGAGGCAGAATTCCGGACAGCGTGGCAAAAGCTTGGCTGCACTACCCGCATATCGACCAAGAACGGCCGCATGCCGAGCACGAGCCACCCGGATAGAGACCTTCACGCGTCGATCCCGGCCGCGTAGCTGCCATGTCGGGTCGGGCGCTCGCCGTCAGCAGCCGACCACCACCGCGCCAACCCGCTCATGCCTAGCCCAACCCTCCGACACCTGCCCTACGACCTGCGCCTGCAACCGCTGCGAGTCCAAGGCGAGAAGGCGACACGACCCACACAGCGCCGGCAACTCCTCAGCGCCCTCCCGGGGGTCGCTTGGCTGGCAGCGGAACCCGACCGGCACCTCTTCGTCGACGGGAAGGCAGAACCTCAGCAACGTCCCCGCACGCTTGCACATCAGGAGCGCCTTGACGTAGTGCAGTCCCACCAAAACCTCCTGCTCGCAGCGGCCGCCGACCGGTGATCCAGTTTCTCTAACCGTTAGCGACAGGCGCTACTCAACCATGACGCGGGGAAGCTGCTGGCGCAGCGGCTTCTCGGCACGAGCCTGCCCTTTCGTTGAGATGGCAGCCATGACGATGATCTCTGGCCTGCGACGCGGTGGCTGGCTGGGATGGCCGGGGCTTGCCTGTACGGTCGGCGGCATGGGTTGGCTAGCAGGTCGGGGGCGAGGGTGAGCGGCGTTACCCGATGCCCTAGGAATCGTCGATCGTAAATGGAGCCGGAAGATGCACTGATCATGGCCGCCGGCGATCGACTTGCCACCATCGCGCGGGAAATAGTCACCGGTGCATGGCAGCAACTCCGGACCCGTCAGTCCCAGGCGAGTTGCCGCTGGACCCGGAAGCGGATGGTTCGACTGTTGTCGTCATCACGAGCGGACTGGTCACGGGCACTGATCGCGGTGTGCGCGTGAACGCCCTCGTGAGGGTCAACCGCCGGGCGCCAGGTGAGGCGCCTGCGCTACCTGGCGGCTCCCCGGACGTCATTCTCGACTACGGCGAGCCGCACGGGCCCATGATCCGGTACATGGCCACCTTCCTCTCGGCCGGTTCCAAGTAATACCAATGCGGCGCGCCAGCCCACCCCGGCTGATGCCCTTTCGCGCCCGGATGTCGGCGACCTGTGACCGATGAGCCGTTTCTTTGTGCCGCTCATGCGGCCTCGACGAGGCATGCAACCACTCCAATGTGAATTGTTCTCAAAAGGTTTGCCCTGCTCGATAGGGGTAGGAGCTACGACGCAAGAGCAACCGAGAGGAAGGAACAGCACATGCGTGTAGCACGCCTCGGAACCACCGCCGCTGCGCTCGCCGCCGCGGCGGGTCTCGTCCTCGGCAGCACGGGCGTGGCTCAGGCCGCCCCGGTGGCGCAGCAGGCTCCGGCCGTCGCACCCGCCGCCTCGACGGTGGCCACACCGGTCACGGGCAGCTTCACCGACGCCCTGGGCGGCACCGGCGCCTTCGCCGGAACGTTCACGCCCACCCGATTCATCAACCAGAACGGTCAGCTTGCCGCCGTCGGCACGCTCACCGGCACTCTCACCAACTCGCTGGGTACGACGCTCGGCACCGTAACGCAGCAGGTCACCGTGCCGCTGCAGGCCGCCGGCACGTGCGACATCCTGCACCTCAACCTCGGGCCGCTGGATCTCAACCTGCTCGGCCTCGTGGTCCACCTCGACGAGATCGTGCTGGACATCACCGCCCAGCAGGGGCCGGGCAACCTCCTCGGCAACCTGCTCTGCGCGGTCGCAGGCCTGCTCGACAACACCGGCGGCGGCGGGGGCCTGAACGGCATCGTCGCCCTGCTCAACCGGATCCTGTCGCTGCTCGGCTGAGCATCGACACCCACTGCTCAGGAGCTGAGGGGTGAAGGCCGCCGGATAGGCCCGGCGGCCTTCACCGCGTCCGCGCGACCCGGGTCCCGCCGCCGGCCGACCGCTTGTCACCGGTGGACGAGAAACAGGATCTTCGCAGGTCAGCGATTCGTGATCAACAAACAAGGGTAGTTCTTCCCGCCGTGGGAGAGATGAACGAGGGTCATGTCGAACGAGCGCGGCCAACCCGCGCCTTCGCCCGGGTCCGCGTGGTTGCCCGGGTGCCGATCAACCGGCGCAATCCGGCTCCGGTCGCCGGGCCTGACCCTGTCCCTGCGGCGGAACCGTCGACCGCCGCTGAACCTGCCGACCCCCACACCGAGCTGCTACAGCCGCCGGATGTGACCGCTGCGATCTTCGTAGACGGCTCGGGGCGTCGCGGTCGCCGGTTGCGGATGGTCACGTACGCCCTGGTCGTGCTCGCTCTCGCGCTGATCCTCGCGTTCTGGGTGATGCAGGGCGTGGACGTGCTCGGGTCGTCGGCCTGATGGGCGTCTGGCGTGGAGGCCGGCGCGTACCGGCCACCGATGACACAGCGCCGCCGCCCCGAGCCCCCCTGGCGCAGGCACGGCGGCGGCGGCGCAGCCGGCGTCGCTGGATCCTGGCCGCCGTAGCGACGTTCATTCTGCTCAATCTGCTCGCCGTCGGCGCGTACGCCAACGCTCGTTTCACGCCCGACCATCGCGCCGGCGGCCCGGCCGGAGCGGGCGCGGTGCCAGCGGCGGTGCGCGACGCGGGCACGGTGGTCGACCCGCGCAGCGGGCACGTGGTCGCGCGGCGGATGCCGGCGAGCACGATCGCGCTGACCTTCGACGACGGACCGGACCCGGTGTGGACGCCGAAGATGCTCGACGTGCTGAGCCGCCATCACGCGCCGGCGACCTTCTTCGTCGTGGGCTCACAGATCAGCCGGTACCCCGACCTGGCGAAGCGGATGACCCGGGAGGGCCATGAGCTGGGCATCCACACCTTCACCCACCCCGAGATGACAGACCTGCCGCCCTGGCGGCGAAAGCTGGAATATTCACAGACTCAGGCGGCGATCGCTTACACCACCGGCGTCACCACCGGCCTCGCCCGACTGCCGTACTCCAGCGGCGTTGACGCCCTGGACGACGACAGTTGGCGGGTGGTGCAGGAGACCGGCACGTGGGGGTACGTGTCGGTGTTCAACGACACCGACAGCCAGGACTGGGCCCGTCCCGGCCCGGACGCGATCGTTCGTAACGCCACCCCGGAAGGTGATCGGGGAGCCGTCGTCCTGATGCACGACAGCGGCGGCGACCGGTCCCAGACCATCGCCGCCCTGGACCGCTTCATCCCGCAGATGCAGGCCCGGGGCTACCGGTTCACCACCGTCTCACAGGGGCTGGGCGGGCAGTTCGGCAGCACCGCGCGGCTGGGCACCGCCGACGAGATCCGCGGTGCACTGCTGGTGTGGGGGGTGCGGGCCGCCGATGCCACGGTGCGCCTGCTGTGGTTGCTGCTCATCGTGGTCGGCCTGCTCACCCTGGCCCGCACGCTGCTGCTGTTCGGGTACGCGCTCCGGCACGCTCGCCACCGCCGGGCCCCCACCTGGTCCTGGGGCGGCGAGGTGACCGACCCGGTCACGATCATCGTGCCGGCCTACAACGAGCGGACGACGATCGCGGCAGCGGTCCGTTCCCTGGCCTCCGGCACCCATCCCGGGATCGAGGTGCTGGTCGTCGACGACGAGTCCGACGACGGCACCGCGGAGGCGGTGGAGCGGCTGAGGCTGGCTAACGTGCGGGTGGCCCGCATCCCCGGCGGTGGGAAGGCCGCCGCACTGAACGCGGGAGTAGCGCTGGCCCGCAACGACCTGCTCGTCATGGTCGACGCCGACACGGTGGTCGACCCCGACGCGATCCACCGCCTCGTGCAGCCGTTCGCCGACCCCCGCGTCGGCGCGGTGGCCGGCAACGTGAAGGTGGGCAACCGGCGGCGGCTGCTGGGCCGCTGGCAGCACATCGAGTACGTCATCGGGTTCAGCCTGGACCGGCGGCTCTACGACACGCTGCACTGCATGCCGACCATCCCGGGCGCGCTCGGCGCGTTCCGCCGGGAGGCCGTCCTCGCTGCCGGTGGCCTCAGCCGGGCCACCCTGGCCGAGGACACCGACCTCACCATGGGCATCCACCGCGCCGGGTGGCGGGTGGTGTACGAGGAGAAGGCGGTCGCGCGCACCGAGGCGCCGAGCATGTTGCCGGACCTGTGGCGGCAGCGCTACCGCTGGAGCTACGGCACCATGCAGGCCCTCTGGCGCCACCGCCGGGCCCTCACCGACACCGGGCCGTCCGGACGCTTCGGCCGGCGCGGCGTGCCGTTCATCGCGCTCTTCTCCGTCATCCTTCCCCTACTCGCTCCGGTCGTCGACATCTTCGCCGTCTACGGCCTGTTCTTCCTCGACCGGTACGAGACCGTCATCGCCTGGCTCGCCATCCTGACCGTCCAGATCATCACCGCGATCCTGGCGTTCCGCCTCGACCGCGAACCGTTACGCCCGCTATGGGCCCTGCCGCTGCAGCAGTTCCTCTACCGCCAGGTCATGTACCTGGTGCTGCTGCACTCCGCGATCACGGCGCTCAGCGGGGGCCGCCTCAAGTGGCAGAAACTGCGCCGCACCGGCGAGGTCGCCACGCCGCAGCCCGCACCGCCTCCACCGGCCCCCGTCATCCCCGAGCAGGCTGCGTAACCAGCCGCGGGGGCGGCCGGAGTGGGCCGGTAGGACGTAACGCCGCACCCAGCGGCGACGCCTGTGAAGGATGGAGGTCGTGTGACCTCGGCATCGGGGCGGGCAGCCCGCCCCCCGCGGCCCGCCCCGATCCACACCCCGACACGGCGCAGTGACGCCACCAGAGTCCGTGATGGTGGAGGTGCCCAGGCGGTCACCGGACCGGCGTGGTGACGCCGGCAGCCGCCCGCCTGGCGGTGGCCGGCAGCCAGGGTGAGCCCGCGATCAGGGCCTGGGCCTGCGCCGGCCAGACGACACCGGCACGGGTTCGCCTCGACCGCAGGGGCCGTCCGACTCGCCTGGACTCTTGATCCACAGCAGCGCCGCCACGCGGGGCAGGCCGGGCGCGGTGGTCGGCGGCTGGCCGAGGGCCTGGCGGGGCGGGTTGCACCACTGGTCGTCGGGCGGGGCGGGCAGGCCGTTGCGCGAGGTGTCGATGAGCATCTCCCGGTCGCCGACCAGGTCCGACAGGCGCAGTCCCCACCGGTGGCTGTCCGCGGTCGACTGCCGGTTGGCCACGTTCACCGCGAGCCCCTCCGCCCGCGCCACGCCGGCCTGGCGGAGCCGTCCGGCCATCTCCTCCGGGCTGCGCCAGGGGGAATTCCCCGCGTCGAGGTAGACGTACTGCCCGGCGTCGGAGAGCCGGCGGACGGCGTGGACGAGCAGAGCCGCCCGGGCATCGTCGTAGCACTCGTCGGCCACGGCGTCCGGCTCCAGGACGACGGCGGCCCGGCTGTCGCCGAGCACCGCGACCGTGCGCTCGATGAACCGGTCGTACGCCTCGGCGTCAGCCGCGCCGCCCGCGTCCCGGCCGCAGTCCCGGTTCGGCACGTGATAGATCACGATCAGCGGCAGGGAACGCCGATCTCGGGCGGCGTCCAGGTAGGTCCGGAGGTCGGCCAGGTCCGCCGGCCCGGTCAGCCAGCGGGCCTGCGGGGTGTCGGCGATCGGGTCCACCCACCGTGCGCCATGGTCGTCACGCCAGTGCGCGGCCGGGCTGTCGGCGTCCACGACCAGGGTCGCCCCCCGGAACGGGTGCCGCAGCGGCGCGTACTCCTCGCCGCCTCCGCCGCAGCCAGCCGCAGTGGCGAGCACCACGGCCAGGGCAACGGAGACCAGGGCTCGGCGCACCAGGTCACGGTAGGGCGGTTGCCGGCCATCCGCAGCGGTGGCCGGTCCGGGCTCCCGGACGTATCGCCTGGTGGCATGATGTCCCGCGTGTCCGCCCCTGCCGACTCGACCAGCGCCGAGGCGGTACGCGGCCTGCGCCTGCTCGAGGCGGTTGTCGTGCGCGAGGTACTTCCGCTGCTACGGGATCCGTCGTCGGCAGTGGTTGACGAGTGGCGGCGCGCGGACGTGCCGAGATGATTGCCCAGCACGAACATGATCACCGGGTCTAGCAGCGCCCTACACTGCGTCGATGGCACTGAGAGCGTGTTTGAGATGGGGTTGATCAGGCCCAGGTGAAGGTGCGACGGGCTTGACGGCGTGCGGGTTGGCCGCGGCTGATGCGCCGTGTCATGCCGGCGATGGCGGCCCAGCGGACGAGGGCTTCGGATACGGCGGGGTGGCGCTCGTAGTCGCGGGCCAGCCGGCGACAGGCGGTGAGCCATGCGAGGGTGCGTTCCACGACCCACCGGCGTGGGTGGACGGCGAAGCCACGCTGGTCGGCGGGTTTGCGGACGATCTCCAGCGTGGTGCGCAGGGTGTCGCGGGTCCAGTCGACGAGTCGTCCGGCGAAGCCCTGGTCGGCGAAGACGTGCCGGATGGGGGCGGCCATGTAGGCGCTGAGCAGGGCTGCCTTCGCGCCGTCGCGGTCCTGCCAGCTCGCGGCGAGCACGGTCACGGTGACCAGCAGGCCCAGGGTGTCGGTGATGATGAACCGCTTCCGACCGTTGACCTTCTTGCCAGCGTCGTAGCCTCGGCTGCCCCGGCCGACGGTGTCGGCACCCTTCACGCTCTGGGAGTCGATAATCCCCGCCGACGTCCGGCTGGCGGCCCTGCTGCACCCGCGCCTTGACCCGCAGCGTGGCCAGGAGTTTCTCCGTCACGCCGGCTTCTTCCCACCGGACGAAGTACCAGTACACCGGCTGCCAGGGAGGCAGGTCAGCGGGCAGGTACCGCCACGGACACCCGGACCGCACCACGTACAGGATCGCGTTGACGATCTCCCGCCGCGGGTGCTTCTCCCGCCGGCCGTCGGTGTTCGGCTCCGGCAACAGCGGCTCGATCAGCGCCCACTGGGCGTCGGTCAGGTCGGAGGGGTAGCCACGGCGAGCAGACACCGCCGCTACCCTGCCCGTCACGCCGGTGGAAGTCGTGCCGCCATGCCGTCCGCAACAGACCTTCTCAAACACGCTCTAATACCAGGCCAGCCATCGATGCAGCGCCTGGCGGGAGACCCCGAATCGTTCGGCGACGTCCGTGACCGTCGATCCGGCAAGCACGTCCTGGACGGCTCGATACCGCTGTTCCATCACGCTCATCTCCGCCAACACTCGGCCGAGTGTCACGCAGGTCCTGATACCGATGTGTCACGCAGGTCCCGAGACCGGACAGGCCCGCTGCCGGCGTGTCGGACTCCAGTTGATGCGTGACGGATTGATGTCAGATGTCGGGTGACACGTCCGGCTAGACGATCATGGTGGAGCGAGGACGGCGGACGGGCCGGGTCGGCTTCCGCCCCTGCCGGCCCGTTGATCGCCACTCCTACCGTAGGCCGTCGGCGGGCGTTGACCGCCGACCGTTGATTGGACTGTTTAGGAGAGTTGAGCCGTGGCGAAACGTAAGGCCGGCGCCACCGCCCCCGCTGACACCGGTTGGTGGAGAACGGGGCTGATGGCCTCAGTGTTTCTCCTGCTTGGTGCGGCCTTGGTGGTTGGCTCCATCTTGTGCCGGTGGCAGTTGTCGGAGCGGGCGGACCGGCTGCGGAGCGAGGGAGTTCCCGTCACCGCCACGGTTACCGATCGAGCCGGGGGTGGCGGCCGTGGCAGCGGCATCGATCGCATCGAGATCTACTACATGTACGGGCCGGCGCAGTATCACACGTGGATCCCTTGCGCCGGGGTGACCGGCTGCCACAGCACTCCAGAACCGGAACTGACAGTGTGGGTCGATCCGGCAGAGCCCGAGCGGTTCGTGGCCGAGAACGGGCACACCGATGGTTCGTTGTCCTTCCTGATGTCCTGGACGACCATTCCGATGGGCGGGGCGTTTGCGGCCGTAGGAGGTGCGGGCCTCGGCCTCGTCCTTCATGTCAAGCGGAGTGGAAGGGCCAGCGCCAACCAGCCCAGTCAGGGCCGCCGCGGCCGTGGCGGTCGACGCCGCTAGCAGGTACGCGACGTTGTAGCCTGGCGGAGCGAGCAGGCCAGCCTCAGCGTCCCGGTTCACCCGTGGCAGTTCGAAATCCGGCGGGACGGCTTGGGAACCGGGTTCGGCTGCGCCGGGCCGAACTCCCGCCGCTGTTCCTCACTTGGCCCGTGCTCTCGACCAGGCGAGAAGGCGGTCGCCGAACAGTGCCACGACCAGTGTGACGGCGCCGAGGGCCGCGAACAGCCCACCCGTCACGATCCTCGACCAACGGTTGAGCCACGCCGCTGAATCGTCGGTGTCACCGTTCGCGGCCACGAACTCCTGCGGCCTCGCTGGATCGACCCACACGGTCATCTCGACAGGCGGTTCCCGCTGACAGCCAGTACCGCCGCCGCACCGAATGCGGTCCTGGTAATACCCGCCTTGATATTCGTAGGTCACGATGAGGCCATCCGGCCCGCTGTTCCGGCCCCACCCGTTGTAGAAGTGCGAGACCGTAGCCGTGACCGGCACCCCGTCGGCGCGCAACCGATCCGCCTTCGCGGACACCCGCGTCATGTAGACGGCCGAGGCCACCGCCAGACTCAATCCGCCCAGAAAGAACACCAGGCCCATGGCAATGACCTCCCCCCAGCCCCGCCTGTCCTGCACCGGCGGTGCAGCGGGTCGCCTGCGTCTTCTAGCCATCGAACCCCTTCGTATCCCGGACCGAACGCACTCTGCCAAACGTCGTCAAGTCGATGCCCTTCGACTGCACTACCGTCACAGACCACATCCCAACGGGTCAGTTAACACAACGCCGGGGATCTCGCCCCGTTCAAAGGCTGAGGCTGACGATCTCTCGTTTCATCTCGACCGCTTCGTCGTCCCGGTCGCACAGCAGCAGCACCTTGAACGGGACGCCCTTGCCATCCGGCCGGCCGAGCGGGCTAGCCCACGTGCGAACGGCCCGCGACAGGACCCGAAAGAGTGTCTGCCGCTCGTCAGGGCTGGTGGACATGAGCAGTGGCGCGCGCTCCACGACGATGAGGTAGGAGTCGGCGGGCAGCCAGTTCAGGTCACGGAGGCAGTCGGATAACGCGTCCCAGTTCCAGCCGAAGTAGCCGGGAAAGAGCAGCGCGTCGGAGAACTCGTAGAAGACATGGTCCGCATCCGTCATCTTCGCCCCGTCCAACCGGGCGACAACCAGGTTTCCCGCTTCCGGCACGATCGCCCCGACCTGGACGATCGTTCCAGGCCCGCACACCGTCAGCGGCTCGCCAGGGCCGTTCCACCAGTCGCTCATGGTCGTATTCACCAGCCCATTGCCGGCTCGCCCATGACCTGGCCTCCCACGCCTGCGGCAAGATCGTGCGCAAGCTTGGGTTGTGCAGGGTGCACGTGTACGTAGACGCTGTGCCCGCCCGCTGCTGGAACGTGCCACAGCTCGGCACCGTTGACGGCGAGCTCAAACCCGCAGCGGTTGTGCTCGCTCGGCCAGCACGTCTGCCACGAGATCCATGCGGGATCCGTGCCCGCCACAGCGAGGACGGCGGCAGCCGAGGTGCTCGGCAGCGGGTACTCGGGCGTGGAGACCAGAGCGCCGATCGGTGGCAGTTGACGGAGCGCTGCCACGACCTCGGTTGTCATGTCCGTGATCAGGTAACCGCTGCCGTCACGGTGCCGACTCGGCCGGTCGCCAGGCGGTAGATGTGGCTCCAGAACGCCTGTTAGCTGATTGAGCAAGCGTGCCGGGATGGATAGGGACACCAAGGCTGGTCCGATGCCCAGGTACCGGACCAGCCCATGGGTACTGGTCTCTGCACGCCCGAGGACGTCCTGGGGGCAGCGGCAGCCGATCGACCTGCGGGCCAGCAGACGCTGGGACATCGCATACGCGACGCCAAGGTCATCACTGGTATGTATCCGGTAGACAGCCGAGTTCCCCATGGATCGCAGTCTCTCAGCCGTACGCTCAGAACCCGAACAGCGTCCTGACGCACCAATCTGTGCCTGCGCCCGCGGAAGCACTCGGTCCAGGTCGTGTCACCCATCACGTGAAGCCAGCCTGTAACGCATCTGTGAGGCTCGCGGTGGTGGTCCTGGGTGGGCTGCTGCCAGGATCGGTGCCGGTGGTCGAGGCTGACTCCTAACGCATCTGGCCGTCTACGGACGTGCCCTGCGCTTGACCTGTCGTCTCTGATCGCCGGCACCGGCCTGGCTCACCGTCTGGCCTGATCAGAAGCTTGCCCGCCATGCGGCGTGGCTCATCACAGATGTGCCGTAGGTGTCTCCACCCAGGCCGGTGCCAACGTCAACCACCGCCCCTGGGAAGGAGCAACGGTGTAATGCCCATGCTTGCAGAATCGGTCGACGCCGTCATCGGCGTGGACACCCACACCGACACACATACCGCCTGCCTGCTCGACGGCGCTGGCCGGGAGATCGCGACCGTCACCGTCGAGGCGAGCCCGGACGGCTATAGCAAGCTGATCGCCTGGTGCGCCCAGCAGGCGCCTGGCCCGCGGTTGACCTGGGCGGTGGAAGGCTGCCGCTCGCACGGGGCCGGCCTGCTGCGGGCGCTGCTGGCTGCAGGACAGCAGGTCGTCGAGGCCGGTCGGCCGCAACGCGTGGGGCGTCGGCCAGGCGGCAAGTCTGATCCGTCCGATGCCCGTCTGGCCGCCCGCACCGCCCTAGCTGCAGAGCAGCACGCCCAGCCGCGCAGCGACGGCGACCGGGAAGCGTTACGCATCCTGCTCGTGGCTCGCGAACACGCCAACGCGACCCGCACCGCCGCGATCAACGTGCTCAAGGCGCTGCTGTTGACCGCACCCGACCAGCTCCGCGAGCCGCTACGCCGACAGTCAACGCCGCGGCAGACAGCCGCCTGCGCCCTGCTGCGCATCCACGCCCGCCACACCCCCGCTGAGCGGGTCCTGCGGCAGACCCTACGCAGCCTGGCCCAACGCATTCGTCAGCTGGACAAAGAGATCCGCGCCAACGAACGCCAACTCCACGACCTGGTCGACATCGTCATGCCCGCGTTGCTGGCCGAACCCGGCGTCGGCCCGGTCAGCGCCGCACACCTCATCACCGCCTGGTCCCACCCAGGCAGATGCCGCTCCGAGGCCGCCTTCGCCGCTCTCGCCGGCGTCAGCCCACTGCAGGCATCCTCCGGCCGCATCACCCGCCACCGGCTCAACCGCTTCGGCGACCGCCAACTCAACCGAGCCCTCCACACCATCGTCAACTGGCGCATGATCCACGGCCACGAGCCGACCCAGCACTACCTCACCCGCCGACGCGCTCAACAGAAATCCGACGCCGAAATCCGCCGCTGCCTCAAGCGCTACACCGCCCGACACATGTTCCGGCTCATGGAAACCATCGGAAGGGCTTGACGAGCCATAGAAGCGTCAAGCGGAGTACGACACGGCACCGCCGGCAGCCAGCCGCGCCGCGCCGGAGCAGCGCGGCGCAGGGATGCGCGCGCCGGGTCCGCGCGGCAAGCCCCAAGCATGGGGGCGGCGACCGCCGAGGGCGCGCCGGTCGTCCAGGAGCCGGCTCCGCAGCCGCTCAGGGTCAGGTCAACCGCTCACCTGGGAGGGGGAGGGTGTCCGTCGGTGTTCAGGTCCGACCCCGGGAGCCGGGTCCGCTGCCGGGCAAGGTTAGGTCAACTGCGCCACTGTGGCAGTGGCCGCCGGGCGCGCGGTCCGAGACACGAGAGCCGACTTCAGTCTGTTCCGTAGCGTCCGTACGTGTGTCAAGGCCCGCTCGAACCCTGAACTGGGGGATGTGTAATGGTGACGAAGTCGTTAGTTGATGTGTTCAACGAGGCAGTTGACTACGGGGTCGAGGGCGCGGTGCCGGTCGGTACGCCGGTCGGGGTTGCAAAGCTCTCGCATGTACTGCGGGTTTTCAATGCCATAATGAGTGGCGGCCTGGGATTTGCGGTGGAAGTTATCGAGCCGGACGAGTTCAAGCGTGCTGTAGAAGGTTTCCGATACCTTGATTTAGACGAGGTCGGGAACCTTCTCGCGGAATTGGTTGAAAGTTACGGGAGTTCTGATTATGACTTGCGGAAGGAAGAAATCTTGGAGCATGCGCTCAACCTTGGCGCGCCGGTCAATGACGCTTTTCGCAGGAAAGTTACTGAGGTTCCATCTGACTTCGGGGTTTGATAGCTGAATTCTTGAGGAGCCTGTTCCGCTTCAACGTCTGACACCCGGGCTGGGTGACCAACTGGGTGACGACCGGGGCGGCCGACGCCGGACGCTCACGGACGATGGTGGACTGTCCCGGCAGCTCATTCCGGCTACTCGCCCAGCTCATCGACGGCTGATCATTCTTCCGGGACGAAGGGGTCAAGCTCCACCAGTAGGACACCAGCGGAGCTTGACATCCATAGGAGCATCGGGATGACAGGGGCGAGCAGAGGATATGTTCGTGCTCTTGACGCTCGGTAACGAGGGATTAGTGAACGCATCGAAGTCTATAGGCCCGTTGGCTGAGCCCCGGCCGCTTCCCTCTCGGCAATGAGCTGGTTCCTGACAGCGGCCGCAAATCGATCGTGCGCCTCTACTTGCACCGAACCCTGATCCTTCGACGCGTGACCTCGGGCAATCCTTCGCCACGAATACTTTTCTTTCACGACCGCTCCAATCACCATGACGACGAGTAGAACGAGCAGCAGAGACAGGGTCGTGCGATCGGTGCCGACGTTTGCGAGTCGCAAAGCAATTAGACCGGTGCTAATGAGGCCGAGAATGCCGAAGGTGGTGCCGAAAGCGCCCAGCCTACCGAGAGTCAGGCATCGCGCGCAGAAAGGCCAACGGTCAACCTTCATTGGTGGGAGCATCTTCCTGTCGAGGGCTAACACGGCAAGGATCAGAGGTGAGACCGTAATCACGGGCGAAACCTTAGCCCTGAGCACAATGATTACCAGACCGGCGACACCAATCAATGCGGGCAGGGCAGACCACACCCATTCAGGGGTTTTCTGTTTGAACTCGACTTCTCGATCGTCCTCAGCCAGCTTTCCGTGCCGGGCGCACAACTCTAGCCGGACGGGGTTGAGGCTACTTACCCACGCAGTGGGCACGTCAACTCTTTCCACTTGTCCTCCTCGCTGGACGAGGCATGCTACAACGATCGATCAATCCTCGCCTGCCCGACTCGAGCTGAAGAGGCCGCGTGGGAGCGCGAGTAGCGAGGCGGGCAAGATCTCCTCATGAAGATCATCGGGCACAGATCCGGCACAGCCGACATCGAAAACCCATGCGAGACGTCAAGAGACACCGAGGGGCCGCGAGCCAGGTCAGAGGATTCATAGGCCTGCTTTCGGCGGATCTGCCGCCGCGTCGCGGCTAAGGGGTTCTAGCAACAGCCTCACCCAAGGCCCGTGCCCGATCCGTGCCCGACGAAGCGGTCAACATCGGCCAGTAGGGGCGGATCGTCGAGCTTTGGCCAGGTCGCCGATGCCCCCCGACCAGCAGGCACCACGCCCGGAGGCCGGGCCTTAACCCGATTCCCAAGCTGACAGTGCGAGTTGATCAGGTCATGCTCGCCGCTCTACGTCGCTGGGCCGGACCCTGAACTGGGTGGTTCCGTCCTCCGCTTTCACGTGGTCCGGCACAGTGCTAACGACGAGGACCTGATCCTCCTGCTGACCGACGACATAGCACCTCACGAACGCCAGCTCGGGGAAAGGAGCGCCGGGAGGGATGGCGTCATCGAAGAAGATCGGGACCTTGTCGACGAAGAACCACGTTCGTCCGTCGGCGTCGACCAGGCGCACACGGACCCACCCCGGCCAGTCTTCGTCAACCCATGCGATCGCCTCGCAGCGCAGCAGGCTGGCGGAACCCATCACCGGGCTGATCCTGCCAGGTCTCCCCGTGGTCGGCGCGCGGCTGCCTGGGGCACACAGGGGGCACGAGACACTGTCAAACGAAACTTAGACGGACGGCGTGTGGGGCTATGCCGCGAGTGCGGTGAGTTCGGCTTGGTGGCCGAGGTCGTGTAGTTGGCGTAGCAGGCGGTTTTTTGCGGGTCTCCGGGTCGTCTCGCTGGGTGTAGTAGTCGGCGCCGAGGTCGGTGTAGGTCTGATCGTTGGCGAGTAGGTGCCAGACGATGACCAGGACGGTGGGCGATGGCGACGGCGGCTTTCTTGCTGCCGGTCTTGCCGAAGCGTCGGTGCAGGCGGCGGTAGCGGGCGCCGAGTCGGGTGCGGGTGCGGGAGGTGGCCCAGGCCGCTTCGACCAGCACGGTGGCGAGGTGCGGGTTGCCGTGGCGGGTGGTGCCTTTCCTGCGTTTGCCGGCTGATTCGTGGTTGCCTGGGCACAGCCCGGCCCAGGACGCGAGATGAGCTGGGGTGGGGAAGCGGGTCATGTCCACCCCGATCTCGGCAATGATCGTCTGGGCGGCCCGGTCACCCACCCCCGGAATCGTCTTGAGCCGGTCCCGCTGTGCCGCGAACGGGATGATGACCTGCTCGATGCGGGCGTCGAGCTTGCCGATCATGTCGTTGAGATGGTCGATGTGGGTTAGGTGCAGCCGACACAGCAGCGCGTGGTGGTCGGCGAACCGGCCGGCCAGGGCGAGGGTCAGATCGGGGATCTTCTTGCGCAGCACCCCTCTGGCCAGGTCGGCCAACACCGCCGGATCCCGCTCGCCGGCGAGAGCGCTTCGATCATCGCCCGGCCGGAGACACCGGTGGCGTCGGAGGCGACGGAATCGAGCTTGATGCCGCCGTCTTCGAGGACCTTGTGCAGCCGTTGGGTCTCCCGGGTGCGTTCCTCGATCAGCTTCTTGCGGTAGCGGGCCAGGTCCCGGATCGCGGCGATGTCGGCCGGCGGGATGAAACTGCCGCGCAGCAGCCCCACCTCGCACAGCTCGGCAAGCCAGACCGCGTCGGAGGCATCGGTCTTACGACCCGGCACGTTCACGTGGTGGGCGTTGCACAGCAGGACCTCCAGCCCGTCAGCCTCGGCCAGGGCGTGGAAGACCGGACGCCAGTAAACGCCAGTGGCTTCCATCGCCACATGCGTGACCTGCTCGGCGAGCAGCCAGGCGGTCATCTCCCGCAAGGCGCTGTAGAAGGTGGGGTACTTGCGCACCTGTTGGCGGCGCTGCCCGACCTGCTCGCCCGGGACCCGGACCGCCACCGTGATCTGCTTCTTGTGCACGTCGATCGCCGCGACCCGCGGATACACGATCTCCACGACGCCTCCAGGTGGAGCTGAGCCGATAAGGCGTCGCTCGCGGAACCCGCGAAAGATCAAGAAACTCAGACACGCGCTCGCAGCGGCAACCCGGGTACCTACCGGGACGGGCTCCAGCGTCACTCTTGTAAACGGACTCGTGGTGCCAAGTTCTGTCGACGTCGGCGGGCGACACATCGAGTTTCACAAACGCGCGGGTGCCCGGCCAGGGGCATCTCCCTCTTCTAAGCGAGACGTCCCGGGGTGGGAGAAGTGACGGAGCGGCTGTCACGGGGGAACTGCCGCTCCGTCGCGGGGGAGCCTATGGGGTCCGATACGGCGAGGCAGGGTCAGGGTCAGGTTGCACGGTGGCTAGCCCTGCTTGGCATGGTCGAGCAGTCGGGTAAGGGCGTAACGGAGCACGCGGGCCTGGCCCAGGTCCAGCAGGCATTCGCACTGTTCCTCGCTCATCCTGATGTCGAGGCCGATACCGACGAGTGGGCCGTCGGGTAGGTCCCGCTGCCACAAGAAGGCCCGCACGTCGACCGGGTGGTGGCCTGGCTGGGATCTGGCCCAGAAACGAGAGCGGTGGATGCCGTTGTCGTGGCTGACGCACCAGGAGGGATGCCCGGCGGCCATGGGCCCACATGCCTTTCTAGTGGTAGTCCGACTTGGACCGGTCGAGCTGCGGGAGGTGGCCGGGGTGGGTTGGGGTGAGCCCTTTGGGGAAGCGCCCACCCCGGCCGGTGACCGGCCCGGCAAAGCCGATCGCCCTTGAGGCGACACCCGGGCAGATTCCGTTACAGCCAGCCTGGAAGGACCTAAACCGGGTAGTCACGCGGTCACAGGCATGAAAGCCCACCAATACCTGCCGGACAAGTGGGGCGCACGAGCGCTGCTGGCATCGGACGTATCTGCTCGGCAGGCCGAGGTTCAGCCGGAGTTTCCGGCCCCTGTGACGCCTTCGTCGGCTTTGCCGCTTAGACGAGATGACCGACCGCCTATTGCTCTGCCGGTCCGCCGCGTGCAGGCCGGCCAACCGAAGGAGAGAACCATATGCAGTGGATTCGCCCGAACCGATGCGATAACTCCGGACCGAACTGCCTCGAAGTTGCCCTCGCGCCGGACGGTGGCCGGCTGTTGCGGAACTCCCAGCGGCCGGAGGTCACGATCAAGGTTGACGCGCAGGAGTGGGCGACCTTCGTCGACTCTGTGAAGGCCGGCCAGAACCTCTGAGCGGTTGGATGGCGGGGCGACCCGGGAATTCATGGAAGACGAGCCGCCCCCTCCCATCTTGCAGGACTAAAGCGCCCTGGCCGGACGTCCCCGGATTTCTAAATGCAGCCGCCGCTGACCACTGGGTGATCGGGCCCACTCCGACCGGAGGTCCCGCCGGTGGCCTCCCGCCGAAGTATTCGGCGGTTAGTTGGGACCGGGCGGGGCCGCTGGGGGGTCGGCTGCGGCCCCGCCCGGTCATGGAGGCCGCGCACCGCGGCCTTCACCATCGACAGGCGTCGGACATAGCTGGCCTGTTACATCCTTCGGATTCCGGCATGCCGGATTTCCCCGTTCTGCTGCCGGATGAGGAGTGATCCCCTGCTCCGGCATGCGGCCGTCCATGGGGCAGTTGACTGTTGACCTCCGTATGACCGGCCGTCACGGCGGGCGTTGCCGTGGGTTACCCTGCGGGCCGGCAAGGTCATCGGGCACAGGCCGGGCAACTGACGCCGACATTAGCTGCCAAGGGCTGTAAGGCAACGTGATAGCTCGCCCAGGTCAGAGTGCCGATCCGTCCGATCTGACATGGTCCACAGGCCGCCCGAGGGGTTCAGGGTTCAAGCCCCGGCCTCAGGGTGCCGGCGTCAGCATGGCTTCCTGACGCGACCGCCGAGGCTTGTAATCGAGAGATTCCGGCTTGGCGGGTGGGACGATGTGCCGGCCCAACGCGGGGCATCATGTGGGGGTGGAGGACTGGGACGAAACCGACAGGCTCATCATCGAAGGCCGGAGGATCCAGGCTGTGCAAGCGATCCGAGCAGCCCGCGAGTGCATCATCCCCGATGCCCTTGACATGCTGGCTGGACGGTACGCATTGCTCCGAGCAACCCGTCCCGACGACCTCACACAGAGCGACGAGGATTACTGGGCAGGGTTCTACTCCTGAGCCATGGTTGCAGTCCGCTGTTCATGATCCGGCAGATGTCCGGAATGATCATGCAAGCCGCTGGTCGCGCAGCTTCTAATCTCGCAGATAGGCTGGCTGAGTTGTGACCAGCTTCCTAACCCGACGCTCCAGATATGAACGCAGGCCGCTGACTTGCGCACTCTTCAAACACTAGACATTCTTTCGGGTCGCATACGGGCCTGTTGTGCTCGTGTGCGAGAGACCGGCAGGTGGGCAATGGTTCACTCGCCCGAGTGCCTTCAAGAAAGGAAGTGAACGCTGCCCGTACGCGAGATCAAGGTCAGGCGCCGCTGGTGGTGACACCCGTGCGCGACATGGACCGGGATGTTGTCCCCGCGCTGAGCGGGCAGCGAAGTTGGTTGCCCGCCGATCTGGATGAGCGGGCGTTGGCGTGGCCCAGCCGACCCATGAGCCCTGCAAGGTCTCTTCGGCCACTCCAGCTTGGTGGCCACCGCTGCCGTGCCCAGATGCTGTCGGCGCTCGTGGCGACGCGGGATGAAGCCACATGGTTGTTCGCGGCACAACGGCATCGATGTCGCGAGAATCCGCGCCACGTTCCCTCCCCGTCGTGCGCCGAGTGGCCCGGGTCCTGGCTTCAGCACCTTATGAGGACGCCGCGCGGGGCCGGTGCCCAAGCCCGCCGGAGGGGGGCGGCGCCGGGAGATCGAGACGTCTACTGTGGCCGCTCATGCACACCGAACCCATCGTGATCGACAGAGTCGCCGGCCCCGTGGTGGTCGACGTGAGCGTTTGGAAGAACACCGTCCTGGTCGGCGGAATCCCACAGCAGGGCCGCCGAGGCGTCGTCCAGTTGCCCGCCGTCGGGGGCGGGTGGCTCCGCGCCAAGCTGAAGCAGGCGAATCTCTTCGACCCGTACCCCGTCATCGAGGTCGACGGGGTGAAGCACCGTACCGGCCCGGAGGTGCCGTACCCGCTCCGGCTCCTGGGTCTGCTGCCGTTCCTCCTGATCATCGGGGGCGCGCTGCTCGGCGGCCTGATCGCGCTGCCCTGCATCGCCGCCAACCGCGCTATCGCACGCAGCGACCGGTCGACGGCCGCGAAGGCGTTCCTGATGATCCTGGTCCTGGCGGCCGGCGTCCTGGGTTACCTCTGCGCGGCGGGCATCTACTGGTACGCGGCGGGCCAGCCGGAGTGAGCACGGCGGGCGTCTCTGGCGGTGGCCGCGACCGCCGGACCCGGGCGCCCGCCGCTACGGACTGGCGGCGGAAAGACGAAGGCCGCCAGCAGCACCAGGTGCACGCCGCCCTGGAGCACCGTCGCGCGACCCGGCACCACAGTCAGCACGCCGGCCACCGCGGTGAGCGTGAGCAGCGTCAGCTGGGTGCCGTCCAGGCCGAGCAGCAGCGGACCCTCCAGCCAGATCGAGGCCAGCGCGATGGCCGGGATGGTGAGCCCGATGCTGGCCATGGCCGAACCGAGCGCCAGATTGAGGCCGATCTGCACCCGGTCCTGGCGGGCCGCGCGGGACGCCGCCGGGGTCTCCGGCAGCAGCACCAGCAGGGCGATGACCACCCCGTCGAACGCCTGCGGCAGGTTCGCCGCCGAGACGACGCCTCGATCGTCCGATGAGATGGTCTTCGCGTCGCCGACGACCGCCACCAGCGCCACGATCAGCAGGGCCAGGCTCGCCAGGGCCGCCCGGGCCGAGGAGCCGCCGGGCGGCCGTCCAGGTGTGGGCGCCGGCGAGGAGTCCGCGGGCTGGGCGATGGTCCGGACCGGCCGGGCCGACGCGGAGTCGCCGCGCCCGCTCGCCGACCAGCTGCGCCGGATGCCGGCCGAGACCGCCGCGACGGCGCTTGAGGCGCTGGCGCACCGCTGGTCGCAGCAAGCGCCCCTGCCCGGAAAGGCGAAACAGCGCCGCCATCACGTCGTGCGCGCTGATGATCGGGGCATGTGGGAGCGGGTCGAGGTGCCGGCTGTCGGGGGCCCGGTCGACGGCCGGTCCCTGCTGGTGCCCGTCAACGACACGGGGCTGCCGCCGGAGAGCATCGGCCAGGAATGGTTGTGGGTGGAGTACGGCGGGGAGCTCCTGGACGCCGACGTCGACGGGGTGTACGAGCTCGAGCCGGTCGCCGGTGCCGGGCCGCCGTGGGTGTACATCTGGGCGCCCGCGCGGCGCTGACCGCGGCCGCCTGCTACAGCCCTGGTCCGGTCGTCTCCCTGGCGCCGCGTCGAGGAGATCACCGGATAGACCGGGTTCAGGGGCCGGCTCTGCCACTCGGTCATCCCGTCGATGACCTTGTCGGTGATCGTAGAGATCGTCTGCCATGAGACCTCAGCGCCACACACCTAAACCAGGTCAGCCTACGGCACGAGCTTGGCGAAGCTCCCGCTGCCTTGCGCCACCGACGGCCGCCTGGTCTTGGCGGTGGACATGGACATCACCTGCTGGCTGCGGCCGGACGCGCACCCTTCGACGGAGCGGGTCCTGTGCCACACGTACGGCCGCCGCAAGGACCAGCACGTGATGATCCCTGGTTCGTTCGTTACGGCGTTGGAACCCGGTCGCAGTCCCTGGACTGCGCCGCTGGATGCTCAGCGACTCACGCCGGGCGATGCGCCGAGAGGTCGCGCTGGGGTCGACATCCTCCTATGGCTCCTTTCGCGGCATAGTTCTGCCTCACCGCCGCCGGTCGCGCCAAGCGTTCGATGGGCGGCCACGGCTTGTGTTCCTCGTGTACCAGCCGTCGATCTGCATCAACTAGACCAAGGGCACCACGTAACGGCAGGCTCCAATACCCTGCTGCCCATGACGATCGCTCTGAATGCTCTGGACACCCTGGCCGACGGCCACCGCACGGGCGGCGCTCTCGGCGGCGCCCTGATCGGTGGTGTTGCCGCTGGTGTCTTGTACGGCATCATCTACCTGGTCCGGAAGTTGAGGGACCGGTAAGAATGTTCCACCCTAGTAGCAGGGCCAGATGCTGAGGCCCACATTTGGGTCCGAACCGCGCTTCGGCCTGCATGAACAGGTCGGCCACACGGTGCCGATGCAGCGCGGGACCTGCTGACCGCAGGGTGGCGGCCAGGGTGAGTTGCCGGGTTGGGCCACACGCTCAATCGGTGAGTCCGGCTCGTCACGAGGAGAGTGCCCCGGTCCATGGTGGTGGACCGGGGCACTCTCGTCACAGGCGTCAGCAGGTGGCCCTGGCGGCGTCGGTGATGAGGTTGGCGACGATTCGGGGGTTGCTGAGCATGACGACGTGGGACGCGTTCGGGACTTCGACGACCTTGCGCATGTTGGCGCGGGCGTACATCCACCGGGCGCACGCGGGCGGGATGGCCTTGTCCTGACCGGCGAACAGTCCCCAGCACGGGATCGTCTTCCAGGCCGCGGCCGTGGTCGGGAAGATGAAGGAGTCGGCGTCGAACGGCCGCTGTGTGGCCTGCAGGACCCGGAAGGCGCTGGTGGAGATGTCGGCGGCGAAGGCCGCCTTGCCGTCCTTGCTCAGGTACAGGTCGATGCCGGTCGTTCCGTCGGCCTTCGTGTACGGGACCCCGACGCTCACCGGCCCGACCTCGCTGCCCGGGAACTTGGTGATCAGCTCGCCCTGCGTCTCGCCGACCTCGGGCACGAATGCCGCGATGTAGACCAGCGCCTTGACGTTGGCCTTCCCGGCGGCTGCGTTGGTGATGACCGTTCCTCCCATGGAGTGCGCGACGAGCACGACGGGTCCGGGGATGGAGTCCAGCAGACTGGCGATGTACGGGGCATCGGTCGGGATGCCTCGCAGCGGGTTGGACCCGCAGACAGTGGTGTAGCCCTTGGACTGCAGCTCCTGGATGGTGGCGTTCCAGCACGACGAGTCGGCGTAGCCGCCGTGCACCAGCACGATTGTGGGCTTGGTGCCGGTGGTGCCGGTGGTGCCGGTGGTGCCGGTGGTGCCGGTGGTGGCGGCCTCGGCGGGGCTGCCGATGATCGCGGCGGCCGTGGCCGCTGCGGCGGTGGCGCCGATGCCCGCGACGAGCGTGCGCCGCGAGATGGTGGAGTCGGTATTCATGGGTTTCTCCGATCGGGTCAGCGGCTCGCGGCCTGGCGGATGAGGTCAGCGACGGCCTGGGGCTGGGAGGCGTAGATCGCGTGGCTGCCGATGGCCTCGACGGTGACGGCACCAGCGCGGCTGGCCATGGCGCGCTGGGCGGGCGGGGGGATCATGCGGTCTTCGGTGGCGACCAGGTAGAAGGCGGGCTTGTGCCGCCACGCCGGTTCGGTGACCGCACCGGCGAGGGCGCCGACGCCCCAGGGCACCTGCGAGTCGGCGAGGAAGGCCGCTTCGTCGGCGGGCAGGTCAGCGGCGAAGGAGTGGTGGAACTTGTCCCGGTCGAGGAACAGGAACCCGTCGCGGGGTGGCAGGATCGGCGGGACCGGGGCGCCGGGCGGCGGGTCGGCGATCAGGGTGTTGACCGACTCGCCCTTATCCGGCGCGAACGCGGCGATGTAGACCAGCGCCTGCACGGCGGGGTGGGTGCCGGCCTCGCTGATGACCGCTCCGCCGTAGGAGTGGCCGACGAGTACGGCCGGGCCGTCGAGGCCGTCGAGGATGAACCGGGTGGCTTCGACATCGCCTTCGAGGGACATCGTCGGGTTCTGGACGATCTTGACGTTGAAGCCGTCGTCGGTCAGGCGCCGGTGCACGCCCAGCCAGCCCGATCCGTCGACGAAGCCGCCGTGCACCAGCACGACGTTACGGATGGTACTCATGCGCTGCTCCTGGACATCGTGAGCGGCAGGCAGGTCGCCCACCGCTTCGATCTCCATTGCATGGTGTGGCGCTGCGGTGAACCAGGCAGAACCACATGCAGAACTACGAAGCTCCGTCAGCGCTGATCGCGGTTGCCTTCTGTCGGCATTCGGCGGTCCGCTCGTTCTCGCCGATCGACTCGAAGACCTCGGCGGCCCGCAGCAGGGCTTGGCAGGCTTGCTCGGGTTCGTCGGGAAGGTAGAGGTCGGCGAGCATCCACAGGATGGTGGCTTGCTGGTAGCGGTTGTGGGCGCCGTCGAGCAGGTCAACGGCGCGCAGCATGAGCGGGAGGCCCTCGTCGGTGCGGCCCGTGTCGCCCAGTACCTGTGCGATGCGCGACAGCACAATGGGTAGGGTGTTGTCGGCAATGATTGGTGTCATGCCCGAGGTCGGGTCCTCGGCCAGACGGTGGGCATGGGCGTAGCAGGTCAGGGCCTCCTCGGCGTCGCCGAGTCGGCGCGCGATGAGGCCGCGCGATATCCAGCTCTGGCAGCTCGCATCAATGTCGCCGAGCTTGTCGAATAGTTCCGCTGCGGCCATGGCGCAAGTGCGGGCGGCTGGCAGGTCGCCGAGCTTGTAGTGGGCGCTGGCCAGGTAGTCCAAAGACCACGCCTCCTGGAGCGTGTCTCCAGCCGCACGCGCCAGGTCCAGCGCTTTCCCGGCGTAGTCCAGTGCGGGTCGGATGTCTCGCCAGGGCAGGGTGAAGGTCCAGGCCACGTAGTTGAGGAACTCGGCCTGTAAACCGAGGTCGCCCAGGTAGACAGCTGAGTCGTGGCCGAGTTGGAAGACATCGCGCCACTGCTGCCAGTGCAGCCATCGGTCGGAGAACCAGTGCAGGGCGGCGACCGCCGCCACGACGAGGTCGTGGTCACCGGCAAGCGCTGCGGCTCCAAGCGCAGGGAACCAGTGTTCTGCTTCGACGCGGATCCACGCGTCGGCGTCCTCCGCCGACGCGAACGTGGCGTGTTCCCCGCGCGGTTCGAACCACTGCCCAGCTGTGCGCAGGGTCGTCAACAGCCACGTCACCATCCGCCGACGCGCCGCAGCGACCTCGGCCGCGGAGTTGTCCCGCTCCAGGCGCTGGTGCGCGTACAGCCGAACGAGATCGTGGAAGCGGTATCGGCCGCCTGCGGCCGCCTCCAGAAGGCCTAAGTCGACCAGGTCGTCAAGCTGATCCTCGGTGTCGGCCAGCGCCGTCTGGGCGATGACAGCGGTCAGGAGTGCACTGAAATCCAGTCCCGGTGCCACTGAAGCCGCTCGGAACACGTCACGGGCACCGTCGGGCAGCTGCTCGTAAGACATCGCGAACGCTGCAGCGATCTTCAAATCCCCTGCGGTGAGCTGGTCCAGGCGCCGCTGGCTGCTCGAAAGTCGACCCACCAGATCCGCCACCGTCCAATGCGGCTGCGCTACGAGACGGTTGCCAGCGATGCGCAGGGCCAGCGGCAGGCCGCCCAGCATCTCCACGAGGGTTTGCAGCTCCTGCGGCCGTGGCGCATCGCCGCGTTCGGCGACGATGCGCCACAGCATGTCGTACGCGTCGACATCCGGCATCGGATCCAGGTGCAGCCGTTGCACGCCTTCCAGACCGGCCAACAGCCGACGACTGGTGACCAGCAGCTGACTGGCCCCCGCCCCGGGCAACAGCAGGCGTACCTGTGCCTCCGACGCCGCGTCGTCGACGATCACCAGGACTCGGCGATCGCGCAGCAACTGCCGGTACAGTCCGGCTCGCTCGTCGGTCTCCTGCGGGATCTGCTGCTCGCGCACACCCAACGCCCGCAAGACCCGGGACAGTATCTCGTCGCTGCCTAGAGGGCGTATACCCATTCCCGCGGCGTCAACGAAGTGCACTCCACCGGCGAAGGTGTCGCGCAAGCTGTGCGCCGCGCGTACGACCAGACTGGTCTTTCCCAGGCCAGCGCCGCCCGAGATCACCGCCGTACCCGACTGGCCGGGCGCGCCCGGCTGTCGGTACACCACCCGGGTAATCCAGGCCAGCTCGGCTGCGCGGCCGGTGAAATCGCCGACCGACCCCGGTAGCTCGCACAGACCCGTAGCCACGGCCAGGTGCACCGACCGGGTCCGCCCGGCCTTGGCCAACGCCAGGAACGCCTCCCGCGGTGCGCCATCCAGCTTCAGCGCGTCGGCGATCTGCGCCACGGTACGCCGCTGCGGCCCGAGCGCTCGGCCGCGTTCCATATCGCTGAGCGCGCGCACGCTGACCCCGGATGCCTCCGCCAGCTCCTCCAAACTCAGTGCGAGCGCGTGACGTGCCGTGCGCAGGGCGGCGGCAAATGTGGCGGTCGGCTCACTCGAATCACGGTCGATCATGGTGTGACGTTATGGACGGCGGTTGAGCCGTCGCGTCTGTCAGATGACTGAATCCCGCCCGTCACATGCTGTCGTCCCCGTCGATGAACATCATCACTCTGGCCAGTTCAGTACGCGTCTTCACACCCACCTTCGGATAGATCCGGTAAAGATGGCTACCAACCGTTCGCGGGGACAAGAACAAGCGGCTGGCGATCTCCCGATTACTCAGTCCTTCCGCGGCCATCACCGCCACCTGCAGCTCCTGCGGCGTGAGATCCTGGCGGGCGTCAGCGCGGCGACGCACCATCTCGCCGGAGGCCCGCAGCTCTCGCTGCGCGCGGGCAGCCCACGGGGCCAGCCCGAACGCTTCGAAGACGCTCAGCGCCGCCCGCAGATGGGGCCGGGACTCGGCACTGCGCTGGTTGCGGCGCAGCCGGGCGCCGTACGCCAGATGCAGCCGAGCCCTGGAGAACGGCCATTTGCCGGTCGGCAGAGACAAGGCCGCCCCGAACAGGTCGTCGCCGGACAGCAACGCCTCGGCGAACGCCAGGCCGGCTTGCAGGGCCGGTGATTGCGAGCGTTGCGCCACCGGGGTCAGGCTCTCCGCAAGCACAGCGAGCTGCCTCTCGCGTCCCGCGCCGATGGCGGCGTCGGCGAGGTGCTCGAACACCACCCAACCGGTCGGATAGTGGTAGGCGATGTCGCCCGGATCGAGAATCCGCGCCAGCTCTTCGAAAGCTTCATCGAACCGGCCGGCTGCGAGCGCGGTGATGCCTCGCACCTCCTGGACGAGGGCCAGCATCGGGTGAACACCCACGGACAACAAGACCCGTTCCGCTTCGGCGGCCAGGTCCAGAGCAGTCTGCGCATCGCCGCGCAGCGCCGCGACCTTCGCGCCGATCATGTCCGCGGTGAGTACCCACAGGGGTTGTGCCGTTTCCGCGGCGAGTTCGTGGGCTTCGGCGGCGGCAGTCCGCCCGAGGATCGTGTCGCCCATGTGCGCCGCGGCCCACGCTTGCGACACCAGGGTCTGTGCGAGCTGGCCGAGCATGCCGCGGGAGCGGTAGTCGGCGATCGCCCTCGCCGCGAACGACGCGGCCAGGTCGATCGCACCCAGGTTCGACGCAGCGGTCGTCATCATCTGCGACTCTTCGCCCCGGATGTCGACCCGGCCGGTCCGGTGGCGCATGCCTGGCAGCGCGAGGGCGCCGCGCTCGATCGGATCCGCGAGGGCGTACACCGACAGCAGCCGAGCGTCATCGGGGTCGGCGCCCATCTGCTCGGCGGCGGCGACGAACGCGGCACGTACCGGCGGCTCGGGATTGGCGAACGAGCAGCGCACGCCGAGCGAGGCAAGGAGGTCCAGCGCCCGGTCCGCGTCGCCCTCCCGCTGCAGTTGTAACGCCACCTCAATCGAGGCAGGCAACCTGTCTGCACCCGACCAGGCCGGAGTCAGATAGGTCTCAGCCAACCAGGCCAGATGGACACGGTCAGCCGGATACAAATCGTCCGCACCCGCCTCGGAGATCAGACTCTCCAGCGCGCCAATGTCGCCCTGGTACGCGGCAGCGTTGGCCGCCGCAACCCGCCATCCACCCCGGTCTCGCCCCGGCTCGGCCAGCTGGATCGCCCGCTGCCAGGCAGCGATCGCCGTGACAAGCTCGCCACGCTGCCGCGCAGCCAACGCCACCTGCGCCAATTCGTCGGCCAGATGCGGGGCGCGGCCGACCGACGCCGACGCACGATGCCAGATCCGCCGGTCCGGCTCGGCCACGACATTGCTCAGCGCGGCATGGGTCTCAGCACGGCCTGCGACGCCTGCCAACTGCTGAATTGCCGAGCGCACCAGAGGGTGGCGGAACCGCACGCGGAATACGTCGTCGACCTCAATCAGTCCTATCGCGACAGCCGATTCGAGGTCGGCGACCGATGCGCCTTCGGCGATCTGGTCCGCGGCGCTCAAGATCTCATCGAGCCGGTCACGGTCGTTCACGGCTGCCACGCACAGCAGCGTCCGCGTGCGCGCGGGGAGTTCCTCGGCCATCGTGCGGTACGCGCGATCGAGCCGCGTATCCAGAGACACCAGGCCCAGCGGAACACCTCGTTCGCCGAGCCGATCCGCTGCACTCGCCAGTTCGATCACGCCCAGCGGATTACCAGCCGCCTCAGCGAGCACTCGGGCCCGTAGCGCCAGCGGCAACCGCGGCGCTACCTCATCGATGAGAACGCCACAGGCCTCGGGAGACAATGCCCCGATCTCCAGTTCCGGCAACCGCGCGCCCACCAGACGCCGCCGCGCCACCTCGCCCTCGCGTACGGCGAACAACACCAGGATCGGCTCGGACTCGACACGCCGGGCAATGAAGGTCAGCGTTTCCCAGCTCGACGGATCGACCCACTGGGCATCGTCTACCAGCAGAACGTTCGGGGCGTCCTCGCCTGAGAGCAGGTTCAGCGCCTCCAACGCCGTCGCGGTCGAGTTGCCCTGCTCGGAAACGCTCGAACCCAAGAGTGCCCGCAGTGCCGCGTTCGGCAGGTGGAACTCGGCCTGAATACCGGAAACCGCCCGCATACGAAATCCCCGGCGCACCGCCTCGGCCTGGACATACGCCAGGATCGACGACTTCCCGATCCCCGGCTGGCCCCGCAGAACCAACGCGCTGCCCGCAGTGGGAAGCCGGTCGAGCAAGCCACCGACAGCCGACTGCTCAGTTTCGCGTCCACAGAGCGTCATCTGCCGATCTTGCCACGCTACAGCAGTGAGCTTCAGTACCTGGCAGCGTCGAGACTCCGCGACCCAACTGCCGCGCTCCGGTACCGCGTCGACCCGCACCGCGGCCTCATCCACGCCGGCAACGATGCAGAGTTTGTGTTGCCCTCGGACATCAATCGGAACGACAGACGCTTTTGGCCGCTGGCCTGGCATTACTCAGGTCGGCGGCCTTGATCGTTTTCGGGGCTGTCGCCGCCACGGGATCACCACGGGATCACGGGCTCTGAGCCCGGATGACGATGCACGGGTTGCGGCACTCGCTGCTTTCGCCGACCCCGCCGCGAGAAGGCCTGGTGAACGCCATTCCCGTCACTCCCCGAGCCACCGCAGGGTACTCGGGGTTGAAGACCGTGGCCTTGCTGGCAATTAGCCTCGCTGTGCCGGGCCAGCGATCAGCGTGACTATCTCTGCGGTCATAACGTGGGCCGGGCCAGCTAAAGGCGATGCGGCTGCGATCGCGGGTGGCGGCGGTGGTCGTCGCGTCTGAGGGGTGTCGCCGTCTCGACGAGGCGGCGGAGGTGCTGGCCAGGTACCGCGCCCAGCGCGCTCAGCGGGACGGCAGGGAGGGAGCTCGGTAACCCGTGGGCCTGAACCGCGACGTTCAGCCGGTTTTCGTGACCGACGACGCGGCCAGTGAGCCGTTCGTGCCGGCGTCGCCGTCCACGCTGACCTTGTCGCCGGCCTTGAAGCTCTTCAGGTCTCCGGGGACCTGTATGGCCGTGTCGCCGTTGGTGCGGACGGTGACCACCGCACCCGACTCCGTCTGGAGATAGATCGTGGTGCCGTCGACGAGTTTCACGGTTCCGGTGGTGCTCTCGGCACGCTGGGGCCTGCCCTGGGCGCCGACCGAACCACCGCCCGGGAAGGCTGTGGGTGGGGTGAAGCCTCCCTGCCCCCGGAGCCCGCCCGGCCCGGTAGCGGTGGGCTGCACGCCGAACGCCCGCTGTGCCGCGGTTCCGGCCATGAAACCGCCGACCAGGAGCAGCGCCACAGCGAGGACGATCGTCGTCCTGTTCCACCAGCGGCGGTTCGCCGAGGCGGCCAGTTCGGCGTCCAGCGTGGATACGGTCACAAGGTTCTCCCGGGTCACTCGTAGCGGAGGGCGTCGATGGGGCGGAGGCTGGCGGCCCGGTTGGCGGGCACGCTGCCGAAGAAGAGCCCGATGGCGACCGACACGCACAGGGCGAGGGCGATCGAGCTGGGCACGATGACCGGCCGTACGCCGACGATGGTGAAGTTGCTGCCGATGAACGCGGCGGCGACGCCCAACCCGCCCCCGATGAGGCTCAGCATCGTCGCCTCCGCGAGGAACTGGGTGAGGATCACCCGGCGTGGTGCGCCGAGCGCCTTGCGGATACCGATCTCGCGGGTCCGTTCGGTGACCGTGACGAGCATGATGTTGGTGATGCCGATGCCGCCGACCAGCAGGCTGATGCTGGCCACCGCGCCGAGGAGCGTGGTGAACGTGTCGGCCGTCTCGGTCTGCGTCTGCAGGAGCTGGGAGGCGTTCTGGATGCGGTACGGCTGGGTGGTGGAGCCGCCCGGCACCTGGATTCGCTGGGACAGGATCAGGGAGACCTGTGACTGCGCGTCGGTCACCTTCTCCGGGGTACGGGCCTCGACGACGATCGAGGTGAGTGGCCCGTACCCGGTGAGGGCCTGCTGGACCGCGGTCAATGGTGCGATCGCGACGTCGTTGGCGTCCATGAAGCCGGACGCGCTGCTCTTCTCGTCCAGCACACCGATGACCGAGAACAAAGCGCCGTTGACGGTGATCTCCTTGCCAACCGCGTCGACGCCGGGGAACAGTTCGTCGGCGACGGTCTGCCCGATCACGACGACCGGGCGGCCCTGCGCGATGTCGTCGGCGGTGAAGGCAGCGCCGGCGCCGATCGGCGAGTTCGAGGCCGCGAAGTAGCTGGGGGAACTCCCGACCAGTTGTTGCACCGAGTGATCGGTGCCCTGGTAGGTCAGGGTCGCCTGAGTGCTGGTGACGGGCGAGACCGACGCGACGTCGGGTGCGAGAACCGGGTCGTGCAGCGCCTCGGCGATAGCCGGGGTGAGGGCGCCGCTGCCGCCGACGCCCTGCACGGTCAGGGTCTTGGTGCCCAGCGCCTCGATTCGGTCGGCGACCTGACGGGCTGAGCCGTTGCCCACGGCGACCAGCAGGATCACGGCCGCTACGCCGATCAGGATGCCGAGCATGGTGAGACTGGAGCGGAGCTTGTTGGCGCCGATCCCGCGTACGGCGAAACGCAACACCTCGAAGGCACTCATGCCAGCACCCGCTGCCGGACGTCGGTGACTATCTGGCCGTCCACGAGCCGGATCAGACGGCTCGCGCGGGCGGCGACGTCTTCCTCGTGAGTGATGAGCAGGATCGTGCGGCCGGCGGCGTGCAGGTCGTCGAAGATGCCGAGGATGTCCTCGGTCGAGCGGCTGTCGAGATTGCCGGTCGGTTCGTCGGCCAGCACCAGCGCGGGCTCGGTGACCAGCGCCCGGGCGACCGCGACGCGCTGTTGCTGCCCGCCGGAGAGCTGGTTGGGCTCGTGGTCGCCGCGCTGGGCGAGGCCGACCATGTCCAGCGCGCCGCGTGCCCGTCGCCGACGCTCGGCTGCCTTGACGCCCGCGTAGGCCAGCGGAAGCTCGACGTTGGCCACCGCGGTCGTGCGGGGGATCAGGTTGAACGACTGGAAGACAAAGCCGATGCGGCGGTTGCGCACCAGAGCGAGTTGGCGGTCGTTCAGCCGGCTCACGTCGACGCCGTCGAGCAGGTATTGACCCGTGGTCGGGATGTCGAGGCAACCCAGGATGTTCATCAGGGTGGACTTGCCGGAGCCAGACGATCCCATGATTGCCAGGTACTCGCCGCGCGCGACGGTCAGTGACACTCCGCGCAGCGCGTGTACGGTGGCGGCGCCTTGGCCGTAGACCTTGGTGATGGTGCGGACGTCGAGGACGGTCACCGGCCGCCTCCGGGACGCCCGCCGCCGGGGAACCCTCCGCCGCCGGGGAACCCTCCGCCGCCGGGACCGGCCCCTCCGCCGGGGAAACCGCCGCCCGGCCGCGTCCCCTGGTTGGAGTCGGTCGACATGGTGATCAGAACCTGCTCTCCGACGGTGAGCCCCGATTTGATCTCGGTCGTGCTGTCGCCTTCGAGGCCGATCTCCACCGCGCGGACGACCCGCTGCTTGTTGTCCATAACGGTGACGGTGTGGCGGTTGCCCGCGCCGGTTACGGCTGCTGAATTGACGTACAGGACGTTGTCGGCCTGGCCGACGATGACCGACACGTTGACGCTCTGGCCGGCGCGTACTCCCTCGGGCAGGTCGTTGAGGGTGAAGGTGACCCCGTAGGTCACGACGTTGTTCTCCGTCGTCGCGTTGGGGTCGATGGCGGCGAGCTTCGCCGCCGACCGCGCGCCAGGTAGCGCGTTCCAGGTGACGGTGCCGGTCTGGCCGGCCTTGAGCTTCGTGGCATCGGCCTCGGCGACCGAGGCGGAGACCTCTAGACGGCCCAGGTCGGCGATCTCGATGAAGCCGGTGGACGACGTCTGGGCGTCGCCACCGCCGGAGGCGCCGCCCGGGGAGTTGCCGCCGCCGTTCGAGGCGTTGCCGCCGCTGCTGGCGCTCCCCGAGGCCGATCCGCCGACGGTGCCGTTGACGGCGGTCACCGTTCCCGCCATCGGCGCCTTCAAGGTGGTGCCGGCCAAGGCGTCCTCGGCCTCGTCGACGTCCAGTTCGGCCTGGTCCACCTGCGATTCAGCCTCAGAGGTGTCGCCGTCGGCGTCCTGTGCCCGGTCGAGCGCGGCCTCGGCGGCGTCGAGGTTGCTCCGGGCGGCGGTGAGCTGGCGCCGCGCCGCCGTGTCGTCGACCGACGCCAGGACCTGCCCCTTGGTCACCTTGTCGCCGACCTGCACGCGGATCGCGGTGACGGTTCCGGATGTGCCGAACGTGGCAGTCGCCGTCGACGCGCTGCGGACAGTGCCGGAGGAGGAGACCGTCGCGGTTACCGTGCCCTGGGCCGCGGCGACGGTGCGGCTGCTGCCGGCACCCGGCTCGGCGGCCTTCGCGGTGTTGAATGAGGTGTACGCCCAGGTGGCCGCGCCGGCCACCGCCAGGGCGAGTATGAGGTTGACGATCAGGGCGGGCGGCGTCCGCAGTCTCGCAAACGACGGCCTGCCCAGTCTCGGGAGGCTGTGGCGCATGCGCGCCAGCTTGCAGGAGACGGCTCGGAGCGAGCCCCGCGTCAGCTCAAAGTTGACTGGGAACCGGTGGGCAGCAGCACTCGGAACGCGGCTCCCTGGCCGGGGCTCGTCTCCAGTTCGACCCGGCCGCCGTGGCCGCTCACGATCGCCGCGACGATCGACAGGCCGAGCCCCGAACCGCCGTTGCTCCGGGCTCGGCTCGGATCGGCCCGGTAGAGCCGTTCGAAGACGCGCCCGGCGTGTTGTGAGGGCAGGCCGGGGCCGCTGTCGGCAACCTCGAACACCGCGATCGGCGTACGACGTAGCGGCTCCTCGCCGGCCACGGCGGCAATATGCCGGCGAGGTCGGTACGTCGCCAGCCGGCCGACCCGCACGGTGATGTCGGCGTTCGGCGGCGTGTGCTGCAGCGCGTTGGCGACCAGGTTCGTGGCGACCTGCCGGAGGCCGTGTTCGTCGCCGAGCACCGTCACCGGATCGAAGGCGCACTGGTCGCCGCCGAAGCTGGCCAACTGGACCCGGCGGTCGGGGCGGCGGGCGTGCGCGTCACGGATCGTGTCCGCGGCGATCGCGAGCAGGTCGACCGGGCGCCGCTGCGGCTCCCGCTGACGGTCCAACCGGGCCAGCAGCAGCATGTCCTCGACCAACAGGCCCATCCGAGCGGCCTCCGCCTCGATGCGGGACATCGTCTCGTCGAGCAGCCGACCGGGCGGGGCACCGCCGCGCCGGTACAGCTCGGCGAAGCCGCGGATCGACGTGAGCGGGGTACGCAGTTCGTGCGACGCGTCCGCGACGAACTGCCGTAGCCGCTGCTCGGACGCGGTCCTCGCGGCGACCTCCGACTCGATCCGGTCGAGCATTGAGTTCAGCGCGATGCCCAGCCGGCCCGACTCGGTGTGCGGGTCGGCGTCGTCCACCCGGTGGGTCAGGTCGCCTGCGGTGATCGCGGTAGAGGTGCTCTCCATCCGGATCAGTGGGCGCAGTCCCATCCGGACCACCGCCGCGGCGACCAGCGCGAGCAGGAACAGCACGATGATCATCACGACCAGGTCGATGGCGAGCAGCAGGTCCGCCGTGGCCTCGACCTGGCGAAGCGAGATGGCGGCGACGGCTATACCACCGTCGGGCTGGGTAACCACCGTCACCCGCCAGTGATCCTCGCCATCGACTGATTCCACCGTGTACGGCCCGGCGTCCGCCTTGTCGCGCAACGCGGCGACCGCCCCTACCTGAGGTGGTGAGATCTCGTCGGGCGACGGGGACGGCAACTGGCGGCCGTCGGAGTCGAAGAACAGAATGGTGCGGTACAGGTCGAAGCGGCCACGGGGGAACGGATTGTCGCCGGCCTGGTCAGGTGGCAACGGGCGGGCCGCGATGTGGCGCATCCCGACGAGTTGGTTGTCGATCTGATCGGTGAGGTACTGACGCAGCAGTACGATGCCGGCCGTGTCGGACACGACCAGAGCGACCGCGCTCAGCGCGGCCACGGCCACGACGAGGCGGGACCGCAGCGTCCAGCGCCGCCACCTGGGCACCTTCATTCGTCCGGGGGCCGGCGCAGCGCGTACCCCACACCACGGACGGTGTGAATCAACGGCGGCTCCCAGCAGTCGATCTTCCTGCGGAGGTAGTAGACATACGACTCGACGATCCGACCGTCACCGCCGAAGTCGTAGTTCCAGACCCGGTCGAGGATCTGCGCCTTGCTCACCACCCGGCCGGCGTTGACCAGCAGGTAGCGGAGCAGGTTGAACTCGGTCGGTGACAGGTCGACCAGCCGGCCGCCGCGGCGTACCTCGTGCGCGTCCTCGTCGAGTTCGACGTCGGCATAGCGCAGGATGCCGGTGTCGCCGTTCGGCTCGACGCGGCTGCGGCGCAGGATCGCCCGGATCCGGAGGACGACCTCTTCCAGGCTGAACGGCTTGGTGACGTAGTCGTCGGCGCCGACGGTCAGGCCGGAGATGCGGTCCTCGACCGCGTCGCGTGCGGTCAGGAACAGCACCGGTACGTGCGGTCCCGGCCCGGAACGCAGGCGCTGGGCGACCTGGAAGCCGTCGAGGTCGGGCAGCATCACGTCGAGCACCACGAGGTCGGGGTCGAACTCGACCGCCGCCGCCAACGCCTCGTGCCCGCTGCCGGCAACACGCACGTCGAACTCGATGAGCCGCAGCGTCGCCGACAGCAGGGCACAGATATTGGGCTCGTCGTCGACGACGAGCAGTCGGGTCAACCGTCCAGCCACCTCATTCTTCTATCGGAGGTACCTCGGAGTCAGCTAGGACTTCCCTTTGCGCCAGCTGTGACGATCTCGTCGCCTTCGATGAGCCCGCTCGTGATCTCCGTGTACTGGTCGCCGCGCAGCCCGATGCCGACGGCGCGGACCTGATCACCGGCGGCCGTCCTGAGCACGACGGTGTCATCGCCGTGTACCGCGGCCGAGGGCGCCCGCAACACATCGGCGGCCTCACCGGTCCGCACCCGGACGTTCGCGCTCTGGCCGACGAGAAGCCCCCTCGGGACCTCCTCGAAGGCGAGCACGACGCCGTAGCGCACCAGATTCCCGTCGGCGGTCCCCACCGGGTCGACCCGCACGATTCGGGCGGCGAACTCCTCGCCGGGCCGGTTGGCGAGCGTGACGGTCGCGCTCTGGCCCATCTCCAGACGGCCCGCGTAGGCCTCCGGAACATCCGCCGCCACCTGCATGCCTCCCACGTCGGCAAGCGTGACGAAGGCGCTGCCGGCGCCGACGTCGGCACCCACCGCGCCGGCCACCGTGAGCACCTTGCCGCCGATCGGCGCCTTGATCGTGGCTCCGACGAGCTGATCCTCCGCTTCGGCCAAGGCGAGCTCGGCGCTGGTTACCCGCTGCTGCGCGGCGAGCACGGGATCCCCGGACCGCTGGGTGGAACATTCGCCGTTCCGGCCGCCGCCCGGCGCCTGACCGCCGGGTGCCTGGCCACCGCCCGGTTCCTGGCCGCCGGCCGAGCGGGACGGTTGGCTCGCGGGCGGTCGAACCGATCGCGACGGCGACGGTTGGCTGCTCGGCGACACGGACGGGACCGCGGACGGCGACGGTGTGGCGGACGGCGACGGGGTCTGGCTGCCACCGCCGACCAGGGCAACCGAGAGGACCTGCACGCCACGGACGGCGGTGATGGGGCAGGCAGCCGGGCCCGCGTCGGCCGCCGCCTCCGCCTCGTCGAGCGCGTCCTGCGCGTCGTCGAGTGACCGTCGACGCTCGTTCACCCGCTTCTTGGCGGCGGTGGCGTCGATCTCGGCGAGTACCTGACCGGTCTGCACCTCGTCGCCGGGGCGTACGTTGACCGCCGTCACCGTGCCATCGGTGCTGAAGCCGAGCGTTCGGGTCTGTGCGGGCTCGAGCTTTCCGGTCGTCGCGACGGCCGTGACGACCTCACCCCGGTCGACCCGCGCGGTGCTGGTGGCACCGGACCGAGCCGGCTCTCCCCGGTGCGACCTCCATACCACCGCCGTGACGCCGAGCACGACCATCACGGCGAGGCCGCACACGGCGAGCCTGCCGTGGCCTCGCCATCTTCTTCGGAGGAAGCCCATAAGCGGCGAGTATCGGTGGCTCACCTCGCAGATGGCTGAGCCGTACCTCGAAGTTCCCTCAGAGTCGATTCGAAGGGTTCTTTGAGCTTGACCTGACCTGGCGCGGAGGTGGTGACGGTTGCATGGGCCGGTGTGCCGCGGAACGTTTCCGACCCCGGCGGCACGACGAGGATGGAGGATCTGTGTCTCTGCGCACGCGACAGTCTCCCCGCACGCGATGGACCCTGGCGGTGGCTGCCGGGTCGGCAGCGCTGTTCATGGCGGCCGGTTGCGGCTCGGATGGTGACGGTGGGCCCGATGGCCCCAGCCAGGCGCCCGCGGGCGCGCCGGAGGGTGTCTCAGCATACCTCGGCTGCCTCCGCGACCAGGGCATCGACATCTCGAACACCCTCCCCTCGGGGCGTCCCAGCGGGTTCCCGTCCGGGCGCCCGACCGCGTTCCCGTCCGGGCGTCCCACCGGGTTCCCGTCCGGCGGGCCGGGTGGCGGACGGATGGACGGCTTCCGTCCCGCAGGGGTTGACGACGCGACCTGGCAGAAGGCACAGGAGGCCTGCGCGTCGGTGCGGCCCACCGGTGGCCCGGGAGGTCCCGGCGGCCCGGCGGGCGGCAACAGTGACGCGGGCGCGGCCTACCGCAACTGCCTCGCCGACCGCGGTGTCGACCTTCGGGCCAACCCGGCGACGACCGATCCCAAGGTGGCCGAGGCCGTGAAGGCGTGTGGGGTGCTCCGCCCCACCGCCTCCGCCACCGCCACGCCGTAAGGGAGCGACGCCTGCGGGCGGTGGTGTGTGCTCGCACATCACCGCCCGCAGCATCCCGCGTCTCGTCAGCCGACTACCGCGTCACCCGCTGGTGATGACGCTGTCGGTGGCGAGGTGCTCGGTGCGTTGCCGAACGAGCGTCTTCAGTTGTTCGACGTCTGTCGCGGTCTTCTGCTGGTCGTACCCCGCGACCGTGGACAGGACCTTGGTGATGCTGTCGACGGCGTTCAACGCGGTGCCGTTCGCGTAGATCTTGCGGTAGAGGTCGCGGTACGCGTTCTCGTACACGGGCTTGAAGGCGGCGCTGGCGAGGAAACGTTCCTTGAGCCTGTGGCCGCCGAAGCTGTTCGGCCGGCCCTGCGCGTCACCGCCCGGACCCGGCATACCCTGCGGAGGTTGCATTCCCTCGGGTAGTTGCATGCCCTCCGGTAGCTGCATGCCATCGGGCGGTTGCATGCCCTCGGGTGCAACGCCCCCACCGGCCGGGAATCGGCCACCCATCCGACCGGCGTCGTGCGGGCCCTGGGTGGCGTCGCCGGTGAGGGCGAGGTTGTAGTCCCAGCCGACCACGGTGAACTTCTTCGTGTCCAGGTCGTA
The DNA here is from genome assembly GCF_040609975.1 of Micromonospora sp. NPDC004551. Lineage (NCBI taxonomy): Bacteria > Bacillati > Actinomycetota > Actinomycetes > Micromonosporales > Micromonosporaceae > Micromonospora > Micromonospora sp. NPDC004551. The sequence goes on along the minus strand of NZ_JBEXLM010000032.1, from coordinate 23,665 downwards.
CCACAGGTAGTAGTTGCGGCCCGGCCCGGCCATGTCGTCGAAGTTGAGCAGCAGGTTCTGCACGGCCAGATAGCGGGCGAGGGCCTGCGCGTCGACATGGTCGCCCAGGTGGGCGTCGAAGTCGGCGTCGCTGCTGGTGTTGACCCACCTGATCAGGTTGATGACGGGCTGGATATCCTGGCTGCCCTTCATGGTGATCTGTTTGAAGTCGTCCGCGTAGCTGGTGGGGTCGTCGCCCTGGTCGGTGAACTGCCCGGTGGCCAGGCTCTTGTACAGCACGCCGTCGGTGCCCAGCGTGTCGGCGAAGCCCTCGTCCGGGTGCTCGACGATGAGCCGGGCGGTGGTGGGCCGGTCGTTGACGGTGAAAGCCGTGTACGCGTACCGCTGGGCGGTCTCGTCCGCGGCGGCCAGCACATTCAGCGACACCGCCTCGTTGAGGACAGTCGAGCCGCCGCCCATACCGGCGACTCGCACGGCGATCTCGCGATGGCCCTGGTAGCGGCGTCCCTCGACGAACTCGTCGAAGCGGATCAGCCACGGCAGGCTCTCCGGCTCCTCGGCCTTGAGCGCTGCCCGGGCGAATCCGCCCGGACCCGCGCCACCCGGACCCGCGCCGCCCGGAGCCCTGCCGCCCGGCGCACCCGCCGGGTCCCCGCCAGGGAAGCCCCTCGCGGGGGTGTCGCCGCCTGGCTGTGGTTGCTGCCCGGCGCCAGGGGGACGGCCGGGGCCGAACCCCCCCTGCCGGGCTTCGCCGTTACGGGTCAAGCCGGCGAGAGTGGAGTTGCCCTTCAACCGGATACCGACGCTGGGTATGCGCGTGCCGTCGACCGTCAGGTCAGCCTCGAGGAAGCCTTTCTCGCCCTCCTGCCAGAACTCGTCGAGCAACCGCTGGTAGTCCTCGTCGCGAAAGGTCACCGTGATCCGGTGAGCCACGGCCGCGTCGAACAGGTCCGTTGTACCGCCGATGTTCTGGCGCACCTGGTCGGCGGTGGTGGCGCTGCTGGTCACCAGCGGTGTGACCCGTACGGTGCTGAACACCACCGCGCACACCACGACGAACGCCGCGCAGGTGGCGAGCAGTTTCCAGTAGTGCCGTACCCGCACCGGAATCCGGTGCGCCAGCCGCCGCCGCATCGCGACACCCGAGGGCGTCGGAGACGTCTGCGATGGTGTCATCACAGGTCCGTCTGGTCGTAGCCGGTCAGCACGGTCACCCGCTGCCCGCCGGTCCGCTCGCCGAGGGCCGCGATCAGGTCGCCAGGTCCCTGGCCCTTCTTGAGCCGGACGGTGTACATCATCTCGGTCAGCGCACCGCCGCGGATCGACTCCATGCTGACCAGCTCGAACTCGCTGGTGTGGGCAATGAGCACGTCCTGGATTTGCGCGGTGTAGTCGCCGTCCGGCGGGACCTGGACCTTCACCACCTGCCGCTGGATGCTGGAGGCGAACCAGTTGAACCGGTACATGACGAGGATGATGAGACAGATCGCCACGGCGGCGACGACTGCCAGGGTGTAGAACCGGGTGCCCGCGGCCATGCCGATGCCCATCACCAGGAAGATGAAGCCGACATCGCGGGTCTCCTTGATGGCGTTGCGGAATCGTACGACCGACAGCGCTCCGACGAGCGCGAACGCGCGGGCGATGTTCGACCCGACCACGAGCATGATCAGAGCGATGAGCATGCCGAGGATAACGAGGGTCTGCACGTAGGACTGGCTGTAGGAGACGTTGCGGTGGGTGAACCGGTAGACCCAACCGATCATGGCGCTGAGCACGAACGACAGCGACAGCGCGATGACGATGTCGCCGACGCTGAACGTGCCGGACAGATCCTGGACGTCGAATGGCATCGGTCAGGCCTCACTTCGGGCAGCAGCCGGCACCGGAGCGCCGGAGGAGTCGTCATCGGAAACATGGAAAACAGATCGGGGCGCGCGACCGAACGCCTCGACGCTCTGGCAGTACTTCGAGATCCGCACCACTGACATGTTCAGCTCGGCCGCGAGATCGGTGAGCCAGTACGGGACCCGCTCGTTCGCCTTCAGCTCCACGACTGCGAGCCGGGCTGGGATGATGAGCCGGTTCTCGGCGTCCGCGCCGAGGTCGAAGTCGCGGTCGCGGCCGCGGACCCGCTGGTCGACGGTGACGCGGAGGCCGGCTTCGGCGCCGCGACCGACGAACGCCTCACGCTGATACCCGGTCATCGCCACCGGGCGCAGGTCCAGCCGACAGAGCAGATCCAGGACCTCCTCGAGGAATGCCCGCTGGCCCGGCTCGTGCGCGACCATCTCCCGGCGGTCGCACAGGTCACGAGCGAGGTGGTACGGCAACGCGACGCGGCGCTTCTGCGTGACCCGGTTGACCCGTTGCTTGATCTCTACGAACACCGTGCTGTCGTCGTCGACGGTCGACCGGTCGCCGTAGTGCCGCACCCGCAGCTTGCGCCGGAATCGCAGGCCCTCGATCTTTTCCCAGTAGAACCGGAGATCACGGGTGTCGTAGTAGACGCTCCAGACGCCGTAGCCGCCGCCGACGCCGTGACTGTCGGCGTCGAGCCGCCGGGCGAGTTCCTTACGCAGCACGGGCACGGCCACGCTCGGCATCAGATACTTGATCTCGTAGCGATTGAAGGCGTGCAGCCTGCTCGGTGCCCGCAGCGCATGACCGACGTGATCGTCGCTGCGGTCCTGCCCGGCGGACGGGATCGATCGGCCGGCGTCTGGTGGTCCACCCCCGCCGGAGCGGTCCGGCGGCACAGCAGGTCGTCGGAACGGCAGTCGCATCCTGGTAGCCCATCTGATTACGGTCGGGACGACGGGGACGTAACCAGGTGAACCTCAAAGCAGCCTTTGAACGCGGTAGGAACTGCAAGTGAACGCGGAGTGTACGACGGGTTGACCACTTTGATGATCAGGCATTCGCTTTGGTGGACACCGCCGTTGCCCGAGCGTGGACGGCATCGAGTCACGTTGGTACCCGTGGACAGGGTGCGTATTGGGTGCGCAGCTTGCTGGTGTCCCAGTCGGCGCGGTGGGCGCCGGCCTGGTGGGCTTTCCAGTAGGTGAGGACCGTCGCGCGGGGGTCGGCGGCGCCGCGGGCATCGTCCTACGTCAGCAGCGCGAGGTGGGCGCCCCGGTTCTCGACCCAGCGTGCCTGCGCGGGTTGCAGCGGTTCGTCGGTGAGGCCGTCGGGCTCTGGCGCGATGTAGGAGCAGAAGGCCGGTTCGGGAATGTTCTTGTCACCGAACCAGAAGCTGGCGCTGATCACCTCGTGCGATGCACCACTTCTGGCACACCATCGACATTGCGGTCACCCGCTTCTCCGGCTGAAGGTGCCGCAGCCGGACGCCGTCGACCCGGTGACCCGCGAGGCGTACTCCCGGGTTGGATTTGGCGTCGCACCGGGCGGCCTACTCCTCCAGCACAAGCCCCACCTGCCTGCCGGGGCCGTTTCACCCAGTACCGGTCGTACGCGGTGTGCGTGGCGTCCTCGACGAAGGGGATGCTGCCGGTCAGATAGTAGGGTTTGGCCTCGATGTGGACGCGGATGCCGGGGTACGACAGCGCGGTGAAGCTCGTGGAATGCCGCGACGGACAGGCCGGGCAGCGGGAAGGAACCTGTCTGACCGGCGAGGGTGTTGAGGACCAGCCCGGGGTCGGCGAAGTCGAAGTCGATGGAAAACATCACATCCCGACCCGTGGGTCGGGACGTGATGCCGCGGTCGGTCAGGTGGAACGGCACTTGCCACCAGTGGGCGCGCGGCGCTGCCTGGTACAGCCGGATCTTGCCGACGCGGCGATCAGCCGCTGCGCGGCGTCGTCGATACGGGTCGCGGTCTGGACCATGGTCAGGTCGATGTGCCCGCTGGGTTTGGTCTTGCCGCTCGGCCTTGTCGACTGACCAGCGACCCTGGTCGCCGTCGAGGTCCTTCGCCCGAGGCATGGCGGCCCATCGCCGCCCGCGGCCTCACCCAGCTGATTCTGTAGGCGACGGATGAGCCGACCGGACGCTGAGTTCTTGACCGTGGGCACGCCCCCCGGCTCCTTGCCGGCCGCGAGGTGCTCCACCGCTGCCTGCGGCTGGATGTCATCTGCGTGCTTGGCCTGCCGGCATCGCGGTCCGGGTTTCGGCCGCCGTCCTGATGAGTTGTGCCGCTTCGTCGGGGTGGGAAACCATCGCGACGTGGCTGGCAGGGACTTCGATGCTGGTCGCGCCCATGCGGCTGGCGAACATCCGCTGCGCGTCCGGCGGGATGGCCTGGTCCTGCGTGGCGATCAGGTACCAGGACGGTAGCGATTTCCAGGCCGGGACGGCCATCGCCTCCGAGAAGATTGCGCCGGCGATCGGCTGCTGTACGGAGTGCATCACCTTGGCCCGGACCGGGTCGACGTCGGCCGCGAAGTGCTGGACGAACTCGTCCTGCGGCTGCCACATGAAGCCCTGCTTGTCGGTGACCAGGTGCTCCAGTGCCGGCGGTGTGGGGCCCTGCGACAGCAGCGCGCCGAGGGATTCCCCGTTGTCGAGCCCGAAGGCCGCGATGTACACCAGTCCGACCACGTTCGGCGCGTCGGTGCCGAGGGCGGTCATGATCTGGCCGCCGTAGGAGTGCCCGGCCACGATCGTCGGGCCGTCCTGCAGGGTGAGAACTTGGCGTAGCCGGGCGACATCATCGGCCGTCGAGGTTAGGGGGAACTGTGGGGCCGTCACGTGGTAGCCGCCGGCCTGTAGACGCTCGATGACGCCACTCCAGCACGAGCCGTCGGCCCATGCGCCATGGACGAGGACGATATTCGGTCGGCCATTCATGGGGCTTCCTTCCCTACTGGGTGCGGTGTTCATTTCGGCCCATGCTGTCCCGCAGGCATGGGGCCTCCTTCTGCCGATGCCATGAGCAGAGGCAGTCACGTTGCGAATACCAAAGCGGCCTCGGCGTAAACGTGCTGCGTCCGGCTTGTCGGCTCCGGAAGTGCCGTGCCAGGCGCACGGACCGCTATATCCGCAAGCCTCGGCAGCGATGCCGGCGGCCGCCGCTCAACGGAAGGCGGCGAGAAGGCACCGATACGAACAGCAAGAGCCGACACGAGGCTTTGCAAGGCGGGGAGGGCATGCCCTGCCAGCAGGCGACATCGGATGACACTGCGATCTCCCGCAACCGCGTGTTCGCGCCGACATGCTCGTCGTTGCCGCGCAACGATCAGCCGCTCAGCCAGATCGAGGCCCGCTTGATGAACGCGAGCTGGGCGGCGTAGGCGACCAGTGCGACCGCCACGCCGAGCACGATCGCAAACGTGGGGGATCCGCCCGCCACTCCGGTCAGCAGGGTCGCGCCCAGGCCGACCAACAGTGCGTTGACGGCGCCCACCATAGCCGCCGTGGTCAGTAGCAACTGCCAGCGAGAGGCACCGCCGCCAACCGCCGCGGCGATCGTCTGCGTGTCGCCCCCACCGGTCACCGCGTCGGCGAAGAAGTCGTGCTCGCCGGCGAACTGGCGGTGGTAGTAGGCGCGGATGCGCTGGATGCGCTTGAGATCCAGCGAGTTCTCCACCATGTTCTCCACCAGCCTTGCGAAGGTGAGCAGCCCGGTGATCACCAGGGTCGGCAGCACCGCCCCCAGGTACGGCTTGGTCAGGTGTGCGCTGCTAGAGACGAAGCCCAGCCCGATCAGCGAGGCGGAAAGCAGTGACAGGAACACGGTCGCCCGCCCGACGGACTCGGTGATCGTGGCGCTACGCGACGTCTGGGGCACGAAGTGTTCGGTGGTCAAGGCGTTGAGCAGCCCCTGCTCTCGCGCGTCCTGGTCCATGCCACCGCCCCCTCCGGTGCCGGCCGCCCCTCACGCAGGGCCGGACAAGGTACTTTCGCGGGGTCAACCCACGCTGACTGAGCCTCCGGCGGTCCGGCCGTGGTGACGGACGACAAGACCAGCCCTCGATGGCGCATGAGGCGGCCCGGGACTCGTGGATACGGGCCGCCCGTCACATCCTCGAAGACGAGGAGTCGGCCCTGCCGGACATCACGGAAATTGGACCGTACATTCACCAGGCTCGGATCTATGGCAGGGGAGTGGCGTGGCCTCGGCGGGGGACCAGGGAGGGAGCTACCGGCGGTGGACCTTGGCGCAGGTGGACCGATGGCTCAACTGGGTGCACGACAGGCACGACGAGTTCGACTACCGCTACATCCACTTGGCGTAGTTGGCCGCTCGTGCTCCTGATCGGCGTGACGACGAGATCACCCTGACCGTAGAGCCCGACGGTGGTGTCGTGTTGCAAGCGGGCAACGACGACATCTGGGCTGCGGTGGCGGACGACGGCACCCAGTTCGTTGATCACCTGCAGCGGCGGTACTGCCGGGACCGATACCCGGGGTGACGGCTTGGTGGTGATCTCCGGATCGGGCGAGACGCCGGTAGCGCTCCACCTGGCCAGACTCGCTGTCGGCTTCGGCGCTGACCTGCTCGCCGTCACCACCCGTGCCGACAGTACCCTCGCCCGACTGGCGAGCGCCGTCATCGAGGTGCCAACCGCCGGGACAGGTCAGTTCGGTGGTTCCCTGTTCGAGCAGAGCGCACTGCTACTGCTCGACGCGGTCGTCCTCGATCTCACCGGCTCCCAGTCGGATGCGTATGCGCTGATGCATGCACGGCACGCCAACCTGCAGTAGACGTCGCAGCGCTGAGGCGGTCGGACGGTGGTGGCCCCAGTTCGACAGCTGGGGAGGCAACCGTCTCCATCATCCGACGCATCATGTACCGGGCATTACGTTTATTGACGGGTTCACTCCGGGTGGGCTGCCGTGATCACCTGCATCCAGGCATGTTGAACGACCGTTCAAGCGGACGGACGCCGGGGTTAAGTACATCTTTTAGCTCGCACCGACGTGCCGATATCCGCCGCTGATCCACTCGGCGATCAGGCCGCCATACGCCTCGGGTGCTTGTTCCCATGCGAAGTGACCGGCGTCGAGAGGATGGATCTCGCTGCTGGGAAGGAGGTCGTGGAGGTACTGGTTGTTGGACCACGGCACAAGGTCATCATTGCGTCCGGCGAGGATCTGGGTCGGCGTGGCGATCGTCGGGAGGAGGCCGCGCAAGACCTGGTTCTGTTTTGGGTAGTCGCGCACGAAGCGAGCGGACTCGGCGAATCGCCCAAGGTCGTAGGCGCTGACGTAGTCCTCGTGGACTTCGGGTTCGCTGTCGCTTCCGGCGACCGCCTCGACTGTCTGACCGATGTTGGCTCTGGCATTCAGCCCGCGTACGACGTCAAGGCTCGGTGCTTCGATGATGTCCTTGAGTGCGCCGCCCACCTCAATGGGAAAGCGGACCGCGCCGCCCCCGATCGTCAAGCTCGTGACTCGCTCCGGTGTCCTCGCCGCGAGGAAGAGGGCCGCTGCCGTTCCGACATCTGGACCGACGATATGAGGAGATCCGAGGGCCCATTCGTCGATCAGGCGGGCCAGGAACGCTCCCGAAGCGTCCGGTGCGATCAGTTCCGAGCGGCCATCGGAATGGCCGAATCCCGGCATGTCGATGGCGACAACCCGCCCGACCGCTGAGAGGCAGCTCCAGATGCGGCGGAAGGCCCACAGGGTTTCGGGCCACGGCGCCAGCAGCAGAACCGTGATATCGGAGTCTGCCCTGTTGTCGGCGTACCTCACCCGCACCCCGTCGCAGACGCGGAAGTAAGTAGAAATTGGCGAAAGCGCCTCAGCGCTCACCTGATGGTCTCCTCTCCAGCGCTCTCACGCTGTCGCGTCCGTCGACGATCGGCCCACCGGTCTGCGTCGCCCTGGGACTTCTGCCATAGCGACTCTCCCTGCCCTCGGCCTGTCATCGCAGCCGAACACGAGAACACGTGTGAGCAGCGACGTGATCATCGGGCAGGATGGGAAGCCGACGGTGCCTGCTGACCGCGCACGTTGCCGAATTCGCTTCGTCAGGTCAACGCGGGCCGCGCCGGCCCGGCCCGGTCTGCTGCCAGCCTCCGGCCGGCATCGGCCGGGCCGGCCGGCCACTCTGACGGACGACTAGACCACGAAGACACGCGGCTGTGCCCCGAACCCCCGCCCCGCCGCCGAAGGTCCTGGCCGTGGTCATCGTGACCATGTTCGCCAGCCTGATCATGTCCACCGCATGCCGCCAGACGGGGGCATGAACGGCGCGACCACGGGAAGAGCCGCACTGAGCGCCATTGGGTCGAGGAGGGCAGCCGTACGACAGACATCCGGACCGGGGGATTGACTGGACCGGGCGACGCGGACGAAGCCGACGACCCGGTCCTGTCGAGACGGGTTGTGATGCGGCTGCTGGTGCTGTTGGCCGTCGCCTCCGGTTGCCTCGACGTGTTCTGCCTGACCCGGCACCCGCACCGTCGCCGGTATCAAAACCGACTACACCTTCACCACCGAAAACCAGTTCGACACCGCCACCGTCACCGCCGGTAACGGCACCGAACAAACCAAGCACCTCTACGACGCCGACGGCGGCCTCCTCATCCGCACCGACCCCACCGGCAAAAGCCTCTACCTCGGCAGCGAAGAACTCCGCCTCGAAGGCAAGAACCTAACTGGGAACCGCTACTACACCCACAACGACGCGACCATCGCCGTCCGCACCAAGAACGGACTCGACTGGCTCGCCGCTGACCACCAAACCAGCGCCAACCTCACCGTCGACCCCACCACCGGCGCCATCCAACGACGCTGGTACACCCCCTACGGAGCCGACCGCACCGGCGCCACCGGCTGGCCCACCGACCGACGCTTCCTCAACGCACCCATCAACACCTCCACCAAACTCCTCGATGTCGGCGCGCGCGAATACGACCCCGAGACGGGCACCTTCATCTCCCCGGACCCCCTCCTCGACCCCGAGAACCCGAACAGCCTCAACCCCTTCGCCTACGCACACCACAACCCCATTACCCTCAGTGACCCCAGCGGCCTCCCTCCAGAGTGGCTTTGGGGAATCGGCGGCAGCAAACTCAGCGACAACCAACGCGCCATGGTGGTCGTGGGCCCCACAGCCGTCGCCGCGGTGGCAGTCTGCGCGGCCACCGCAGGCATCGGCTGCGCCATCATGACGGGCGCCGCCATCGGGACCGGTCTAGGTGCAGCCTTCGCACCAGGGGGCCAACGCTCCCAAGGCGCGCTGATCGGAGGACTTGCTGGAGCGGTCGGCGGTGGAGTCGGCGGCCTCCTGGGCGGAACCGCAGGCATCGCTGAGATCTCCTACCCGCGGCTCGCTGCTGCTGGAGCAGCAGCTGGCGTCTCCGAGAACGCGACTAACCAGCTTGTCTCAACCGGAACCATCGACTGGCGACAACTCCTCGCCGGCGTTCTGGGCGGGGCCCTAGCTTGATCTTTAACCTGTTCGGCGTGGGCGGGGATTCGCGGTCTTCGTCTTCTTGGTGCCCGGTTTGTTGGTCTTCTTGGTGGTCGCGATGTGGACGTCGTGACGTGGGGTGGGCCGGGTGTTGCGGCGGCCGGGTGGCCGTCCAGGTCCTGGCCGGGAGGGTTTCGGTGCCCCAGCGGGGCAGGTGGATTTCGCGCGGAGGTGTCGGAACCCTCTCCGGACGCGGGCGGGTGACAGGCGCTGCGGTGGTGCTGGTTTCTCCCAGGGGCGGCGCAGGTCGACGGCCGCGGCGCGGGCCAGGCGGAGCTGGGTGTGGGCGGCGAGGATCAGCCAGGTCCAGAGGTCGGCTGCCTGCGGTGTGCGGATTTTCGGGCAGGTCCAGCCGAGGGTCTGTTTGAACAGGCGGAATGTGTGCTCGATGTCGAAGCGGCGCAGGAACGTCTGCCAGAGCCGGTCGACGTCAGCGGTGGTGGGGTCGACGCCGGACCACCACAGCCACACCGGTTTCGGGGTCGCGCCGCTGGGCAGGTGGGCGACCTCCAAGCGAATGACTGTTCCCTCGATGACCGGCAGCACCTTCGCCGAGTTGGTCCAGGCGTTCCGGTGGGTCAGCCGGGGGTGCAGCCGGTTCCAGGCTCGGGCCCATGCGGTGCCGTAGAGGCGGGTGTCGGTGACGGTGGCTGCGTCGGGTTCGCCCCAGGTGGCGGGATCGCCGAAGACGAACTCGCCGCCGTGGCGGGGTGGGCGGCCGTTCGTCCCCGGCAGGCGGGGCGGTTCGGCCCGGCGTAGTACCCGGTCCGAGCGCATCCGCGCCAGGACCTGCACGGGCAGGTCGGCCAGGAGGAACGCCAGGCGGGGCGCGTCGTAGCCGGCATCGGCCACGACCAGCACGTCCGGGTCACCGGCCTGCCACTGGCCGGCAGCGACCAGCCGGCCCACGATGTCGCGCACCTGCCCGGCGGTGACCGTCGCCGCGTCGGCGCCGGGCGTCAGCCGCACCGCGTCCAACGGCGCGGTCCACGAACTGCGGCCCGCCTCGAGGGCCACGACCATCGAGTACGGCCAGCCCGGGACCATGATCGTCTGGTCCTTGCCGCGACCGTAGGTGTGGCACAGGATCCGCTGCGGCGAGGTGTGTGCGTCCGGCCGCAGCCAGCAGGTGATGTCCACCGCCAGCACGAGACGCCCGTCGGCCGCCCGAGGCAGCGGCACACCGGCCAGAGCAGTACGCAGCCGGTCGATGTCCAGCCGCCCGCAGGCGAGGGCGTCGTACAACGCCCCAAAACCACGGCGGTGCTCACCCACCAGCGACAACCTTACCAATGACCGGACCGGCCCATCGGCGCACAACACCGCGTCTGCCAGGTCGAACAACGCGTCAGCCCGCGCGGTCAAGCAGTCGTAGAACTCTCGCCGGAACCTGTCCAGGTCCCCGACGGCGTCAGCCGCAGCACGATCATGCACACTGGTCACCAGAACAGCCCTTGGTTATTGGTGCTCTTCCCTAGACAAGAAGATCATCGACCAAGGGCTGTTTCCGTGACCAGCCAGGGTCCCCAGAGGACTCGCGGAGGTTAAAGATCAAGTTAGCGACCGCGACCGCTTCTACGACCCACCGAACCTGGTGGCACGGAAAGCCGCAAAACAAAAAAGGCCAATCTTCTTCCTCGTGCTGGCCGTTGACAGGCGTTTCCGGCGACGAAGGACCTCGCGGCGAGGGGCCGGACGCGACATCGCATCCGGCCCCTCGGGGGCCGAGGTCTAAGGCTGCCCGATCAGCGGCTGCACGGCGGAGGGGAACGCGTAGGCGGTGTCCCTGGGGTAGCGGCTGTGCCAGTCAGGCCAGACAACCTGCTGCAGGCGGACGCGGTCGCGGCAGTATCGGCCGATCGGGCCGCCTGGGTGCACCTGCGCGGTCGGGTCGCCGTCGATGATGACGGCGTCGTATCCGGCGATGAGGTCGCCGATGCGCTGACCGTGATGGAAATGTTCGGTCTTGTCGTAGGCCCTGCTCGCGAGGTCGTTGAGCAGTGCTTGAGAGGTGGCCGGGTCGAGTCCGGCGACGATCAGCTCGGGGTAGTCGTGTGCGGTGAGGGGAGCCGCCGACAGCCTAGCGGTCCGCATCTGCTCCGCAAGAGGCCGACGGATGGCGGGGGAGTGATGAGAGATACCGAGAGGTGTTTCCGCTGGCAGGGACCTGGTTGCGCAGGTCGCCGGGAGGCCCATCTTGATCTCATGATCCCTCGGTCGCCATGCCGGGCCTTGACGACCGCCATTGAGACTCGGCTGGCGAGGCGCTCCACCTTGTCCCCGTCCGGGGAGGCTGCACGGTCTGACGACTGCCCGACGAGGAGATCCGCCCTTCACTTTGGCACCGAAGGTCAACACAGCCTCTACGGCGGGCCGCATAGATCACGGTTGTCTGACAGGGTGGCGCGATGAGTGTGGCGAGGTCCGCTTCTGACGCCTGGAACGACGAGTACCGACGGGGACGGTACGTTGACGAGCCTCCCGTCCCGTTCGTTGACGACATCCTTCTGACTGCCTCGGTGGAGGGCATCACCGCTGGCCTGTATGTCGGCTGCGGCAACGGCCGGAATCTCCTGCCGCTGGTCGATGGCGGCATTGACGTTCTCGGCCTGGACGTCTCCGATGAGGCGGTCCAACAGCTCGCGCAACGTCGTCCCGACCGGGCGGATCGTCTCTGGCATGGCGACTTGGACTCCCTGCCCGCCGGCGACACCTGGCCACTCGTCATCGGCATTCAGGTGTTTCAGCACGGCAACCGCGAGCAGGCGCACCGGCACGTGCGGGCCGCACAGCGGCGAGTTGAACGTGGGGGCCTGTTGTGTGTGCGAGTCAACGCCACCGGCACGGACGTGTGGCCGGCACACGAAGTCACGGAGCAGCACCCGGACGGAGGATTCACCGTGCAGTACACCGCCGGACCGAAGAACGGCCTGAGCATCCATTTCTTCAGTGACGGCGAGTTGCACCAGCTGTTCGAGGGATGGCCCGCGTTGCTACCGATCAGAGCTGACAGCACCGAGCGCACACCACCCGCCCCCGGGCAGTGGATCCAGTGGGAAGCGATCTGGCGCCGGCCGATCGACCACTCGCCGTGCTGATGACTTCGCAGCCCACATCGGGGCGCGCGCACGTATCTGGGGGAACCATTGCCGCTAGGGCCTGTGTCGAAGTCGGTGCCAGGGCTTGAGCTGGCTTGAGGATCTTCGCGTGTCGGAGATCGAGATATGGCGAGGTCTCCGGTAGATGGTTTAACGACCAAGAAAAACCGGAGACCACCGGAGACCTCGTGGACACCCTAGCGGTGACGAGGCGGTTCGATCTGACTGACGCGCAGTGGGCGGTGCTGCAGCCGCTGCTGCCTGCGGGTAAGCGACCAGGTCGACCGTCGTCATGGACCAGGCGGCAGTTGATTGACGGGATTCGGTGGCGGATCCGGGTGGGTGCCCCGTGGCGAGACGTGCCACCGCAGTACGGCTCCTGGTCTGCGGTGTATGCCCTGTTCCGGCGCTGGCAGCGCGACGGCACCTGGCAGCAAGTCCTGACGGCGTTGCAGGCCTTGGCCGACGCGGTCGGACGCATCACCTGGGACGTGTCGGTGGACTCGACCAGCGCCCGCGCCCATCAACACGCGGCCGGGGCGAGGAAAAGGGGGATCTGCAGGCCGAAGCACCCGGCGGCGTCATGGTTGAGCCGGCCGACCACGCGCTGGGTCGGTCCCGCGGCGGGTTGACCACGAAGCTGCACCTGGGCTGCGAGCAGGGACAGAAGCCCCTCGCGGTCGTGCTCACCGCCGGACACCGCGGCGACAGTCCGCAGTTCATCCCGGTCCTGACCGCGATCCGCGTTCCCCGCCTGGTCACCGGCCGCCCGAGGACCCGCCCGGACCGGGTCCTGGCCGACAAGGCCTACACCTCGAAGGCCAACCGGGCCTACCTGCGCCGACGTGGGATCGCCGCAACCATCCCGAGCAAGATCGACCAGGACGCTCACCGGCGAGCAAAAGGATCCAAGGGTGGCCGACCGCCGGCCTTCGACCCGCACCTCTACCAGCAGCGTCATGCCGTGGAGTGCGGCATCAACCGACTCAAGCGCAACCGGGCCGTGGCCACCCGCTTCGACAAGCTGGCCGTCCGCTACGAGGCCACCATCCACCTCGCAGCCATCAACGAGTGGCTGTGACCGACTTCGGGAGTGTGGATTGCTCCTCTGTCAAGCGGCGACGGGTTGGCGGGTGACGAGGTCGGCGCGTAGCGCTTGGTAGACGACGTCGGAGAGGCGCCGTTTGAGGACGCGGAGGGCCTCCAGGCCGCCGTCGCCGCCGGCTTTGCGGCGAGCGACGAGGTCCCGCGCCGGTGGGTGGCAGCGCGCTTGGGTCATGGCGATGCGGTGCAGAGCAGCGTTGAGCTGGCGGTTGCCGGTGCGGCTGAGGCGGTGTCGGGTCCGATTCGACGACCAGACGGGCAGCGGCGCGGTGCCGTTGTGGCGGGCATAGGCGGCGGCGGACCGGAACCGCAGGATGCTGGCGGTTTCGCCGAGGATCTTCGCCGCGGTCAGCGACGCGCAGCCGGGTATGGCCATCAGCGTGGGGGCGAGTTGCTCGGTCAGTGTCTTGATCTCGGCTTCAAGAGCGTCGATCTCGATGGTCAGCTGACGACATCGCTCGGTGATCGCGGCGGCGAGACGGGCGACGAGGCCGGGCAGACCGGCGAGGCGCTGGCTGATGCGATTGAGGTTGCTGCTGCGGTCCAGCGATCGAGCGGGTGGGTCCCAGTCGGCGTCGAGTTCGTGCAGGTGCCAGCGCAGCCGATTGACCGCCCGGGTGCGTTCGGCGATGAGGTCTTCGCGATGGTCGACGAGGAGCCGGACGTCGCGGTCGGGTCCGTCCAGGTGTGCCACGGGCAGGTTGTCCTCGCGCAGAGCGGCGCGGGCGACGGCCAGGGCATCGATCGGGTCAGACTTGCCGTAGGTGCGAGCGGCGTCGCGCATGTGGGCCATCAGCTTCGGCGGGACCCGGACGATGCGTTCGCCGGCGGCGAGCAGATCCTGCTCGAGGCGGCGGGTCATGTTGCGGCAGTCCTCGAGTGCCCAGACCCGGTCGGCGCCGTGCCGGCTTGCCCAACGCAGTAACGCCAGGTGGTCCTTGCTGGTGGAGCCGCAGGTCCTCGTCACGAGCTGCCGCCCATTAGCGTCGACGATGACCGCGGTGTGGGTGCGCTTGTGCGCGTCGATCCCGATGACCACCATGGGTGGTGTCTCCTTCTGACCGAGGGGATGCGGGCCGGTCGGTAGGCAGATCCCAGTCGGGCGCTGACACGCTCCTCTTAAGCCATACCGGCCGGTCCTTCACGTCCGGCAGGCCGCAGAATGCACAACAGCCACGAAGGCAAGTAACAGGTGGAGCGAACCTGCCGGACCCTTCGAGGATGACACTGGATCTAACGGTGTTTCCGGCCTAACCCATCGGGCGTTGTGCCTGGTGAGGAGGGTGCCGTGATGACCGCGACACTGGACGATGCGACCGGACGGAAGAAGCGGCCCGAGCCGTCGGCGGAGGCGAAGGCCGCCGCCGATCTGCTCCGGGCGGCTAAGGAACAGGGTCTGTCGCTGACCGGGCCGGACGGGCTGCTCAAGCAGCTGACCAAGACGGTCCTGGAGACCGCGTTGAACGAGGAGATGACCGAGCACCTCGGCTATGAGAAGCACGATCCGGCCGGTGCCGGTTCGGGCAACATCCGTAACGGCAGCCGGTCGAAGACCGTGCTGACCGACGCGTCGGGGCCGGTGCAGATCGACGTGCCACGTGACCGCGCTGGCACCTTTGAGCCGCAGATCGTGCGCAAGCGGCAACGGCGCCTCTCAGGCGTCGACGAGGTCGTGTTGTCGCTGTATGCCAAAGGCTTGACGACCGGGGAGATCTCGGCGCACTTCGCCGAGATCTACGGCGCCGCGGTCAGCAAGGAGACTATCTCCCGGATCACCGACAAGGTGATCGAGGAGATGACCGACTGGTCCCACCGGCCCTTGGATGAGATCTACGCCGCCGTGTTCATCGACGCCATCGTGGTCAAGGTCAGGGACGGGCAGGTCGCCAACCGGCCGTTCTACGCCGCGATCGGGGTCACCCTCGACGGGGAGAAGGACATCCTCGGGCTATGGGCCGGCGCCGGCGGTGAGGGCGCGAAGTTCTGGATGAGCGTGCTGACCGACCTGCGCAACCGCGGCGTGAAGGACGTGTTCTTCCTCGTCTGCGACGGCCTCAAGGGCCTGCCCGAGGTGGTCACCAACGTGTGGCCCCAGACCGTGGTGCAGACCTGCGTGATCCACCTGATCCGCAACACGTTCCGGCTCACCTCCCGCAAGTACTGGGACGAACTCAAGCGCGACATCAAGCCGATCTACACGGCCGTCAACGCTGACGCGGCCAGGGCCGCGTTCGACGACCTGGCCGACAAGTGGCGTGGCCGGTATCCGGCGGTGATCCGACTGTGGGACAACGCCTGGGCCGAGTTCATCCCGTTCCTCGACTACGACCTGGAGATCCGCACCGTCATCTGCTCGACCAACGCGATCGAGTCCCTCAACGCCCGCTACCGGCGGGCGGTCAAGGCCCGCGGCCACTTCCCCAACGAGCAGGCCGCATTGAAGTGTCTGTACCTGGTGACCCGATCCCTGGACCCCACCGGAGCAGGCAGAACCCGATGGACGATGCGCTGGAAACCCGCGTTGAACGCCTTCGCCATCACCTTCAGCGACCGCTTCCCAGCCGCTGAATCCTACTAACCAAGATCGCCGGAAACACCGTTAGCGAGACAGCCCCGCTCCTATTTCCGTCAAGCGGTCAGGGTGAACCGATCCTCCGTGGGTGAGTAGATGATCAAAGGGTGCTGTGGGTTGTCCTCCGGTGTGAGGCGCACTGGCTTTCCGAGGTGGCGTCCGAGGCTGCGCATGGAGCAGCACAGGAGGTCCAGTTGGTGCTGGCCCTGTAGATCTTCGCGGTCGAAGTGGAACACGACCTCGTCTTCGCTGAAGAAGTGGGTGTTGGCCTGCAGGTTGGGCGCTGGCCAGATGCGCATGGCGATGGACGCTTCGGAGGTGCGGGCGAAGATCTCAGCGACCTGCTGTGGTAGTGGCAGGGAGTGGTCTTCGACCGTGTAGTCGAACCGCCATCCCTGGGCTCTCACGAGGTCGATCATCCGTTGCCAGTCGGTCTCGTCGGCATCGAGGACGTAGGCCTCAAGCACCGAGCAGTCGCCCACGAACCATTCGGCGACATCGTTCCAGGTCAGGTAGTTCACTCGGACATGATCGTCCCTGCGGAGGCTTCAAGCACGCTCGATTAGGTGGTCAGCTGTGAGCAGTCGGTAGGCGTCCCGGGCGTTGTAGCGCTTGAGGCAGCGCATGATCTCGGTCTTGGTCTTGCCCTCTGCCGTGCGGCGGGTGACGTAGTCCTTGCTGGGCTGGTGGCAGCGCATGCGGACCAGCGTGATGCGCCAGAGGGCGCGGTTGGCTTCGCGGTCGCCGCCACGATGTAGGCGGTGGCGGTCGGTCCGTCCGGAGCTGGCCGGGATGGGGGCGACGCCGCAGAGCCGGGCGAAAGCCCCTTCGGAGTGCAAGCGGTGAGGGTTGTCGCCGGCGGTGGCGAGGAGTTGTCCAGCGGTGTCGACTCCGACGCCAGGCAGCGCGACCAGATCCGGGGCGGCGGCGGTGACGAGGGCGGCCAGGTGGCTGTCGAGGTCGTCGATCTCGGCCTGAAGGGCGAGCCAGCGTCGGGCGAGGCTGCGCAGAGCGAGCTTGGTGGCGGTCGCCGGATCGGACACCGTGCCAGGCCTGAGAGCGGCGCAGACGCGGATGCGTTTCTTGCCGGCCAGCCCGCGCACCAGTTGTCTCACGGGTTCGGGGGCCGAGACGATGAGCGCTTCGACCTGGCCTCCGTCTTGAATCCGAGCCTTCATCGCTCCGCGGCGGGCGACGCGCAGAGCCCGGATCATCTCGACCTGGGCGTGACGGGTCTTCGGGGTGCCGCTGGCGCGGCCGGAGATTGGGTGCAGGCTGGCAAAGCAGTCGCCGCGTCCGAAGTGCTGACCGACACCGGACAGGCACGAGGCTTTGACCTGCGGTGATGCGGTCGAGCGGTGCGGCGTGGCCTCCCAGGGAAGGCCGAAGTGGTCAGGCAGCGCGGCTGCCTTGTTGGGCGGCACCGGCTGTCGTACGGAGTCCCTCATGCCGGCCAAGAGGTGCCTTGTCCCATCGATATCTCCGGCTGGCGGCGACCAGCGGGGCGCCGTGCGTCTTTGCGGAGCGACTGCCTCGCTCGTGGTCACATCTCTAGGTGGCAGATCGACGAGCGCGAAGAGCGTGACCAACGAGCAAGGTGCACAGCGAGGACATGGCGAGAATGCCGATGTACAGACCCCAACCGACGTCGTAACGCAGGCCGTCGAGGTGCAGGATCTGTAGCCGATCACGGGCGATGTCGCCAATGTGGCCGACTGAACCGGTGGTCCACCCGCCGGCGCCGACAGTGTCGGCGCGGGGAATCTCGATCCAGGTCCAGAGCACGAGCGCGATGCCAAGGAGGGAGAGTGTGGGAGGTGCCCATCGTAGGTACGCCCAGCTTGGCGGCTGACGATCGATGCGGGCCAGCAGGATCGCGGCTGCGGCCGAGGTCGCGCTGAGCATGAGGGCGGTGCTCCAGGCGGTGGACGCGGCCCATGCCGACGCGCTGTTGGTCTCGTAGCTGCTCACCCCGTTCATGGAAACGGCCCAACCTGACTGGAACCAGGGAAGGAAGCCGCTAACCAGAACGGCGAGTGTGGCGCCGCCGATCGCCGGCCCATATCGCGATCGAGCGGTGACCTTGCGTGAGCTGGGGTTGAGGTCGTCAGTCGTCATCGTCGTCAGTGTCCCAGGGAACTACTTCACCAAATCCGCAGGATGTTTCCGACCGGCGGTCGGACGCCCCGCCGGCAGGTGCGGGCGGCGGGGAGCTCAGGACGAGAAGGGATCGGCCACGTCGGTCAAGTGGTACCTCAAAGCGGCTGAGCTTGGGCACGTCGGCGCGATGCATGCGCTGGGTTGTTGGGCCCGTGACGGGATCATCAGGCCGCCAAACAATGTGCAGGCCGTCCGATGGTTCGGTGCGGATGGTCCCGGGATGAGGCACGAGCGCTCCGACGGCCGGCCATGAGAGCATCACTCCCAGGGCCTGCTCGACCTCACGTACGCGATCCTCGTCGCCGACATCGCCGACCCGGAGGATGTGCGCCTGTCGGCAGAGTGTGGGCCTCGTTGCTGAGCGTGTCGGGTCTGAGGACGTGCGTGACGGACCAGTCTCCGGACGTGGGTGACACGTCCGGCTAGCGCGTGTTTCATAAGGCTCGGAGCCATTGGTTGATGATGGCGATGGTGACGGTGGCTTCGTAGCGGACGGCGAGTTTTTCGTAGCGGGTGGCCATGGCGCGGTGCTGCTTGAGCTGGTTGATGCCGCACTCGACGGCGTGCCGTAGCCGGTAGAGGTCTGGGTTGAAGGCGGGCGGCCGGCCGCCGTTGGATCCCTTGGCCTTGCGGTGGGCGTCCTGGTCGGCCTTGCTCGGGATGCAGACCCGCAGCTTTCGGCGGCGGGCGTACCCGCGGTTACCGCGGCTGGTGTACGCCTTGTCGGCCAGGACCAGGTCGGGACGAGTGCGGGGCCGGCCGCCACCGACCCGATAAACCTTGATCCGGTCCAGGACGGTGATGAACTGCGGGCTGTCTCCACGCTGCCCGCCGGTGATCGCCACGGCGAGGGTCTTGCGGCCCTGCTCGCAGGCCAGGTGCGTCTTGGTGGTGAACCCGCCCCTCGATCGACCCAGCCCATGATCGTCAGGCTCGGTGGCAACACCACCGGGTGGTTCCTTCTGCAGGTGGCCGTTGCGGCGGGCGCCCGCGGCGTGCTGATGGGCGCGGCTGATCGTGGAATCGACACTCACCGTCCAGTCGATCTTCCCGCCGGCGTCAGCGCCGGCCTGCAACCCGGCCAGGACCTTCGCCCACGTGCCGTCGCGCTGCCAGCGCCGGAACCAGCGATACAAGGTCTGCCACGGCGCATACACCTGCGGCACGTCCCGCCACGGGGTTCCGGTCCGGACCCGCCACCGGATCCCGTCGATGATCTGCCGTTTCGTCCACCGCGGCGGACGCCCCCGACCCGACTCCGTAGGCAGGACAGGCTGCAGCCCTGCCCACTGAGCGTCGGTGAGGTCGTGCCGCCTCGCTGCCGCTACCCTGGGCACGAGGTCTCCGGTCGGTCTTCGGTTTGCTTGGTCGCTAACCGATCTACCGGAGACCTCAACTTTTATAGATCACCGCCACGCCGGGCCTACCTCACCGTCCGGAAGCCCTTACGAAACACGGGCTAGACGATCTCTTACGGCTCAGGCTGCAAGTCCTGGCGAATGCCCTGCGAGGGGCTTGATTCCGCCTGTTATGGAGCCGCTTGGTCGGGTGGTGCGCCGGTCGGCGTAGGTGGATGCCGAACTTTTCGATCATGAACCGCCAGAACAGGGCGACTCCTTCCTGCGCTGGTCTTTGGATCCGGTCGTTTCGGCCGGTGTGGGTGATGTGCTCGACGGTGATCCAGCCGTTGGTCGAGCGGACCCTGACGACGTCGACGGGGGGTGGTGTGACGGGTTTCGGCGTGACGATGAGGTCGAACATTGAGGTCGTGCCGGCCAGCAGGGCTTCGGCTTCGAACGCGATGACGCTGTCGACGATGTCCAGCACTGGTTCGTAGGTGGCGCTGTCGTCGAGGACGCCGTGTAGGCGTGCGGCGATCGTGGGCCATGACTGTTCGCGGAACTCAGCAGACGACCCCAGGGTGCGCATTCGTTTCAGCGTGTCAGACGGCAGGGGTGGTGGCTTCGCGGTTGGAGCCGTCGGTCGCGGAGGTTCGGGTTTCCGGACCTTGAACCGGGCGACCGGTTTGACGGTGGTGATGGTCACCGAAGCGCCCCGCACCACCGCCAAGCCCGTCGCCCCGTTCAAGGCACGCAAGCCAGAGCCATCCCGGCGGCACGCCAACCATCCCGGCCATATGCCAACCTGACGACCATGCACACGCAGACACGCATCCTGCTGCTCTGCAGCTACGACAGCGACGCCGACGCGGCATACATCTACCTCGACCATCCCATCCCACCCGCGGCCGCACAGCGGGTCATACCGTTCGACCCCGACCAAGGCATGTTCAACCACGACCTCAACCCCGAGGGCCACGTCATCGGCCTGGAAATCCTCGGCGCCCACAACCGGCTACCGCCCGCTCTCCTGCAAGCCATACTGAACAGCCAAGATCAGACAAACAACAAGCCATGATCGTCTAGCCGGACGTGTCACCCAACCTCTGACACTAATCCGTCACGCAAGCGTCAAGTGGAGTACGACAATCCGTCCCACTGCATGCTTGACAGTTGACCTTGGTCTGCGACGAGACTGAGCAGGGCGCGAAGACTGGGAGGGTGCCTTGATCTCGACGGAGCTGGAACTCTTCGCGGACCACTACCAGGTCCACCTGTTCGATGACGGATCTGCGACCGGTCTTGGGGACGCCTGGACCGAAGAGGCGGTGCTCGACAACCTTGCCGTCGACACGGACGCCATGGCGGTCGGCACCACCGTCAACGTCAACGTGGCCGTGACCGTGGAGGTGTTGGAGGCAGCGCCAGAAGACGACAGCGCGGAGTTCGACCACGTCGTGGAGGCAAGCCTGCAAGTTTCCTCGGGCCGACTCGTCGTCATGGGCTGCACCGACTACGAGCCGGGGGCCGCACGGTTCCGGGTAGCGGCGGGACCGGTTCGCGTACGAGCCGCGAGAAGCAACTTGGCCGAAGCGGAACGTCGCGGCATTAATTCCGACGACGATCCGGCGACCACGGAGCGACTTCGACTGCAGGTATGGCCTGCCCCGCATACTGACCCGGTTGTCACCAAGCGCTGGAAGCCGCTGGCGGCTTAGCTCATCCACCGACCTTCTAACCCAAGGCCGCCAGCCCCCGGCATTCCGATATGGTCCGGCCATGCTGAGGGAGTTTGCGCGGCGGGAGACCTCCAGACTCATGGCATGGACCGGCGCCGACGGTCCGGTGCCAGCCGAGCCTGACGTCATCGGCGTCGAGTATCGGGGTCGCCTAGGGCACGCGTCTTCGTATGGCCTACTCATGGCATGTGCTGCCGCCACTCCAGGCATCCGGATCGACCTCACGGCTACGCTCGTTGCGTTGTCCGTCCCATGCGATGAAGCCACGTTTGGGCTGACCGAGCCGGAGTACGCGGAGGCCCTTCGCGCCGCAGGTCGCGGCCTTGCTAGGGGTCTGGTCATCACGGGCATCGGTGAGGGCTTGTATGGCTCTTCATCCTTGGTCTTCACTCGTCTGGTCGCTGTTGTCTCGCTGCTCCTGGCAACGGGTCTTGAGTCGGTTGGCGAGCCTGACCTCTGGGCAACCTGGGACAACGCCTCAGTCCTCAATTAGTCCTTAAGAGGCCTGATCGCGACCACCGACGTTGAAAGGTGCCGAGAGGTGTTTCCCCAGGCCAGGCAGGCTCTGGCCAGGTGACGCTAGGCCGCCAATTTGATCTCGTAATGCACAGGTCGTCGGGACGGGCCAGGCGGTAGCTTGCCCCCATGCGTGCGGAAGTGCGGCAGGTCCGGTTCCCGGACCTGGAAACTGGCCAGCCCTTCGATCCCGTCTACACCGTGCAGCTCGCCGAGGTGTATGTCGGTGTCTTCGGCGAGCCAGGCGAGGAGCAGTACCAGGTCACTGCGTGCACGCCTGCCGCCCTGGTCGACCTGTTGGCCAGGCAATCCTTCCTGCTGGGGCGGCACTGGCTGTTCGTGGCGGAGTTCTCGCCGGCGACGGTCGAGGCAGCCTTGCGCAAGCTGATCGGGAACATCGAGGCGCCCAGCCGTGTCGAGCTCGCTCAGAAGGTCGGTCGGATTGGCCTGTGGGAGTTCGAGGACTACCGCGGCTGATGGCCTGCCGCGCGTCACAGGGGAGGCTGGGCATCCCGTGTCCGGCGCCCACACGGGCGCGGGTCCTGCGCGACGAACGACCGTGCCAGCCGATCAGGTGTCGCCGGTCCCGGGCCCGAGATTGGGGAGCAGGTTGGGAGCAACCAGGTGCACTGAACGGCGCTGAACGGCACCCAACGGCGCCGGACAGCGCTCATCTGCACCCACCACGACCTGCGGATTCTCGTTTACGCAGGTCAGAGTGGGTGCGGCGTCCTGCTTCACACGGAGTGCTCAGCCGTTTTAGGCATCAGTCGACAGTGCTGTATGTTGCCTGGTAGGGGAGTGTCCGCAGGTCACGGCGGTAAGGAGCTGCTGAATCACCTGGCCTTGCAAGTGGGAGCAGATTGGGTGCAGGTTGGCGAAGTGGTCACCGCGCCCGAAGTGCTCACCAACACTGGACAGAGCCGAGGGCTTTGACCTGCGGTGAGGTGGGTGAGCGGTCCGGCGTGACCTCCCAGAGAACGCCGAAGTGGTCAGGGTTCGCTGCTCCCCGCCTGGCTGGTGCCGGCCGTCGTCCTGGGGCTTCTGACGCCAGTCAAGAGGGCGGTCGCGCATCGACGTATGACACTGGTACTGCCGTGCTGGCGTCGGCCGGGATCCCGTTGCCTGAGATGCGAATCCCACCCGAAAGCCTCTGACCAGGGCCTCCTACTTGGTGAGCTCTTCGGCGTGCCCGAAATCGTCACAACCGTGGCTCCGCTTCACAGGCCGACGACGTCCGCACATGCCGAGAGTAGTGCGCTCGATCATGGCTCCCCTCTGTGTCAAGACACCGCCGGGAGGAGGGTTCTATCCTGGGTCACGGCGGGTCCGGGAAGTGACTTCTCCGAAGAGCCGGCTGGGGGATGAGAGTCGGTCACGCTGGAGTCAGTAGTCGTTCCCCGGTGTCCTCCCGGGCCCGCCGCCATGGTGGCCACCGCGTCGCTGATCATGCATCGGTAGACGATGTCGGACAGGCGTCGTTTCAGGGCGCGCATCGCTTCCATTGATGTCTTGCCGGAGGCTTTCTTCCGGTCGAAGTAGGCGCGTCCTTCGGTGGGGTTGCGCAGCTGAACAGTGGCCATGATGTGCAGGACCCGGTTGATCTGCCGGTTCCCGGCACGGGAGAGCCGGTGCCGTACTTGTTCACCGGAGGAGGCGTCGATGGGGGCGGTGCCGTTCCAGGAGGCGAAGTGGGCCCGGTTCGGGAACCGGGTGATGTCGGCGATCTCGACCAGCAGCCGGGCGGCGCC
>NZ_JBEXLM010000031.1:0-74323 GCF_040609975.1 Micromonospora sp. NPDC004551 | reverse complement strand
GCGGGTCCGGCCGACCCGGCCGGACCCGCCGCGGTGACCGTAGGATCGGCGTGTGACTGGGGCGGAACGGCACTTCGACGGCGCCGGCAGCGGCGGCGACAACGGACTGGCGGACGGGCTGGAGCGGCTCTGGACGCCGCACCGGATGACCTACATCTCCGGCGAGGACCGGCCCGCGGGCGGGTACGAGAAGCCGACCGGCTGCCCGTTCTGCCTCGCACCCGGCCTGCCGCCGGACGAGAGCCTCGTGGTGGCCCGGGGCGAGCACGTCTTCGCGGTGCTCAACCTCTACCCCTACAACCCGGGGCACCTGCTGGTCTGCCCGTACCGGCACGTGGCCGACTACACCGAGCTGGACGCGCCGGAGACCGCCGAGCTGGCCGCGTTCACGAAGGACGCCATGCGGGTCGTCCGGCACGTCTCCAACGCGCACGGCTTCAACCTGGGCATGAACCAGGGCGGCGTGGCCGGCGCGGGCATCGCGGCGCACCTGCACCAGCACGTGGTGCCGCGCTGGGGCGGCGACGCCAACTTCATGCCGGTGATCGGCCGCACCAAGGTGCTGCCGCAGTTGCTCGCCGACACCCGGGACCTGCTGGCCAAGGCCTGGCCGGCCTGACGGCGGCGGGCGCACGCCGGCCCGCGCCCGACAGTACGATCTTGGGCATGGCCCTGCTGCACCGCGCGGATGTGCGCCCCTCGAAGCTCGACCTGATCGCCGCCTGGCTACCCGGCCGGCCCTGGTTCGCCGGCACCCCCGGCGCGGAGGTCACCCGCGTGGCGGCCTACCGCTTCGACGACCCGGCCGGCGAGGTCGGCATCGAGACCATCCTGGTCCGGGCCGGCGACGGGCCGGTCCTCCAGGTGCCGCTGACCTACCGGGCCGGGCCGCTGGCCGGCGCCGAGCGGTGGCTGGTCGGCAACACCGAGCATTCCGTGCTCGGCCGGCGCTGGGTGTACGACGCCTGCGGCGACCCGGTCTACGCGCCGGCCCTGGCCGCCGCCGTCCTCGCCGACGCCGGCCAGGCGGAGGAGTACTTCGAGGTCGACGGCCGGCGCGAGGTCCGCGCCCCGAGCATGACCCTGGCCGGCACCCGGACCGCCAACCCGCCGGCGCTCGGCACCGTCGACGAGGTGGTCGACGGTGAGCCGACGCTGATCCGCGCCGGCGGCGTGGAGCTGGCCCTGGTCCGCCGTCCGGTCCCGGCCGAGGCTCCGGCGCCGGCCCGGCTGACCGGCGCCTGGGCGGGACAGGCCGACCCGGTGCTGCTGGCGTACGCCCGCTGACCGCCCGCCGGCCCGGCGGACCCTGACCGTCCGCCGGGTGGCCCGGCACCCGGGGTGACGAAGCCGCCCACGGGCCCCGGCGAGGTGGCAGGATGCGGCGATGGCAGTCAGCACGCGGCCGTTGGGCCGCAGCGGCATCGCGGTCAGCGCCCTGGGGATGGGTTGCTGGGCGATCGGCGGCCCGTGGGCCGAGGGCAGCCGGCCGCTGGGCTGGGGCGCCGTGGACGACGACGAGTCGATCCGGGCGGTCCGCCGCGCCCTCGACCTCGGGGTGACGCTGTTCGACACGGCCGACACCTACGGCGCCGGGCACGGCGAGCGGATCCTCGGGCGGGCCCTCGCGGGCCGGCGCGACGAGGCGGTGATCGCCACCAAGTGGGGCTACACCTTCGACGAGCGGACCCGGCAGGCCACCGGGGAGGACGCCTCGCCGGAGTACCTGCGGCGGGCGGTGGTCGACTCCCTGCGCCGGCTGGACACCGACCGGATCGACCTTTACCAGCTGCACCTCGCCGACCTGCCGGTGCCCCGGGCCGAGGCGCTGATCGGCGCCCTGGAGGACCTGGTCGCCGACGGCCTGGTCCGGGCGTACGGCTGGAGCACCGACCGGGCCGACCGGGCCGCCGCCTTCGCGCAGGCCGCCCGGGGCGCCGCCGCCGTGCAGCACAGCCTGTCGGTGCTGCGGGACGCCCCGGCCATGCTGGCCGTCTGCGAGAAGCACGACCTGGCCGGCCTGGCGCGGGGTCCGCTCGGGATGGGGTTGCTCACCGGCAAGTACACCCCGGAGTCCACGCTGCCCCGCGACGACGTGCGCGGCACCGCGCCGAACTGGCTGGAGTGGTTCCGCAGCGGCCGGCCCGCCCCGGAGTGGCTGCGCCGGGTCGCCGCCGTGCGTGGCGCGCTGACCGCCGACGGCCGGACCCTGGTCCAGGGCGCGCTCGGCTGGATCTGGGCGCGCAGCGGCCGGGCCGTGCCGATCCCCGGCGCCCGCACGGTCGCCCAGGTGGAGGAGAACGCCGCGGCGCTGGAGCGCGGCCCGCTCGCCCCCGACCAGTTCGCCGAGGTGGAGCGGCAGCTGGCGGCCCTGCGCGCGGCCGCCCTGCGCGACGCCGACCGCCCGCACTGGCCGATGCCACCGCTCCCCGCCGCCCGCCCCTGACCCGCGGCCCGCCGGGGCGGGCGGGCCGAGGCGGTCCGGCGCTCGGGCCGGCCGGTGGCGCGGTCAGGACCGGGCGCCGGCCTCCTTGCGGACCTGCTCGGCCAGGTGGGCGGGCATCGGCTCGTAGCGGGCGAACTCGCGGCGGAAGGTGCCGGTGCCGGCGGTCATCGAGCGCAGCTCGACCGCGTAGCGCAGCAGTTCGGTGGCGGGGACCTCGGCACGGACCAGGGTGCGGCCCTCGGCCTCCGGGTCCGGCTCGGTGCCGAGGACGCGGCCGCGGCGGCCGGACAGGTCGCCCATCACCGCGCCAACCGACGGGTCGGGCACCCGGATGGTCACCTCGTCGACCGGCTCCAGCAGCGTCGGCTGCCCCTTCTCGGCGGCGTCCCGCAGGGCGAGCGCGCCCGCGGTCTGGAACGCCGCGTCGGAGGAGTCGACGCTGTGCGCCTTGCCGTCGAAGAGGGTCACCCGCAGGTCCACCACCGGGTAGCCGCCGACCAGGCCGCGCTCCATCTGCGCCCGGACGCCCTTCTCCACCGAGGGGATGTAGTTGTGCGGCACCGCGCCGCCGACCACCTTGTCCACGAACTCGAAGCCGGCGCCCCGGGGCAGCGGCGTGACCTCGATGTCGCAGACCGCGTACTGGCCGTGGCCGCCGGACTGCTTGACGTGCCGGCCGTGGCCCTTGGCGGCGGTCGTGAACGTCTCGCGCAGCGCCACCCGCACCGGCTCGGTCTCCAGCTCCACCCCGCCGGCGCGCAGCCGGTCGAGCACCACGTCGGCGTGTGCCTCGCCCATGCACCAGAGCACCAGCTGGTGGGTCTCGGCGTTGCGGTCCAGCCGCAGCGTCGGGTCGCCGGCCACCAGCCGGGCCAGGTTGCGGGCCAGCGCGTCCTCGTCGGCCCGGCTCTTCGCCACGATGGCCACCGGCAGCAGCGGTTCCGGCATCTCCCACGGGGCGATGAGCAGCGGGTCCTCCTTGGCGGAGATGGTGTCGCCGGTCTCCGCGCTGCCCGACTTGGTGATCGCGCAGATGTCGCCGGCCACCGCCGTCGCCACCTCGCGCAGGGTCGCGCCGAGCGGGCTGTAGATGTGGCCGACCCGCTCGTCGGCGTCGTGGTCGGGGTGACCGCGCTCGGCCATGCCGTGACCGGAGACGTGGACCACCTGGTCGGGGCGCAGCGTGCCGGAGAAGACGCGGACCAGGGAGACCCGCCCGACGTGCCGGTCCACCGTCGTCTTGACCACCTCGGCGACCAGCGGCCCGTCGGGATCGC
This sequence comes from Micromonospora sp. NPDC004551, assembly GCF_040609975.1. Taxonomy (NCBI): domain Bacteria; kingdom Bacillati; phylum Actinomycetota; class Actinomycetes; order Micromonosporales; family Micromonosporaceae; genus Micromonospora; species Micromonospora sp. NPDC004551. The sequence goes on along the minus strand of NZ_JBEXLM010000031.1, from coordinate 70,600 downwards.
AGGCCAGCGGTGGCCGGGGCGAGCCGTCGACGCCGGTGATCGCCGGCAGCTCGTGCTCCAGCGGCGACGGGAACGCCGCCACCAGGCCGTCGAGCAGCGCGTCCAGGCCGACCCCGGTCTCCGCGCAGACCGGCACCACCGGGTAGAAGTGGCCGCGGGCGACCGCGGTCTCCAGGTCGGTGATGAGCACCTCGGTGCCGATCTCCTCGCCGCCGAGGTAGCGGTCCATCAGGGTCTCGTCCTCGCTCTCCGCGATGATCCCCTCGATCAGCTCGTTGCGGGACTCCAGGATGGCCGGCAGGTGCTCCGGGTCCGGCTCGCGCACCGCCGCCGGCAGGCCCTGGGAGTAGTCGAAGACCCGCCGCGTGATCAGCCCCATGAGGCCGGCGACCGACTCGCCGTCGTCGCCCAGCATCGGCAGGTAGAGGGGGAGCACGTTGTCGCCGAAGACCCGCTGGCAGAGCGCCACCGCCTCGTCGAAGTCGGCGCGCGGGTGGTCCAGCCGGGTCACCGCGACGGCGCGCGGCATGTCCACCGCGGCGCACTCCTCCCAGAGCGCGGCGGTCGCGGCGTCCATGCCGTCGACGGCGGAGACCACGAACAGCGCCGCGTCGGCGGCCCGCAGCCCGGCGCGCAGCTCGCCGACGAAGTCGCCGTACCCGGGGGTGTCCAGGAGGTTGACCTTGACGTCGCGGTGCAGCAGCGGGGCGCAGGCCAGGCTCACCGAGCGCTGCTGGCGCACGGCGGCGGGATCGTGGTCGCAGACGGTGGTGCCCTCGGTGACGCTGCCGGCCCGGCCGATCGTGCCGCTCGCGGCGAGCAGCGCCTCGACCAGCGTCGTCTTGCCCGCTCCGGAGTGCCCGACGAGCACCACGTTGCGAACCCTGCCGGGCTCGGTCACCACCGGCGCGCCGCCGGTGACACCCTTCTCCTGATTCTTCTGCGCCATCGCGGCGCACCTCCCTCAACCGGTGGTGGTGGCGACCGCCGCGTGCGACGGGGAAGCGGCCCGGGCGGGCACCGCGGCGATATCTTCCGGTGATCTCCTGAACGACGGATGGGCGGACGGGTGATCCGGTGAGCTGGCTCACCTTCCACGCTCGATCTCACACCCGTAACCGGGCCGGCACAAGAGCGCCTGGCGGGTCGGGACGACCGGCTGTGTTCCCGGCCGCTGCCGGCCGTTATCGTGGGACCGCCATGGCGAAGATCTTCCAAGTGACGGCCCGCGCGGGGATGACCCGCGTCGTGGAGCCGGTCGCGCGCGGTCTGCTCCGCGCCGGCGTGTCCCCCAACGCGGTCACCGTGACCGGCACCGTCGGCGTGCTCGTCGGCGCGCTCGGCTTCGGCGCCCGCGGCCACCTGGTCGCCGGCGCGCTGATCGTCACGGTCTTCGCGCTCACCGACCTGCTCGACGGCACGATGGCCCGGATGAGCGGCGGCTCCACCCGGTTCGGTGCCTTCCTCGACTCGAGCATGGACCGGATCGCCGACAGCGCGGTCTTCGGCGCGGTCGCCTACTGGCTGGCCACCGAGCAGAACCACTCCGGCGTCGCCGCCGCGCTGCTCTGCCTGGCCGCCGGTGGCCTCGTCTCCTACGTCAAGGCCCGCGCCGAGGGGCTCGGGATGACCTGCAACGTGGGCATCGCCGAGCGCACCGAGCGACTGCTGATCGTCGGGGTGGGCGGCCTGCTCACCGGCCTCGGCGTCGGCCCGGCCCTGGAGATCGCGCTCTGGCTGCTCGCCGCCGTCTCGATCTTCACGGTCGGGCAGCGGATGGCCCACGTGTACCGGCAGGCGCAGCTGGTCGGCCGGGAGTGAACCTCACCGAGGCGGGCTACGTCGCCGGCTGGCGCCTGGTCCGCGCGCTGCCCCGGCCCGTGGTCGCCGCCGCCTTCCGGGCGGGCGCCGACCGCGCCCACCGGAGCAACGGCAGGGGTACGCGGCGGCTGCGCGCCAACCTGCGCCGGGTGGTCGGCCCGGACCTGCCCGAGGCGGAGCTGGACGCGCTGGTCCGCGCCGGCCTGCGGTCCTACGCCCGGTACTGGCTGGAGGCGTTCCGGCTGCCGAGCCTGAGCCGGCAGCAGATCCTCGCCGGTTTCCGCCTCGACGGCGAGGAGAAGCTGGCCGCCGACGTGGCGGCCGGCCGGGGTGCGGTGGTCGCGCTGCCGCACGCCGGCAACTGGGACGCCGCCGGCGCCTGGGTGGCCGCCAAGGGCTGGCCGATCACCACGGTCGCCGAGCGACTCCGGCCGGAGGGCGTCTACGAGCGTTTCCTCGCCTTCCGGCAGAGCCTCGGCATGGAGATCCTGCCCACCTCCGGCGGTGACCGGCCGGCGTTCGACGTGCTGCTGGACCGGCTGCGGGCGGGCGCCGTGGTGCCGCTGCTCGCCGACCGGGACCTCTCCGCCCGGGGCGTGGACGTGGAGTTCTTCGGCGGCCGGACCCGGATGCCGCCCGGCCCGGCCCTGCTCGCCGTCCGCACGGGCGCGCCGCTCTACGTGGCCTCGCTGTGGTTCGAGCCGGACGGCGCCCGCGCCGCCCTCGAGGGCCCGCTGGAGCTGCCCGAGGAGGGCAGCGCCCCGCTGGACGCCCGGGTGCGCGCCGTGACCCAGCGGATTGCCGACGGTCTTGCGGCGGGTATCGCCCGGCATCCGGAAGACTGGCACATGTTGCAGCGGATGTGGCTGGACCAGCGCGCCGACGGGGCCCTGCCGCAGCCGCCGGCCACCACCGGGACGATCTGAGGGAGCGGGCGCAATGCGGATCGGCATCGTGTGCCCGTACTCCTTCGACGTCCCGGGCGGGGTGCAGAACCACGTCATGGACCTGGCCGAGGCGCTGCTCGGGCTCGGCCACGAGGTGAGCGTGCTGGCCCCCGCCGACGAGGACTCGGCGCTGCCGCCGTACGTGGTGTCGGCCGGCCGGGCGGTGCCCCTGCCGTACAACGGCTCGGTGGCCCGGATCGCCTTCGGCCCGGTCTCCACGGCCCGGGTGCGGCGCTGGATCACCCGGGGCGACTTCGACGTGCTGCACGTGCACGAGCCGCTCACCCCCAGCCTGTCGATGCTGGCCGTGCTCTGCGCCCGGGGCCCGGTGGTCGCCACCTTCCACACCGCGATGACCCGGTCGCGGGTGCTCTCCGCCGCGCAGGGGGTGCTCCAGATCCTGCTGGAACGGATCACCGCCCGGATCGCGGTGAGCGCGCTGGCCCGCAAGGTCCAGGTCGAGCACATGGACGGCGGCGCCGTGGAGATCCCCAACGGGGTGGCGGTGGCGAAGTTCGCCGGGGTCGAACCGCTGCCCGGCTGGCCGGGGGAGTGCGACCCGGGCAGCGGCGGGACGCTCGGCTTCCTGGGCCGGTTCACGGAGCCGCGCAAGGGCTTCCCGATCCTGCGGGACGCCTTCGTCGCGCTCGCCCCGCACCGCCCTGGGCTGCGCCTGCTGGTCGCCGGGCCGGGCGACGCCGACGACCTCTACGACCAGTTCCCGGCCGGGCTGCGGGACCGCGTCACCTTCCTCGGCATGGTCTCCGAGGCGGACAAACCTCGCATGCTGCGCAGCCTGCACCTCTACGTCGCACCGAACACCGGCGGGGAGTCCTTCGGGATGATCCTCACCGAGGCGCTGGCCGCCGGCACCACCGTCGTGGCCAGCGACCTGGACGCGTTCCGCCGGGTGCTCGATGGCGGGCGGGCCGGCCGGCTCTTCCCGACCGGCGACGCGGAAGCGCTGCGCACTGCCCTGTCGGACCTGCTCGACGACGCGGGGCAGCGGACCGCGCTGACCGCCTGCGGCGACCAGGTGGTGGCGAATTTCGACTGGCCCGTGGTTGCCCGCCGCGTTCTGGAGGTATACGCAGCGGCGATCGAGGCCACCGACGGCCGGGTCATGGATCAGGAGTGGGCGGGGCTGGGCTGAACCCGGTGGCCGGTGGGGCCGCTGTGACGAGCGCGTCGACCGGTGCCCGCGCCGGCCGGGCGGGATGAGGAGCAGCACTACGATGCCGGGCATGTGGTGGGTGGTGGGCGGGGCCCTGGTGCTCGGGCTGGTCTCGGCGTACCTGATCTGGACCGCCGGCCGGGTCGAGCGGCTGCAGGCCCGCGCGGAGTCGGCGGCCCGGGCGCTCGACGCGCACCTGCTGCGCCGCGCGGCCGCCGCCGCCGTGCTGGCCGAGCAGCACTACGGCGTGGAGCTGTACTCGGCCGCCCGGATCGCCCTGGACGCCGTCGGCGAGGAGCGGGAGGCCGCGGAGAACGACCTCACGCGGCAACTGCGCACGGTCGAGCTGGATCCCGAGGACCCGGTCTGCGATGCGGTGATCGCGGCCAGCCGGCGGCTGGCCCTGGCCCGGCAGGTGCACACCGATCTGGTCCGCGACGCCCGGGCGGCCCGCAGCCGCCCGCTGGTCCGCCTGCTCCGGATGGGGCGTGGGCGGGAGTGGCCCCGCTACTTCGACGTCGACGACCCCACGCTCACACCCCGGGCGGACGTCACCACCGGCTGAGCGGGCGGGGCGGAACCCCTGGTGACGCCGGCCACAGAGCAGGCCACCGGGGGTCTGATTGGCTGTCGGACCGGCGTTGTCCCCGTCGTAGCCTTCTCGCAGCCACCCCCGAGCTCGTCCAAGGAGCGATGACCCGTGCCCGAATCCACCTCCCCGAACACCGACGCCAACCCGGTCGTCGGCACCGCCCGTGTCAAGCGCGGCATGGCCGAGATGCTCAAGGGCGGCGTGATCATGGACGTGGTCACCCCCGAGCAGGCCAAGATCGCCGAGGACGCCGGCGCCGTCGCCGTCATGGCGCTGGAGCGGGTGCCCGCCGACATCCGCGCCCAGGGCGGCGTCTCCCGGATGAGCGACCCCGACATGATCGACGGCATCATCAACGCCGTCTCCATCCCCGTGATGGCCAAGGCCCGGATCGGCCACTTCGTCGAGGCGCAGGTCCTCCAGTCCCTCGGCGTCGACTACGTCGACGAGTCCGAGGTGCTGACCCCGGCCGACTACGAGAACCACATCGACAAGTGGGCCTTCACCGTCCCCTTCGTCTGCGGCGCGACCAACCTGGGCGAGGCGCTGCGCCGGATCACCGAGGGCGCCGCCATGATCCGCTCGAAGGGCGAGGCCGGCACCGGCGACGTCTCCAACGCCACCACCCACATGCGGAAGATCCGCCGGGAGATCCGCCGGCTCCAGTCCCTGCCGGCCGACGAGCTGTTCGTGGCCGCCAAGGAGCTGCAGGCGCCGTACGAGCTGGTCAAGGAGATCGCCGAGACCGGCAAGCTGCCGGTCGTGCTGTTCACCGCGGGCGGCATCGCCACCCCGGCCGACGCGGCCATGATGATGCAGCTCGGCGCCGAGGGCGTCTTCGTCGGCTCGGGCATCTTCAAGTCCGGTAACCCGGCCCAGCGTGCCGCCGCCATCGTGAAGGCCACCACCTTCCACGACGACCCCGACGTGCTGGCCAAGGTCTCCCGCGGCCTGGGCGAGGCGATGGTCGGCATCAACGTCGACGAGATCCCGCAGCCGCACCGGCTGGCCGAGCGCGGCTGGTGACGGTGACCGGACGGGGCCCGGGCGGGCCCTGTCCGACGAGGGAGAGGAGCGCGGAGTGACCGAACCCGTCATCGGTGTGCTCGCCCTCCAGGGCGACGTACGCGAGCACCTGGCCGCCCTGGCCGGGGCCGGCGCGGACGCCCGTCCGGTGCGCCGCCCGGCAGAACTGGACGCGGTCGACGGTCTGGTGATCCCTGGCGGCGAGTCGACCACCATGAGCAAGCTCGCCGACATCTTCGAGATGCGCGAGCCGATCGACAAGCGGATCGGCGGCGGCATGCCGGTCTACGGGTCCTGCGCCGGCATGATCATGCTGGCCACCGAGGTGCTCGACGGCCGTCCCGACCAGCGCGGCTTCGCCGGCATCGAGATGACCGTCCGCCGCAACGCGTTCGGCCGGCAGGTCGACTCGTTCGAGGCGCCCGTGGAGGTCACCGGGGTCGAGGGCGGGCCGTTCCACGCGGTCTTCATCCGGGCCCCCTGGGTCGAGCGGGTCGGCGCGGGCGTCGAGGTGCTCGGCCGGGTCACCGACGACGACGCCAGGTCGCAGCGTGGCGTCCGACGCGCCGAGCTGGAGTCGTCGTCCGGCCCGGCCGCCGAGCGGATCGTCGCGGTGCGGCAGGGCCACCTGCTGGCCACCTCCTTCCACCCGGAACTCACCGGCGACCTGCGGCTGCACCGCTACTTCGTGGACCTCGTCCGGTCCGCCGCCTGACCCGCACGCGCGCCGTTTTCCGCCTGCTCGCGGCATTCCTCCGGGTCGGTTCCGGTCGCCACGGGCGGGGGCGCCGGCCCCGCCCCGGGTGCGGGTGTGACATGCGGGGACGCCACCTCGGTAGGATTGCGGCGGTTCGGCAGGGCTCACCGCCCGCCGCCGCCCCCCAGCCGACCGCCCGGCGGTCCCGGTTCGGCGCGGGCGCGGACAGTCGACGCAGGCGTGAGTCAACAGACGGAGGTATGAGATGTCCGGCCACTCAAAGTGGGCGACCACCAAGCACAAGAAGGCCGTCATCGACGCCAAGCGCGGCAAGATGTTCGCCAAGCTGATCAAGAACGTCGAGGTCGCGGCCCGGACCGGCGGCGGGGACCCCGCCGGCAACCCGACCCTCTACGACGCCATCCAGAAGGCGAAGAAGAACTCCGTCCCGAACGACAACATCGACCGCGCGGTCAAGCGTGGCTCCGGGCTGGAGGCCGGCGGCGCCGACTACCAGACGATCATGTACGAGGGCTACGGCCCGAACGGTGTCGCCCTGCTCATCGAGTGCCTCACCGACAACCGCAACCGCGCGGCCACCGAGGTGCGCACCGCGCTCACCCGCAACGGCGGCTCCTTCGCCGACGCCGGCTCGGTGTCGTACATGTTCTCCCGCAAGGGCGTGGTAATCGTCCCGAAGGCCGGCACCACCGAGGACGACGTCATGATGGCCGTGCTCGACGCGGGCGCCGAGGAGGTCAACGACCTCGGTGAGGCGTTCGAGGTGGTCTCCGAGCCGACCGACCTCATCCCGGTCCGCACCGCGCTCCAGGACGCCGGCATCGAGTACGAGTCGGCCGAGTCCTCCCTCATCCCCAGCGTCAACGTGCCGCTGGACGAGGAGGGGGCCCGCAAGATCTTCAAGCTGATCGACGTGCTCGAGGACTGCGACGACGTGCAGAACGTCTACGCCAACTTCGACGTCTCCGACGAGGTGATGGCCGCCGTCGGCTGACCCGACCGCGGTACGCGCGTCGCGCCGGGCGACCTGGTCGCCCGGCGCGACGTCGTCTCCGGCCCCGTTCAGCAGGACGCCCCCTGCCGGAAGGCCCGCTCGACGTGGGAAGCCAGCCCGGCCTCGTACCAGCCGACGCCCGGGCGGATCGGGTGGCCGGTGAACAGCTCCACCCGGGACCCGAACCGCACCAGGTACGCCTCGGCGTCACCGGCGTCGTTGCGGATCAGTCCGCCGCGCCGCCCGTAGATGCGCTCCAGGTCGCCGAAGGACATGCCGACCGACGCGCCGGCCGGGGAGCGGGGCGGGACGGTGGCCGTGCCCACCGACACCAGCCGGCCGTCCCGGAAGGCCAGCAGGATCACCCCGGCCCGGGCCCCGGTCGCGCCGGCGGTCAGCACCCCGGTGCAGCCGGGCACCGTCCAGTCGATCAGGCCGGCCGCCGTGAGCCGGTCCAGCCGGGCGCCGATCCGGTACGGGCCGGCGCCCCCGACGCTGAGCACCTCGACCGCCGCGAGGGCCGCCCGGCCGCCCGTCGGCGCCCGGTCAGCGGTCGTCCCGGCCGCCGATCCAGCGGCGGAGATCGGCGCGGCGACGGTCACCGGGACGGCGGCGGCCAGGGCCAGCAACCCGGTGAGGACGGTGGACGAGAGACGGTTCATGGCGGGTCTCCTTCCGTTGGCTTCTCCTTGCCCTGTTGGTCTCCGGCCGGGCCGGTTCGGTTCGTCGGGTTGCCGACCGTCCCGCCGCACCACCGCGAGGCGACGCCGTCGGGACAGCCGCCGGCCGGGTGCGGCGTCTACCGTCGAGGGAACGGCGGCCGGGTGGCGATCGGCGGAGGTGATGCGGTGACCGCGCCGACGCGGATCGGGGCCTACCGGGTGGAGCGGCTGCTCGGAGCGGGCTCCTTCGCGACGGTCTGGCTCGCGTACGACCCGGCGCTCGACGGCCGGGTGGCGATCAAGGTGCTGGCCGAGAACTGGAGCCACGACCTGCGGGTGCGGGAACGATTCCTGGACGAGGCGCGGCTGCTGCGCCGGCTCGACCACGACCGCCTGGTCCGCGTGCACGCCGTGGGCGAACTGCCCGACGGCCGTCCGTACGCCGTGCTGGCCTGGGCGGACGGCGGCAGCCTCCGGGACCGGTTGGCCGGTGGCACGCCGCCGGTGGCCGACGCCGTCACGTTGCTCGACGAGATCGCGGCGGGGGTCGCGGTGCTGCACCGGCACGGGGTGGTGCACCGTGACCTCACACCGGGCAACATCCTCTTCCGGTCGGGGTCGGGCCACGAGCGGGTGCTCATCGCTGACCTCGGTCTGGCCAAGGCGCTCGCCGCCGCCTCCGGGCTGACCGCCCGGGCGGGGACCCCCGGCTACATGGCGCCGGAGCAGGACGACCCGTTCGCCGTCGTCGACACCCGTGCGGACGTGTTCGGGCTGGGGCGCCTCGGGCTCCGGCTGCTCGGCGACGCCACGCTGCCGGCACCCGTCCGGGAGGACCGGCGTGCCGGGAGGGCCCTGCCACGGCTGCGGGTCGGCGTGCCGCCGGGGGTGGCCGCGGTGCTCCGTACCGCCACCGCGGCGCGGCCGGCCGACCGTTACCCGGACGCGACGGCGTTCCGCGCGGCCCTCCGGCACGCCGCGACGGCACCCACCGGGCGGGCTGCGGCAACCACCGACGGGCCGTCCGGTGGTGCCGCGCCCCGGCGCCGCGGGCGGCGGCTCACCGCCTCGGCGGCGGTCGCGCTGGTGCTCGCCGCCCTGGGCGCCACCGCGGGCGACGCGGCCGGGCACGCCCCGAGCGGCGCCATCGGACGCAGCGGGCCGCTCACCGTCGCCCTGCCGGCCGGCTGGCGGGCCGGCGGCACCGGCTGGGCGGGGCAGTACGCCGAGGACGGTGAACTGGAACCGGCGCTGGTGGTCTCGCCGGACCCGGACCGCTGGGCAGCGGATCCGGGGGTGCCCGGCGCGTTCGTCGGACTGTCCGCCGGCACGGCCCGCCGCACCACGCCGGAGGGCTTCCTCGCCGAACGCCCGCACGCGGACTGCGCCGCGGCGCCGCTGCGACGCACCCGGCAGGGCGGCGTCGACTGGGTGGTCGCCGCGTTCGCCTGCCCCGCCGGCCGGCCGCTGATCGTCGAGGCCGCCGCGCGGACTGCCGGCCCGGCCGGCCTGCTCTACGTGCAGCTCACCCCGCCGCCGGGCAGCGGCACGGACTTCGTCGACACCCTGCTCGCCGGGGTGCGGGTCCGGTAGGCCGCCCGGTCAGACCACCACGACCGTGACCGGGTACGCCCTGCCGTCCTGCGGGATGGTGACCACGACGGTGCCGGTCCGGAGGAACCGGATGTCCACCACTCCGGCCTCGTAGCTGCGGGACACGAGATCCTCGCGGTCCACGGTGACCTGACCCGGCCCGATGCCCCGGATGCGCAGCACCCCGCCGGTGGCGAAACAGAGCGACTTCAGCAGTGCCAGCTCGGTGTCGGCGAGGACCAGGTCGTAGCGCACCGCGCCGAGACACGCGCTCGGCAGCGCGGCCGACGTCGACGCGGTCGGTCGGGCTGTCCGGCTCCGGGGCGGCGCGGGGCTCCGGCCCGGCGGCGCGGCCGTCGACGGCGCCGGGGCGGGAGCGGCCGTGGTGGGCGGCGCGGCGGCGCCGACGGTGGTGGCCGCGGGCGCCGGTGGCCGGACCGGCAACGGCGAGACCGGGCGGTCGGCGCAACCCGGCACCCCGCTGAGGACGGCGAGGGCGGCGAGGGCGGCGGCTCCCGGTCCGTGGGCCCGGTGCGTGGCGCGGACCTCCTCGCGGCGTGGCGGCTCAGCCATCGGACATCCGCTGGCGGACCTGCCGGCGGGCCTCGTGCATCCGGGACTTGACGGTCCCCTCGGGCAGGTCGAGCAGGCCGGCGATCTCGCGGTAGCTCAGCCCGAGCACGTCCCGCAGGGTCACCGCCTCGGCGAGCTCGGGCGGAACCGCGTCGAGCGCGTCGAGCAGGTCGATCCGGGTGCCGGCCACCACGCTGGTCCGCCGCGGATCGGGCGGGTCGGGCAGCGGCACGCCGCCGGCCTCGAGCTGCCAGCGCCGGCGCAGTACCCGGTAGGTGGAGCGCGCCCGGTTCGCGGTGAGGCGGTAGAGCCAGGTGCGGAACGACGACCGCTCCTCGAACCGGGTGATCCCCCGGGCCAGTGCCAGAAGCGCGTCCTGGCAGGCCTCCTCGGCGTCCTGCCGGTGGGGCAGCAGGCGGGCGCACTGGCGCAGCACCTCGGGCCGCACGACGACCAGCAGCGCGTCGAGCGCCCGCGGGTCGCCGCGCGCGGCCGACCGGGCCAGCTCGTCGGTACCGTCCGGGAGAGGCATCAGCTCGTCCAGTGCTCGCCGGGGGGCCGGGCCTCCAGGCTATGCCCGCCGCCGCCCGGACGCCCCCGGACGAGTCCGGCAGCCGACGCAACTCCGGGCCGCCCGCCGGGAAACCGGGCTGACCGGCCGGGCGCGGCGCCCGTACCCTGCCGGCATGCTCGTTCCCGACCTGCCGCTGCGCACCGACCGCCTGCTGTTACGCGCCTTCACCCTCGACGACCTGGCCGTTCTCCGCGACTACCGTGGCCGGCCGGAGGTCACCCGGTTCCTCTACCACGAGCCGTACGACGACGCCGCCGCGCGGGCGGCGGTGGAGCGGATGGTGCGGCGCACCGCCTTGCGGGCGCCGGGTGACGTGCTCAACCTGGCCCTCGTCCTGGCGGAGACCGGCGAGTTCGTCGGCGACGTGCTGCTCAGCTGGACCAGCGGGGAGCACCGGCAGGGCGAGATCGGCTACGTCGCGCACCCCGCGCACACCGGCCGGGGGTACGTCACCGAGGGGGCCCGGGAGATGCTGCGGCTCGGCTTCGACGGCCTCGGGCTGCACCGGATCGTCGGCCGGCTGGACGCCCGGAACGCCGCCTCGGCGCGGGTGCTGGAGCGGCTCGGCATGCGCCGCGAGGCGCACCTGCGGGAGAACGAGTTCGTCAAGGGCGAGTGGACGGACGAGGCCGTGTACGCCCTGCTCGCCCGGGAGTGGCGGGCCCGGCCCGCCGGCGCCTGACGCGGCGCGGCCCGGCACCCGCGAGGGTGCCGGGCCGCGACGGTCGCCGGGATCAGTGCCGGTTGCGGTAGGCCTTGATCGCGCTGTCGACGATGTCCCAGACCACGACCAGGACGGTGCCGGCCACCACGATCGTGGCGATGGTGTTCAGGTTCTCCTCGCGCCCGAGCCAGGTGAAGCGGTCGACGAAGTCGGGGTTGAGCAGCCGGTCGGTCGACATCAGCCAGACGACCGGCACCGCGAACGCCAGGTCGAGCACCGCGTTCACGGCGACCAGCGGCCACGTCCAGCGCCCGGCCCGGTACTTGGCGATCTCCACGCCGACGGTGGCGACGAGCACGGCGATGAGGAACGGCAGCCAGAAGCTCCACAGCGCCGGGTCGAGGATCGGCAGGTTGCCGTCGTCGCCGCTGGGCACGAACGAGTGGAAGTGCTGGATCGGCAGGTACGCGATGACCAGCACCAGCCAGCCGATCGCGGCGGTGACGTCGACCAGGGTGATCTGCCGGTTGGCCTGCACCTCGGGGAGTTCGTCGACGCTCCACGCCGGCAGGTTCAGCGACGTGTTGGTCCGCTCGAGCACCGCGAAGACCAGCGTGACCCAGAAGGCGATCTGGACCGCGACCTGCAGGGCGGTGGCGACGCCCTCGCCGACCGCGCCGCCGGGGTTCTTCCCGTCGGTGGCCTCCAGCAGGCCGACGATGATCCCCACGGTGGCCGGGACGAAGCTGAGCAGCAGCTTCATCAGCCGCTCCCAGGCCAGGTAGTAGGCCGGGCCGATGAGCTGGAGGCGCCGGTCGGCGTAGCGGGCGGCGAGCTGCGCCGGGTTGCCCAGTTCGGTGAGGACCTCGCGTTCGGCGGTGTCGGCGTCCCGGCCGTCGGCGCGGCGGCCGTCGATCATGTCCTCGATCGAGCCGCGCAGCTCGGTCTCGATCTCGGCGCGCCGGGCGGCCGGCACCGTCCGGAGGGTCGCGGCGAGGTAACGGTCGGTCAGCGAGCTCATCGCTCCACTCCTTCGATCAGGCTGGTGAGAGAGGTCTGGACGGCGGCAAGGTCGTCGAGGAGCCGCCGGAGCACGCTCTCGCCCTCGTCACTGGTCCGGTAGAACTTGCGCGGTCGGCTTTCCTCGGTGTTCCACTCGCTGGTCAGCAGCCCCTGTTCCTCGAGGCGGCGCAGCAGCGGGTAGAGCGTGTTGGCGTCCACCGGGAAACCGTGGCCGGTGAGCCGTTGCAGCAGCGCGTAGCCGTAGTCGGGACGGCGCAGGGCGACCAGGCTCGCCACCACGACGGTGCCCCGACGCAGTTCCTGGAGGTGGGTCCGGAGGATCTCGTCGGTGACCATGCGTCACACGATACTGTGCGCCACACACCATTGTCCAGTCCTACAGCATCGTGCCGCACACAACGCTGTGGAGGAAGGCGTCGACCACGGCTCAGCCCGTGGCGGCGGTCGCCGCCGGACCGAGCGGATCCACCAGGAACAGCTGGTCGTCGCGGTCCGCGCACGGCTCGGCCAGTGCCGCTTCCGCCGGGGCGGTCGTGTCGTCGCGGATCCCGAGGCACAGACCCTCCCGGGCCGAGCGGATCCGGTACGCCCCGTCCGTCGACGCCTCGAACCGGAACACCTGCTCCAAATGCCGGGCGTCGCAGTCGTCCCACGGCTCCAGCAGGAACATGCCGGGGGAGTCGCCGCGGACGGTGAGGCAACCGGACCCCTTGACCGGGTGCCGCCACGTGAGGAAGTAGCCGTCGCCCACCGGCTCCAGGAACGTCTCCGGCGGGGTGGCGCCCTCGCAGAGCCGCTGGACGAGGATCTCGCTGCGGTACGCCCCCGTACGGTCGCGCCCTTCGCTCAGGCAGAGCTGGGGAGTGCGGGCCGGCCGGATGCGGACCCGGCCGGCCGGCGGGGCGGCTCCGGTGCTCGTCGCGGTTCGCGCGACCGGCGGGTCGTCGCCGACGCCGGACCCGGGGGTGGCGAGCCAGACGCCGGTTCCCACGGCGACGGTCACGGCCACGGCGGCGAGCGCGAGCAGCCCTCGGACGAGGTTCCGGCCCCGGCCGCCGGGGGCCGGGTCCGGGCGGCTTGGGGGCGTCGGACCGCCGGCGTCCGCCTCCGGACCGGGCGGGGGCGGCGCGGTGCCGGGTACGGACCGCGTGGGATCGGAAGCGGACGGCGCGGAGCCGGGGGCGGGCGGAGCGGGGACGAGCGCCGCGACCGCGAGCCGGTCCCGGGCGTGCAGCCACGCGGCGACGAGGTCGCCCTGGCCGCAGGCGCGGACGAAGGCGGCCACCACCTCCGGGCGGGGCAGGGTGTCCCGGTTCAGGACGTCGGCGATCGTGCTGCGGGCCAGGACGTCCCCGTTGCCGGCGGCCCGCTGCGCCAACTGCCGGTAGGTGAGGCCGGACCGTTCCTTGAGCGTGCGCAGCGCCGCCAGGAAGCCGGCCGGGTCGGTGATCCGGTCGAGCTGATATTCCCCGTGATCCATCTGATCATTCTGCGGCAGTGACGGGGCGGGCCATCGGCGCCGCTGTCCGACGATCCGGACAGAAACCCGGACACGCGGGGTTGACCAGCGCCGATGGCCTCGCGCCCCGCCGAGGGCATTGCCGGTCACGATCGTGCTACCTACCGTGAGGCTCCGCGAGCCGCAGTGCCGGCCGCAGGTGTGCCACTTCATGGGGGAGGTACCGATGACCGAGGTCGTTCCGGCGTGCCCGTCCGGCGCGGCGACGCCGGGGGAGTACGTGGCGGCGCTGCGTCAGCTCCGGCAGGGTTCCGGGCTCACGTACCGGGAGATAGCCCGGCGCGCGACCGCCGCCGGGCACTGGCTGCCACCCAGCACCCTGGCCGCCGCCCTGGCCCGTGTCACCCTGCCCCACGAACGCGTCGTGTTGGCGTTGCTCGCGGCGTGCGGCACGCCGGATGCGGAGGCGCGGCGTTGGCTGGCGGAACGCAACGAGATCGAGACGCGCCTGGCCGAGGCGGCCCGGCCGGACCAGACGCGCCTGGTGGCGTCGTCCCGCCGCGAGGGCGTACCGCCCGACGACGCGGGGCCGCAACGCCGCGCCGCGGGTGTGGTGGTGGCCTGTGCGGTTGGCGTGCTGGCCGGCGCGGCGGGCGTGCTGGCCGTACGGCGGCGCGGTGGATCCGGATGCGCCAGGGGATGCCAACGTCGCCGGTGTGCGCCAGGGGGGTGACGTGGCGCGCGGGAAGCCCCACCCGGCAGCCGGCCGGGTGGGGCGTCGCGGCGGTCCCCGACGTCAGGGGCGCAGCTGGTTCGCGTAGACGTACTCGCCGACCGACCGGCCCGTGGCCAGGCCGGCGTCGGCGTCGAAGCGGTAGTGCACCCCCAGGTAGAGCCGGCTCATCGCGTCTTCCCGGGCCGCCGCGTCGAACCCGGTCATCCGGCGGACGACGCCCTGGGCATTCGGGTCGTCGGTGGTGGCGTCGAACGCGATCGCGTCGGTGCCGAAATAGCGCCGCATGACGGCCGACCAGGCGCCCGCGAACGTGGCGTGCCCCGAGATGTACGCCGGGAACGAGGGGGAGAAGGAGATGCCCGCCCGGTCCTGCGAGAGCGGCTCCCAGCCGGCGTCGCCGAGGTCGTCGATCGCGGTGTCCGGGCGCCAGAGGTCGATCCGGGTCTGGAACTTGGCGTCCCAGGCGGCGATGCCGGCGTCCGCGAGGGCGAGGCTGACCAGCCCGAACAGCCGGGCGTTGGCGAGGATGCCGAGCTGGCGCTGCACCGCCACCGTCCGGGTGAGCGTGAGCAGCTGGCCCGGCGGCTTGTAGGTGCCGCCCAGGTCGTTGGCCCAGAAGAAGGCGATCTGCGTCTGCTCGGGCGTGCGCGCGGCCGACACCCGCCCGCCGTAGTCGCGTACCTCCTGCACCTGGCTCTGGTACTCGGCCGTGCCCAGCAGCGCCTCGTAGCTGGCGGCGCCGGCGGGCAGACCGGGACGGAACTGCCGGCCGGAGGTCAGGGCGAACGGTGTCACCAGACCCCAGTTGGGGGTCCCGGCCGGGCGGCCCTCGGTCGGCCGCCAGGAGCCCCGCACCCCGTCGAGCTGGTAGGGCGGGTCGTCCGCGTCGGCCGAGCCGTCGGCGGCCCGGGCCGAGAGGTTGGCCTCGGCCGCCGCCGTGCCGACCGACTCGCCCCGGCTCACCTCGTCGGAGTTGGTTGCCGACGGCCGGCGGGCGACGGCCCCGTCGTACGCGGCGGCGAACGACCGGCCCGGGTAGAGGGCGGTCAGCACCGTGTACGCGGCCCGGTCGACCGCGGCGTGCAGCGACGGCGCCGTCACGTCGTCGAGGGTGCCCGGGTACCGCACCGGCACCCGGACCCGGTACGGCTGCCCGACGCCGGTGACGGAGACGGCCGCGTCGTGCATCGCCGCGTGCATGATGGCGGCCTCGCGGGCGATCACCGTGGGTTGCCGGTCCACCGCCCGGAACGTCTGGGTCAGCACCTCATCCCAGTACAGGACGGGGTCCGTCGCCGGGTCGGCGGGCAGCGGCACGAGCGAGACGTTGTCCAGCCGTACGGTGGCGGCGGGCCGGGCGCCGAGGTGGAACAGCAGCACCGCCTTCGGGTCACCGAACGGGGAGACGAAGTCGAACGAGAAGCGCCGCGTCGTGCCGTCGAGGTCCACCGTGCGGTCGACGGCGGAGGTGTATGGGCTGTCGACCCGCGAGACCGAGACGCGGACATCACGGGCGATGCTCGCCGCCGCGTCGAACCGGAGCCGGTAGCGCTGCCCGGCGGTCACCCCGAACTCGAAGTGCCCGACCAGGTCGTCCCAGGTGTGGGGAGCCGCCTGCGGGCCGGCGGTCCGAATGGTCAGCTGGCCGGATTCCACGGTGGTGCGGGTCGCGGCCAGTCGCGTCCACCACGGCTCGGTGCTGCCGTGGTCGAACGTACCGTTGATGATCAGATCGCCGGTCGCGGCGGTGGCCGGGGCCGGCCGCAGCGTGGCGGGCAGGGTGACCGCCAGCGCGGTCGCGAGTGCCGCGCCGAAGATCCGGCGCAGCAGCCGCCGGCGTCCGCCGCGGCGTGCGGCCAGGGGTGGCTTCATGGAGATCCCTCCGGACGGTGGAGGCGGCGTGGTCAGCCGCCGGGGACCGGCTGACCGTAGGGATGTCCGCCCTGTTCACCGCCGCCGAACAGGGGTGCGGAACCAATCCGCACAGGGCCTCGGTGGGCCGGCCCCGGCGCCGTCGGCCGGGGAGATCCACACCACCCCCGGCGGTCCGCCCCGCGCGGCCGCTGGAGGTCGTCGCCGGCGCGGGGCTAGGGTGAGCTGACCGACCCATGACCACGACCGGGGGGGCGCCACGCATGGGCGATTCGTTCGCGCATCTGCACGTACACACCGAGTACTCGATGCTCGACGGGGCGGCCCGGCTCAAGGACCTCTTCGCCGAGGCCGCGCGGCTCGGCATGCCGGCGGTGGCGATCACCGACCACGGCAACATGCACGGCGCGAACGATTTCTACAAGCAGGCCATGGCCGCCGGGGTGAAGCCGATCCTCGGCGTCGAGGCGTACGTGGCGCCGGAGTCGCGCTTCCACAAGCAGCGGGTCAAGTGGGGCCGCCCGGAGCAGAAGAGCGACGACGTCTCCGGCAACGGCGCCATCACCCACATGACCATGTGGGCGGCGAACCGCGACGGCCTGCACAACCTCTTCAAGCTCAACTCGCGCGCCTCCATGGAGGGCCACTACGTCAAGTGGCCCCGCATGGACATGGAGCTGATCGCCGAGCACGCCGAGGGCATCATGGCCACCACCGGCTGCCCCTCGGGCGCGGTGCAGACCCGCCTGCGGCTCGGCCAGTTCGACGAGGCGCTCAAGGTCGCCGCCGCGTACCAGGACATCTTCGGCAAGGACAACTACTTCCTGGAGATCATGGACCACGGCCTCGACATCGAGCGCCGGGTCCGCGACGGGCTCACCGAGATCGCCCGCAAGCTCGACATCCCGCCGGTGGTCACGAACGACTCGCACTACACCCACGAGGCGCAGGCCGAGGCGCACGACGTGCTGCTCTGCGTGCAGACCGGCAGCAACGTCGCCGACCCCAACCGGTTCCGCTTCGAGGGCGGGGGCTACTTCGTCAAGTCGGCCGAGCAGATGCGCGCCGTCGACTCGTCCGAGCTGTGGCAGCAGGGCTGCCGCAACACCCTGCTGGTGGCCGAGAAGGTCGACCCGGCCGGGATGTTCGAGTTCCACAACCTCATGCCGCGGTTCCCGATCCCGGAGGGGGAGACCGAGGAGTCCTGGTTCCGCAAGGAGACCTTCGCGGGGTTGAAGCGCCGCTTCCCGAACGGCATCCCGGAGGGGCACGTCGTCCAGGCGGAGTACGAGCTGGGCGTCATCATCCAGATGGGCTTCCCGTCCTACTTCCTCGTGGTCGCCGACTTCATCCAGTGGGCGAAGAGCCAGGGCATCGCGGTCGGCCCGGGCCGTGGCTCGGCCGCCGGCTCGCTGGTCGCGTACGCCCTGGGCATCACCGACCTGGACCCGATCCCGCACGGCCTGATCTTCGAGCGGTTCCTCAACCCCGAGCGCATCTCGATGCCGGACGTCGACATCGACTTCGACGAGCGCCGGCGCGGCGAGGTGATCCGCTACGTCACCGACAAGTGGGGCGAGGACAAGGTCGCGCAGATCGCCACCTTCGGCACCATCAAGGCGAAGGCCGCGATCAAGGACTCGGCGCGGGTGCTCGGCTACCCGTACGCGGTGGGCGACCGGATCACCAAGGCGATGCCCCCGGCCGTGATGGGCAAGGACATCCCGCTGTCCGGCATCTTCGACCCGAAGCACCCGCGCTACGCGGAGGCGGGCGAGATCCGCGGCCTCTAC
Source organism: Micromonospora sp. NPDC004551 (assembly GCF_040609975.1). Lineage (NCBI taxonomy): Bacteria > Bacillati > Actinomycetota > Actinomycetes > Micromonosporales > Micromonosporaceae > Micromonospora > Micromonospora sp. NPDC004551. The sequence goes on along the minus strand of NZ_JBEXLM010000031.1, from coordinate 52,379 downwards.
GAGTCCGACCCGGACGTCAAGAAGGTCATCGAGACGGCGAAGGGCATCGAGGGCCTGATCCGGCAGACCGGCGTGCACGCCGCCGGCGTCATCATGTCCGCCGAGCCGATCATCGAGCACATCCCGCTCATGCGGCGGGACTCCGACGGCGTCATCATCACGCAGTTCGACTACCCGACCTGCGAGTCGCTCGGGCTGCTCAAGATGGACTTCCTCGGCCTGCGCAACCTCACGATCATCGACGACGCGGTCAAGAACATCCAGCTCAACCACGGCAAGGAGCTGGACCTGCTGGGCCTGCCGCTGGACGACAAGGCGGCCTACGAGCTGCTCGCCCGCGGTGACACGCTGGGCGTGTTCCAGCTCGACGGCGGGCCCATGCGCTCGCTGCTGCGGCTCATGAAGCCGGACAACTTCGAGGACATCTCCGCCGTGCTGGCCCTCTACCGGCCCGGCCCCATGGGCGTGGACTCGCACACCAACTACGCGCTGCGCAAGAACAACCTCCAGGAGATCACACCGATCCACCCGGAGCTGGAGGAGCCGCTGCGCGAGATCCTCGCCCCCACCTACGGCCTCATCGTCTATCAGGAGCAGGTGCAGCGCGCCGCGCAGATCCTCGCCGGCTACAGCCTCGGCCAGGCCGACCTGCTCCGCCGCGCCATGGGCAAGAAGAAGAAGGAGATCCTCGACAAGGAGTTCATCCCGTTCCGGGACGGGTGCCGCGAGCGCGGCTACTCCGACCAGGCCATCCAGGCCGTGTGGGACGTCCTCGTCCCGTTCGCCGGCTACGCGTTCAACAAGGCGCACTCCGCCGCCTACGGCCTGGTGTCGTACTGGACCGCGTACCTCAAGGCGCACTACCCGGCGGAATACATGGCGGCGCTGCTCACCTCCGTCGGCGACGACAAGGACAAGATGGCGCTCTACCTCTCCGAGTGCCGCCGGATGCGCATCCAGGTCCTTCCGCCGGACGTCAACACCTCGGCCGGGCCGTTCACCCCGGTCGGCGAGGACATCCGCTTCGGCCTGGCCGCCGTGCGCAACGTCGGCGCGAACGTGGTGGCCGCGATCATGCGGTGCCGCGAGGAGAAGGGCGACTACGCCGACTTCTACGACTTCCTGTCCAAGGTGGACGCGGTCGCCTGCAACAAGAAGACCATCGAATCGCTGATCAAGGCGGGCGCCTTCGACTCGCTGGGCCACAGCCGGAAGGGCCTGCTCGCCGTGCACGCGGACGCCATCGACGCGTACGCCGACGTCAAGCGCAAGGAGGCCGTCGGCCAGTACGACCTCTTCGGCGCCGGCTTCGGCGACGTGGACACCGGCAGCACCACGGTGATGCCGGTCATCGCCGAGGGGGAGTGGGACAAGCGGGACAAGCTCGCCTTCGAACGCGAGATGCTCGGCCTGTACGTCTCCGACCACCCGCTCTTCGGGCTGGAGCACGTGCTCGGCGCGGCGGCGGACACCACCATCACCGCGCTCTCCGAGGAGGGCAGCGTACCCGACGGTGCGGTGGTCACCCTGGCCGGCATCCTCTCCGGCGTGCAGCGCCGGGTCACGAAGCAGGGCCGGGCCTGGGCGTCGGCCACCCTGGAGGACCTGGCCGGTGGGGTGGAGACCCTGTTCTTCCCCAACACCTACGAGGTGATCGGGCAGTACATCGCCGAGGACGCCATCGTGGTGGTGAAGGGCCGGGTGGACCGCCGCGACGACACGCCGCGGATCATGGCGATGGACATGCAGATGCCCGACATCAGCAGCAACCCGGCGAACAAGCCGGTCACCCTCACCATCCCGGTGCACCGCTGCACGCCGCCGCTGGTGGAGAAGCTCAAGGAGACGTTGGTGCTGCACCCGGGCGACACCGAGGTGCACGTCAAGCTGCTCAACGGCGGCAAGACCACCACGCTGCGCCTGGGCCCGTTCCGGGTGGCCGCCACCACCGCGCTGATGGGCGACCTGAAGAGCGTCCTCGGCCCGGCCAATGTGAGCTGACCGCCGGCGCCCGCCAGGATCGCACTCAGTCCGGGAGGTGGTGGCCCCGCCGACGGCACGAGGCCGATGCCTCCGGGGCCGGGCGCGATCGTGCGGCAACAGCGACCGCCGGGTGCCGAGGGTTGGCGACTCTCGCCGATCAGGCGGGTATTTGTCGTTATCGTGGGGAAATGTCCCGTAGGCAGTTGCTGGCCGCCGTGCCGGTCCTGATCCTGTCGGCCGGGCTCGTCGCCTGCACCGTCCGGGAACCCACCACGGAGGCGCTGACCAGCCCGTCCGCCGCGGCCTCGCCGGATGGGACGTTCGGGCCGCTGGTGGCGGGCATGCCGACGTACCCGGCGGCCGGAAACGTGTACGCGGCGGCCGGCGCCGACCAGCTCGCCGCCCAGGTCCGCGGCGACCGGCCGTTGGTCTACGTGCCGAACACCAAGAGCAACGACGTCTGGGTGATCGACCCCACTACCTACAAGGTGGTGGACAAGTTCCCTGGCGGCCCCGAGCCGCAGCACGTGGTGCCCTCCTACGACCTGCGCACCCTCTACGTGGCATCCAGCCAGATCCCGCGGGGCGGCCTGGTCCCGATCGACGCGCGGACCGGCAGGCCGGGCCCGTTCCGGAAGCTCGACGACGTCTACAACCTCTACTTCACGCCCGACGGCAAGCAGGCGATCGTGGTCGCCGAGGCGTACCAGCGGCTGGACTTCTACGACGTGAAGACCTGGCAGCGGGTGCGGTCGGTCCGGTTCCCCGAGTGCGGCGGCATCAACCACATGGACTACACCGCCGACGGCAGGACGATGCTGTTCAGCTGCGAGTTCGCCAACCGGATGCTGGTGCTGGACACCGCGAGCCTCCGCAAGCTGCGCGAGTTCCGGCTCACCGAGACGGCCGACGGCATGCCCCAGGACACCCGGCTCACCCCCGACGGGCAGCACTTCCTGGTCGCGGACATGCACGCCAACGGGGTGTACGTCTTCGACGGCCGGGCCACCCGGCAGACCGGGTTCATCCGCACCGGCCGGGGCGCCCACGGCATCTACTTCAACCGCGAGGCCACGCTCGCCTACGTCACCAACCGGGACGAGGGCAGCGTGACCGTACTCGATCTGGCCGGCCTGAAACCCAGGACGACCTGGCGGATCCCCGGCGGCGGCAGTCCGGACATGGGCGGCCTCTCGGCGGACGGCAAGCAGCTCTGGCTCTCCGGGCGGTACCACGACGAGGTGTACGTGCTGAGCACGGAGACCGGCAAGCTGCTGGCCCGCATACCGGTCGGCCGGGGACCGCACGGCCTGACCATCTGGCCGCAGCCCGGCCGCTACTCGCTGGGGCACACCGGGAACATCCGGTAGGACCGCCCCGGCCGGGGCGTCCGCGGCGGCCGGCTCACACCGGCCGGTATTCGACCTCCGGCCGCCCGGGGGTGCCGTAGCGAGGTGCGCGGACCGCGCGGTCGGCGGAGACCAGGTACTCCAGGTAGCGCCGGGCGGTCACCCGGGAGATCCCCGTACGGTGGCCGACCTCGGTGGCGGAGAGCCCGCCGTCACCGAGTGCCGCCAGCACGGTGTGCAGGGTCTGCTCGTCCAGGCCCTTCGGCAGGGTGTGCCGGGTCGCGCCGCGCAGGGTGGCGAACATCCGGTCCACCTCGTGCTGGGCGGCCACCTCGCCGTCGGCGAGGGCCTGCCGCCGGTATTCGGCGTACCGCTCCAGCTTGTCGCGGAACGCGGCGAAGGTGAACGGCTTGAGCAGGTAGTGGGTCACCCCGAGGGACACCGCGGTGCGGACCACCGCGAGGTCCCGCGCCGAGGTCACCGCGAGCACGTCCACGCTGCTGCCCGCCGCCCGCAGGGCCCGGCACACGTCCAGGCCGTGCAGGTCGGGTAGCCGGAAGTCGAGCAGGACCAGGTCGACGTCCGCACCGCCGCTCCGGCGCAGCGCCGCCATCGCGTCCCGCGCGGTGTGCGCCACGCCGACCACCACGAAGCCGGGCACCCGTTCGGTGTACGCCCGGTGCGCCTCGGCCAGCAGCGGCTCGTCCTCCACCACCAGCACCCGGACGTCGTTCATCGGGCCGCCCCCGCCACCGGCAGCCGGACGGTGAAAACGGTCTCCCCGTCGTCGGTGCGGACGACCTCCGACGTGCCGCCGTGCCGGCGGACCACCTGCCCGACCAGCGCCAGGCCGAGCCCCCGGCCGGCGCTCTTGGTGGACCAGCCGCGCCGGAACGCGTCCGCCACCCGGCCCGGGTCCAGCCCGGGGCCGCTGTCGCCGACACGGATCACCAACTCGTCGTCGACCGTGCCGACGAAGATCCGGACCCGGCGCGGCGGCGGGGTGCCGGCGACCGCCTCCAGGGCGTTGTCGACCAGGTTGCCGACGACGGTGAGCAGGTCGGTGCCGGGCAGGGGGCTGTCGTCGAGCCGGCAGTCCGGCTCGATCACCAGGTCCACGCCGCGCTCGCCGGCCCGCGCCGACTTGCCGAGCAGCAGGGCAGCCAGCGCCGGTTCGGTCACCGCTCCGACCACCCGGTCGGTGAGCTGCTGGGCGAGCGCCAGGTCGCGGGTGGCCAGCCGGACGGCCTCGTCGGTGCGGCCCAGCTCGACCAGGGTGAGCACGGTGTGCAGCCGGTTCGCCGACTCGTGGGTCTGCGCCTGCAGAGCCTCGGTGAGGGCGCGCACCGAGTCCAGCTCGCTGGCGAGGTTGCGTAGCTCGGTCTGGTCGCGCAGGGTCAGCACGGTGCCGAGCGCCGCGCCCTCGAAGCGGGTGGTCCGCTGGTTGGCCACCAGCACCCGGTCGCCGGCCAGGATCGGCTCGTCGTGCGCGTCCCGGCCGGAGTCGAGCAGCTCGGCCACCGCCGGGGGCAGGTCGATCCCGCTGACCGGCCGGTCGGTCACGGCGGCGTCGTCGGCCAGGCCGAGCAGTCGCCGGCCCTCGTCGTTGACCAGCGCCACCCGGCAGTCCCGGGTCAGCACCACCAGCCCCTCGCGCACGGAGTGCAGGACCGCGTCGTAGTACTCGTACATCCGGGTCATCTGGTTCGGCCCGAGGCCGTGGGTCTGCCGGCGGAGCCGGCGGCTGAGCAGCCAGGACCCGGTGGCCGCGAGGGCCAGGGCGGGCCCGGCGGCGCCGAGCAGGATCGGCACCTGGGCGAGCAGCTTCCGGTTGATGGCCTTGGTGGTGATGCCCACGGAGACCAGCCCGATGATGCGGTGCTCGCCGTCGTACACCGGGACGACCGCGCGCACCGATTCGCCGAGCGTGCCGACGTTGGTGATGGTGAACGGCTCCCCGGAGAGCGCCGGACCGATGTCGCCGATGAACGGCTGCCCGATGAGCTTCGGGTTCGGGTGCGAGTAGCGGGTCCGGTCCGGGGCCATCACCACCACGAAGTCCGTTCCGGTGGCGACCCGGGTGGCCTCCGCGTACGGCTGGAGGGTGGCCGGCGGGTCGGCGCCGGTGAGGGCCGTGTGCACGTTGGGGGAGCCGGCGACGGCCTGTGCCACGGCCAGCACCTCGTCCTTCGCGGCCTGGTGGGAGTCGCTGCGGGCCAGCCAGACGGCGCCGGCCGCGCCGGCCAGCACGAGCAGCGTCACCACCACCGCCTGGAGGGCGAAGAGCTGCCCCGCGATGCTCCATTGCCGTCGGGCCACGTTCCCCTCCTCCCGCCGCCGGTCGTCGGCAAGTCTGGCGCACCCCGCCGGTGCGGTTTCGCCCGTGCGATACGCGGGTGAACAGAATGAACGCAAGCGTGCCCCGCAGTGAGATCGGCCTCACATTGTGGGCATGGACACCACCACCACCACACCCACCCCTGAGGCCGCCCGGCCCACCCGCCGGGACCGGACCCGGTACCTCTACCTGGCGGTCATCGTGGCCGTCGTCGCCGGCATCGTGGTCGGCCTCGCCGCGCCCGAGGTCGGCAAGGAGTTGAAGCCGCTCGGCACCGGCTTCGTGAACCTGATCAAGATGATGATCAGCCCGGTCATCTTCTGCACGATCGTCCTCGGCGTCGGATCCGTCCGGCAGGCCGCCCGGGTCGGCAAGGTCGGCGGCCTCGCACTCGGCTACTTCCTGCTCATGTCGACGGTGGCGCTCGCCATCGGCCTGGTGGTCGGCAACATCATTCACCCCGGCTCGGGTCTGAACCTCGGCCCGGAGGTGGCGGACGCGGGCAAGTCGGCCGCCGGTGGCGAGAGCGGTGACACCGTCGAGTTCCTGCTCGGCGTCATTCCCACCTCGCTCTTCTCCGCGCTGACCGAGGGCTCGGTGCTCCAGACGCTGCTCGTCGCCCTGCTGGTCGGCTTCGCCGTGCAGGCCATGGGCCGGCGCGGCGAGCCCGTGCTGCGGGCGGTGGAGGTCATCCAGCGCCTGGTCTTCAAGGTGCTCGCGATGATCATGTGGGTGGCCCCGATCGGCGCGTTCGGCGCGATCGCCGCGGTGGTCGGCGCGACCGGCGTGGACGCGCTGACCAGCCTGGCCCAGATCATGCTCGGGTTCTACGCCACCTGCCTGATCTTCGTGATCGTGGTGCTCGGCGCGCTGCTGCGGCTGGTCTCGGGTGTCTCGATCTTCGGCCTGCTGCGCTACCTGGGCCGGGAGTTCCTGCTGATCCTGTCCACCTCGTCGTCGGAGTCGGCGCTGCCCCGGCTGATCGCCAAGATGGAGCACTTCGGTGTCAGCAAGCCGGTCGTCGGCATCACCGTCCCCACCGGCTACTCCTTCAACCTCGACGGCACCGCGATCTACCTGACGATGGCCGCGCTGTTCATCGCCGACGCGCTGGGCAAGCCCATGGCGGTCGGCGAGCAGATCGGCCTGCTGGCCTTCATGATCATCGCCTCGAAGGGCGCCGCCGGGGTGACCGGCGCGGGCCTGGCCACCCTGGCCGGCGGCCTCCAGTCGCACCGGCCGGACCTGGTCGACGGGGTCGGCCTGATCGTCGGCATCGACCGGTTCATGTCCGAGGCCCGGGCGCTGACCAACTTCGCCGGCAACGCGGTGGCCACCGTGCTGGTCGGCACCTGGACCGGCGAGTTCGACCGGGCGCAGGCCGCGGCCGTGCTCAGCGGGCAGCGCCCGTTCGACGAGACGACCATGCTGGACGAGGACGAGCCGCCGGCCGGCGGGGACACCGCGGAGGTGCCGGCGCACCAGCCCGCCAGGCTGGCCGACGCGCCGTCCTGAGCCGGCGGGCAGCCCGGACGTGTCCCGGGCCGGGCCGGACGTCGATCCGGCCCGGCCCCGTGCGGCGCAGGCCGCCGCCGGGGAATTGGCCGTCCCGGTCGCCGATGGCGATCGTTAGCGTCGGTGGCATGGACCTGGAGCAGGCGCAGAAGCTGTGGCAGCCGGAGGCCGGCTGGCTGAACACCGCCACCTACGGGCTGCCGCCCGATCCGGCCTGGACGGCGGTGCAGGACGTGCTCGCCGACTGGCGGGCCGGGCGGGTCTCCTTCGAGGGCTGGGGCGAGTCGGTCGGTCGGGCCCGCTCGGCGTTCGCCCGGCTGGTCGGGGTGGCGCCGGCCGACGTGGCGATCGGCAGCACGGCCTCGCAGCTGCTCGCCCCGGTGGCCGCCGCGCTGCCGGCGGGCGCCACGGTGGTCGTCCCGGAGGTGGAGTTCACCTCGAACCTGTTCCCCTGGCTGGTGCAGGAGGAGCGGGGCGTCCGGGTACGCACGGTGCCGCTCGCCGGCCTGGCCGACGCGATCGACGCCGACACCGACCTGGTCGCGTTCAGCCTCGTGCAGTCCGCCGACGGCACCGTGGCCCCGTACGAGACGGTCGTCGCGGCGGCCCGGGCGCACGGCGCCCTCGTGGCGGTGGACGCCACCCAGGCCGCCGGCTGGCTGCCCTTCGACGCGGGACTGGCCGACGTGGTGGCGGTGGCCGCGTACAAGTGGCTGATGGCCCCGCGCGGCGCGGCCTTCGCCTACCTGGCACCAGCCCTGCGTGAGCGGCTGCGCCCCGACGCGGCCGGCTGGTACGCGGGTCAGGACCCGCAGTCGTCCTACTACGGCCCGCCGCTGCGGCTGGCCGACGACGCCCGGCGGTTCGACATCTCCCCGGCCTGGTTCAGCTACGTCGGGGCGGCGCCCGCCCTGGAACTGCTCGCCGAGATCGGGCTGCCCGCCGTGCACGCCCACGACGTGGCGCTGGCCAACCGGTTCCTGGCCGGACTCGGCCGGCCCCCGGGCGACAGCGCGATCGTCACCGTCGAGGTGCCGGACGCGCAGGAGAGGCTGGCCCGGGCCGGGGTGCGCGCGGCGGTCCGCGCCGGACGGGTCCGCGCCTCGTTCCACCTCTACACCACGGAGGAGGACGTCGACCGGGCCGCGGCGGCGCTGGCCGGCTGAACGGGGGCGCGCCCGCCCCGGGACCGGGCGGGCGCGCCCCTGGACTCAGGCCAGGTGGCCACCGATCTTCGTGTAGCCGCGCAGCAGGTCGCGGGAGATGATGAGCCGCTGCATCTCGTCGGTGCCCTCGAAGATCCGGTACAGCCGGACCTGCCGGTACCAGCGCTCGATCGGCAGCTCCCGGGTGTAGCCCATGCCGCCGTGGATCTGGAGCACCCGGTCGACCACCCGGTTGACCATGCCGGCGCCGTAGAGCTTGCCCATCGACGAGGCGTGCCGCGGGTCCAGGCCCTGGTCGACGGTCCACGCCGACTTCAGCACCAGCCAGCGGGCCGCCTCCAGCTCGGTCTCCGAGTCAGCGATCATCCACTGGATCGCCTGGTTCGTGCCGATCTTCGCGCCGAAGGTCTCCCGGGTGTTGGCGTGGTCGATCGCCATCTGCAGGGCCCGCTCGGCGATGCCGATGGCGTGCGACGGGATGGTGTAACGGCCCTTGCCGATCCACTCCATGCCCAGGGTGAACCCCTGGCCGATCTCGCCGAGGATGTTGCGGTGCGGCACGCGTACGCCGTCGAAGATCAGCGACGCCGGACCGCCCTCGCCCATGGTCTGGATGAACTCCGACCGCCAGCCCATCGCCCGGTCCACGAGGAACGCGGTCGCACCGCCGTTGCGGGCGCCCTTCTCCGGGTCGGTCACCGCCACCACGATGGCGAAGTCGGCGTCGTTGCCGTTGGTGATGAACGTCTTCTCGCCGTCGAGGACCCAGTCGTCGCCGTCGCGGCGGGCGCGCAGCTTGATGTTCGCGGCGTCCGAGCCGGCGCCCGGCTCGGTGATCGCGAAGCAGGAGATCCGTTCGCCCTCGATGGTGGGGAGGAGGAACTCGCGTTTCTGCTCCTCGGTGGCGTGGAACAGGATGTTGTCCGCCTCGCCACCGAAGCGGAACGGCACGAAGGACCGGCCCAGCTCGGTCCAGATCAGCGACTGGAGCACCGCGGGCAGGTCCATCCCGCCGTACTCCTCGGGAGTGGCCAGGCCCCAGAAGCCGAACTTCTTCGCCTTGAGCTGCAACTCGCGCAGCTCGGACCGGTCCAGGCCGGGCCGGTGGGCGCGCTCGCGGCGCAGCACCTCCTGCTCCAGCGGCAGCACCTCGCGGGTGACGAAAGCGCGAACGGTGTCCCGGACGGCCCGTTCCTCGTCGGACAGTGCGAAGTCCACGTTGCTCCCTCGGTCGGCGTGGCGACCGCCGCGGGCGGCGGCGGTCACTCTTAAACTAGCGGTGCAAGTTTTCATCCGTCCAGACCCCTCCACCGACCGTCGCGGTGAGGCCCGTCGGCCCTGCCCCGGTTAGGGTGCGTGAGCAGGTGTTCCGACGGGGGAGGCGGCGTGGCGGGATTCGACCGGCGAGAGGCGCGCGGCGCAGGCGGCGGCCCGGCGCGGGTGGCCTGACGTGCCCAGACCCCGACAGGCCCTGCTCAACCGGGAGCGGATCGTCGAGACCGCGCTCGCGCTGATCGACGCCGACGGCCTCGGCGCCCTCTCCACCCGCCGGCTGGCCGCCGCGCTGAACGTGCAGGGCCCCTCGCTCTACAACCACTTCGCCACCAAGGACGAGATCCTCGACGCGGTCGCCGACAGCGTCACGGCGTCCGTCGACGTCAGCGTCTTCGACCGGTACGACTGGGTCGAGGCGCTGCGGCGCTGGGCCGGGTCCTACCGCCAGGCCCTGGCCGTCCACCCGAACATCGTCCCGTACCTGGCGCAGGGGCCGGGGCGGCGGCCGGCCGCCCTGGCCATGGCCGACGCCGTCTACGGCGCCCTGGTCCGGGCGGGCTGGCCGCCGGCCCGGGCCACCCACATCGGCGCCGCCCTGCGCTACTTCGTGGCCGGCTCGGCGCTCGGCTCGTTCGCCCGCGGGTTCGTCGAGGACCCGGAGCTGTACGCGGCCCACCCGCACCTCAACCAGGCGCACCGGCTCCGCGGCCACCAGCGCAGCGTCGACGAGGGCGCGTTCGCCCTCGGCCTGGACGCTCTGCTGCACGGCCTCGCCGCCGAGTACGCCCGGACGGTGACCCCTCTGGAACGCGGCACCGGTCCGGGGTAGCGTCAAAACTCCCACTGCTAGTTTCCCGCCCCCGAAGGGACGCCATGGATCTCGCCGACGCGCCCCCCGCCCTGCTGGTCCGCCGCCATCTGCACCTCGCCGGGGACTGGGTCGACCCGGCGGACGGCGAGACGATCCCGGTCGAGAACCCGGCCACCGGGGAGATCGTGGGACAGGTGCCCGCCGGCACTCCGGCCGACGTGGACCGGGCCGTCGCCGCCGCCCGGGCCGCCTTCCCCGGCTGGGCCGCCACGGCCCCCGCCGAGCGCGCGGCCCACCTCGACCGGCTGCACGCCGCGCTCGCCGCCCGGGCCGACGACATCGCCCGCACCGTGGCCCTCGAACTGGGCACCCCGCTGAAGCTCGCCACCCGGGTGCAGGCCGGCCTGCCGCTGACCGTGCTGCGCAGCATGGTCGACCTGGCCGCCCGCCCGCTGGCCGAGCGGACCGTCGGCAACTCGCTCGTCGTCCGCGAGCCGGTCGGTGTGGTCGGCGCCATCACGCCATGGAACTACCCGCTGCACCAGGTGGTCGCCAAGGTGGCCCCGGCCCTCGCCGCCGGGTGCACGGTGGTGCTCAAGCCCAGCGAGCTGACCCCGCTCACGGCGTACCTGCTGTTCGACGCGGTCGCCGAGGCCGGGCTGCCGCCCGGGGTGGTCAACCTGGTGCCGGGCACCGGGCCGGTGGTGGGCGAGGCCCTGGCCGCCCACCCCGACGTCGACCTCGTCTCGTTCACCGGCTCCACCGCCACCGGCCGGCGGATCGCCCACCTGGCCGCCGACCGGATCGCCCGGGTCGCCCTGGAACTCGGGGGCAAGTCGGCCAACGTGCTCCTCGCCGACGCCGACGTGCCGGCCGCCGTCAAGGTCGGTGTCGGCAACGCGCTGCTGAACTCGGGACAGACCTGCACCGCCTGGACCCGGATGCTGGTACACCGCGACCGCTACGCCGAGGCGCTGGACGTGGTCGCGGCGGCCGTGGCCGGATACCGGCTCGGTGACCCGTTCGACCCGGCCACCCGGCTCGGCCCGCTGGTCTCCGGCGCCCAGGCCGAGCGGGTCCGCGGGCACGTCGACCGGGCCCTCGCCGACGGCGCCCGGCTCGTCGCCGGCGGCCCGGACGCGCCGCTGCCGCCCCGCGGCCACTTCGTCGCGCCCACCGTCCTCGCCGACGTGCACCCGGACAGCGCCCTCGCCCAGGAGGAGGTCTTCGGCCCGGTGCTCGCGGTCATCCCGTTCGCCGACACCGACGAGGCGGTCGCCATCGCCAACAACTCCCGGTACGGGCTGGCCGGCGCGGTCTGGTCCGCCGACGAGGAGGCGGCGCTGGCGGTGGCCCGGCGGCTGCGTACCGGTCAGGTCGACGTCAACGGCGGCGCGTTCAACCCGCTCGCCCCGTTCGGCGGCTACAAGCAGTCCGGCCTCGGCCGCGAACTCGGCGCCTACGGTGTCGAGGAGTTCACCGAGCTGAAGGCGATCCAGCGGTGAGGGCGCTCGTGGTCCGCGGCCGGGGCGCCACCCCCGCCGTCGAGGACGTCCGCCTGCCCGCCCCCGGCCCCGGTGAGCTGCGGGTCCGCATCCGGGCCGCCGGCATCTGCCACTCCGACCTGGCCATGGTGGACGGCACGGTGGCGCCCACCTATCCGCTGGTGCTCGGGCACGAGGCGACCGGCGTGGTCGCCGGGGCGGGCCCCGGCACCCGGCTGGCCGTCGGCACGCCCGTGGTACTCAACTGGGCCCCCGCCTGCCGTGCCTGCTGGCACTGCCGGCACGGCGAGCCCTGGCTCTGCGCCGCGAACACCGGAGCCTCGGTGGCCCGCGGCGAGACCGCCGACGGCGGCCCGCTCCAGGTGACCCTGGGTCTCGGCGCGCTGGCCGAGGAGGTGGTGGTGCCCGAGCGGGCGGCCATCGAGGTCCCGGCCGGCCTGCCGCCGGAGCAGGCCGCCCTGCTCGGCTGCGCCGTGCTCACCGGCACCGGCGCGGTCCGCAACACCGCCCGGGTCCGCCCCGGCGAGTCGGTGGCGGTGATCGGCCTCGGCGGGGTGGGCCTCGCCGTGCTCACCGCCGCCCGGCGGGCCGGCGCCGGACCGATCCTCGCCGTCGACGTGGCCGAGGCGAAGCGGGACCTCGCCCTCGCCGCCGGAGCCACCGACTTCCTCCGCTCCGACGACACCCTCGCCAAGGAGGTCCGGGCACGCACCGAGGGCCGGGGCGTCGACCACGCCTTCGAGTGCGTCGGCCGGTCCGTCACCATCCGGGCCGCCTGGCGGTCGACCCGGCGCGGGGGAGCGGTCACCGTGGTCGGCATGGGCGGCAAGGACGACCTGGTGAGCCTGTCGGCGCTGGACATCTTCCACTCGGCCCGGACCCTGCGCTCCTCGGTCTACGGCTCCTCCGACCCGGACCGGGAGGTGCCGGAACTGGCCGCCGCGCTCGCCGACGGCAGTCTGGACCTGGCGCCCCTGGTCAGTGGCGCCATCCCGCTGGCCGAGGCGCCCGCGGCACTGGCCCGGCTGGCCCGGGGCGAGGGCGCCCGCTGGGTGGTCACCTTCCCGGACTGATCTCGGCCTCGCCCTCGATCAGCGCGGCGATCCCGTCGAGCAGCCGGCGCAGGCCGAAGTCGAAGACCGTCTCCAGGTCCACGTCGACGCCACCGCTGGTCAGGGCGTCCATGGTGGCCAGCCCGCCGCCGGCCATCAGCTGCTGGAAGGTGGCCTGCTGCCGCTCCACCCACTGGTCGTGGGTGAGGCCGGTGTCCTGCTCCGCCTGCGCGCCCATCTCCAGGTTCGTCGCGATGCCCTTCACGTAGGCCATCAGGGTGATCGCCACGTGCCAGCGCACCTGCCGGTCCAGGCCCAGCCCGGCGGTGGCCCGCAGGGCCCGGTCGGTGTGTGCCATGCCGTGCGGCAGCGGCTGCGGCCGGGCGATCGAGATGACGTGCGGCAACCAGGGGTGCCGCCGGTAGACGGCCCACTGCGCCCGGGCCAGCACGTCCAGGCGGGCGCGCCAGCCGGCCGGCTCGGCGGCCGGCAGCGGGGCGTCGGCCAGCACCGCGTCGGCCATCGCCAGGATCAGCTCATCGCGGCCGCGCACGTGCCGGTAGAGCGACATGGTGGCGACCCCCAGCTCGCCGGCGATCTGCCGCATGGACACCGCCGCCAGGCCACCCTCGTCCGCCAGTGCCAGCGCGGTGCGCAGCACCCGTTCCCGGCTCAGCTCCGGCTCCGTTCGCGCCGGCTCCCGCCGTGGCGGAGCGACCACGGTGCCGGCGCCGGGGCGGGTCAGCACCAGCCCCTCGGCGCGGAGCAGGGCGAGCACCCGGGTCGCGGTGGCGATGGCCACCCCGTGCTCGCGGGTGAGCTGCCGGGCCGAGGGCACCCGGTCGCCGGGCCGCAGCTCGCCCAGGTCGATGCGGCGGCGGATCTCGGCGGCGATCCTGCGGTACGGCGGTTCCGGACCCCGATCCCGTTGCGACATCCCGGCAGCGTACTAGTACACCCGCCTCGCGGGGCGGCCCTGAACGGGCAGCGTACTAGGTCGCCGGGAGCGCCCAGCCGCGCCGGACCCTAGCGTCCTACCCGCACCGGATGGACGGTGTACGCGCGATCTCGGGAGGACGCCATGAACGACAGGACCGTGCTCATCTCCGGCGCCGGCGTGGCCGGCCCGGCCCTCGCCTTCTGGCTGCGTCGGCACGGCTTCGCCGTGACCGTGGTGGAACGCGCCCCCGGGCTGCGTCCCGGCGGGCAGGCGGTCGACGTGCGGGGGACCGCCCGCGAGGTGGTCGACCGGATGGGGCTGACCGCCCGCATCCGGGCCGAGACCGTCCGGGAGAAGGGCATGGCGTACGTCGACGAGCGGGGCGCCACCCGCGCCCGGCTGCCGGTGCACGCCTTCGACGGCGAGGGGATCGTCGCCGACATCGAGATCGAGCGGGGCGATCTGGCCCGGCTGCTGTACGAGGCGACCCGGAACGACGTCGAGTACGTCTTCGACGACTCCATCGAGACGCTGGAGCAGACCGGGGACGGGGTGCGGCTCACCTTCGCCCGGTCCGCCCCGCGCACCGTCGACCTGGTCATCGGCGCGGACGGCTCGCACTCCCACACCCGGGCCCTCGCCTTCGGCCCCGAATCGGCGTACGTCCGGCCGCTCGGCGCGTACCTGGCCTATTTCTCCACGCCGTACCGGGACGAGACCGGCTGGTTCCTGCTGCACAACGCCCCCGGTGGCCGGGTGGTCGGCACCCGGCCGACCCGCGACGGCCGGACCGCCGCCTTCTTCAGCTTCCGCTCGGGTGCACTCGACGTGGACCGGCGGGACCGGGCGGCCCAGCAGCGGCTGCTCGCCGAGCGCTTCGCCGGCGTCGGCTGGCGCGCCGCCGAGCTGCTGGCCGCGGCGCCCGACGCGGGTGACTTCTACTTCGACCGGTACGGCCAGGTGCGGATGGAGTCGTGGAGCACCGGCCGGGTGGCGCTTCTCGGCGACGCCGCCTGGTGCCCGTCGCCGCTCACCGGGCAGGGCACCAGCCTCTCGCTGGTCGGGGCGTACCTGCTGGCCGGCGAGCTGGCCGCGGCGCGGGGCGATCACGCGCTGGCCTACCGCCGCTACGAGGAGCTGCTGCGGCCGCACGTGACCCGCGGCCAGGAGCTGCCGGGCGGCGGCATCGGCGGCTTCCTGCCGGAGAGCCGGGCCGCCATCCGGATGCGCGACGCGTCGATGCGGGCCATGACCTCCCGCCCACTGCGCGGGCTCGCCACCCGGCTGTTCTTCAGCAAGGCCGACGGGCTGGACCTGCCGGAGTACGCGGCCGCCCGGTGACGGTGGCGCCCCACATGTCGACACCCGCCGATCCGTCCGGACGTCGGCGGACGGGCCCGCCCCCTATGGGGAGCGGGCCCGTGCCGTGGGGGGTGAATGTGTGGGGGATCGACATGGCTCGACTCCGCCGGTGCGCCGTAGGTTTCCTGCACGCGTCCGCCCTGTGACCCCGGTCACCGACCTGGCCGGCGCGGGACGGACCTGCGGAGGGTGAGGCGATGGCCGGGCAAGCGATCCTGTCGGCCCGTGGGCTGACCCGGGACTTCCGGGGCTTCCGGGCCGTCGACGGGGTCGACCTCGACGTGGCGCCGGAGACCGTGCACGCCCTGGTGGGGCCGAACGGCGCCGGCAAGACCACCCTGTTCAACCTGCTCACCGGCTTCCTGCCGCCCAGCGCCGGCCGGATCGAGCTGGCCGGCCGGGACGTCACCGGCCTGCCCCCGGAACGGGTCGCCCGGCTCGGCGTGGCGCGCTCCTTCCAGATCACCAGCCTCTTCCCCCAGCTGGGCGCGCGGGAGCACGTCGAGCTGGCCCTCCAGGCGCCCAGCGGGCTGGGCTGGCGGTTCTGGCGCTCGGCGAAGCTGATGCGCCGCTACCGGGAGCGGGCCGACGAGCTGCTCGACATGGTGGGTCTCGCCGAGCTGGCCGAGGCCCCGGCCGAGGCCCTCGCGTACGGGCGCAAGCGCGCCCTGGAGCTGGCCATCGCGCTCGCCCTCGACCCGAAGGTGCTGCTGCTCGACGAGCCCACCGCCGGGATGGGGCTGGAGGACGTGGACCGCACCGTCGACCTGATCGCCCGGGTCCGCGCGGGCCGGACGGTGGTCATGGTCGAGCACAACATGAGCGTGGTGGGCCGGCTCGCCGACACGGTCACCGTCCTCCAGGCCGGCAAGGTCCTGGTCGAGGGGCCGTATGAGCAGGTCCGCGCCGACGAGCGGGTCATCACCGCCTACCTGGGAGCCGCCGATGCTGCGCATTGAGAACCTCTCCGTCTGGTACGGCGAGGCCCGGGTGCTGCGGGAGGTGAGCCTGGAGGTGGCCGCCGGCGAGGTGGTCACCCTGGTCGGCCGCAACGGCGCCGGCAAGTCCACCCTGCTGCGCTCCGTCATGGGGCTGCACCCCGGCCAGCGCGGCACGGTCACCTTCGCCGACCGGGACGTCACGAAGCTGCCCGCGTACAAGCGGGCGCGGCTCGGGCTCGGCTGGGTCCCCGACGACCGGGGCGCGTACGCCACCCTGACCGTCACCGAGAACCTGACCCTGCCGCCCCGGGTCGGCCCCGACCCGTGGTCACTGGAGCGGGTCTACGAGGCGTTCCCCGCCCTGTACACCCGGCGCGACTCGGCGGCGACCATGCTCTCCGGCGGCGAGCAGCAGATGCTCGCCCTGGCCCGGGTGCTGCGCATGGGCGCCCGCCTGCTGCTCTGCGACGAGCCCACCGAGGGCCTGTCCCCGCTGCTCGTGCAGCAGGTCGGCGACCTGCTGCGGGAGGCCAAGAAGCACGGCGTGACCGTGCTGCTGGTCGAGCAGAACCTGCACTTCGCCACCGGCGTCGCCGACCGGCACTACCTGCTGGCCGAGGGACGGATCGCGGAGGCGATGGACAACTCCGAGGTGCGCTCGCGGGAGCGCGAGCTGCTGGCGTACCTCGGGATCTGACAACGACGGCTGACCCGCGCGGACCGCGCGGCAGGGAAGGATACGAGATGCGCAGGAGCGTGGGTGTGGCCGCCGCCTCGGCGGCGGTGGTGCTGGTCGCGGGCTGCGGCGGCGGTGGCCCGCAGTCCGGGGGCGACCAGAAGCTGACCGGCGACAAGATCGTGCTGGGTGTCCTCAACGACCAGTCGGGGGCCTACTCGGAGCTGTCCGGGCGGAACTCGGTCAAGGCCGTGGAGATGGCCATCGCCGACTTCAAGGCCAAGTACGGCGACAAGGCCGTCACCAAGAACATCAGCGTGGAGACGGCCGACCACCAGAACAAGCCGGACGTGGCCAACAGCAAGGCCCAGGAGATGTACGACCGCAAGGGCGTCGACGCCATCCTCGACGTGCCGACCTCCTCGGCCGCGCTCAAGGTCGCCGACGTGGCCAAGGAGAAGAAGAAGCTCTACTTCAACATCGGCGCGGCGACCACCGACCTGACCGGCAAGAGCTGCAACAGGTACACGTTCCACTACGCCTACGACACCTACATGCTGGCCCACGGCACCGGCACGGTGACCACCGAGCAGGTCGGCAAGAACTGGTACATCCTCTACCCGAACTACGCGTTCGGGCAGGACATGGAGAAGAGCTTCTCCGCCGCCATCACCGCCGCCGGTGGGCAGGTCGTCGGCAAGGACGGCGCGCCGTTCCCGAACACCAGCGGCGACTACTCCTCCTTCCTGCTCAAGGCCCCGACGCTGAACCCGAAGCCGCAGGTGCTCGGCACCATGCAGGCCGGCGCCGAGCTGGTCAACGTGGTGAAGCAGTACAACGAGTTCAAGCTGCGGGACAAGGGCGTCGGGCTGGCCGTGGGCCTCATGTTCATCACCGACATCCACTCGCTCACCCCGGCCGCGCTCGCCGGCACCACCTACACCGACGCCTGGTACTGGAACTTCGACCAGCAGAACCGGGAGTGGGCCGACCGGTTCCAGAAGGAGACCGGCACCCGGCCGTCCTTCGCCCACGCGGCCAACTACTCCGCCGCCATGCAGTACCTGGAGGCCGTGCAGGCCGCCGGCACCGACGACGCGGACACCGTGGTCAAGGCCCTGGAGGGCAAGGAGGTCAACGACCTCTTCCTGCGCAACGGCAAGATCCGCGCCGAGGACCATCGGGTCATCCACGACGCGTACCTCGCCCAGGTGAAGCCCCAGGCCGAGGTGAGCGAGCCGTGGGACTACGTGAAGATCCTCAAGACCATCCCGGCGGCCGAGGCGTTCCGTGCGCCGTCGCCGGACTGCAAGATGTGAGCGCGAGGAATGAGCCGGTTTTGCGAGCCCCGCAGTCGCGAACGGAAGACGGCGAGGTGACGACGAGCTGATGTCAGGTTTCCTGCAGAACACGTTCAACGGGCTGGTGGGCGGGGCGTTCTACGCCCTGCTCGCCCTCGGGCTCGCGGTCATCTTCGGCATGCTCCGGGTGGTGAACTTCGCCCACGGCGCCTTCTACATGCTCGGCGCCTTCGGGGCGTACGTGCTGCTCGCCGAGGCGGGGGTGCCGTTCTGGGCCGCATTGGTGATCATGCCGCTGGCGCTGGGCCTGCTCGGCATGGTGCTGGAGCGGGCGGTGATCCACCGGCTGACCCGGCTCGACCCGCTCTACAACTTCCTGCTCACCTTCGGCCTCACGCTGATCCTGCAGGACCTGGTGAAGTCCCGGTACGGCGTGCAGTCCAGCCCGTACGCCACCCCGGCCGAGTTGAGCGGGACGGTCGACTTCGGACTGTTCGACTTCCCCACCTACCGGGTCTTCATCCTCGGCTTCACCGTGCTGCTCTGCGTCGCGGTCTGGTGGGTGCTCGGCCGGACCCGGGTCGGCATGGTGGTCCGGGCCGCCACCGAGCGTCCCGAGCTGACCCGGGCCTTCGGCATCGACGTGGGGAAGTGGGTGACCCCGGTGTTCGGCTTCGGCATCGCCCTGGCCGGGCTGGCCGGGGTGCTCGCCGCGCCGATGCGGGCGGTGAACCCGCTCATGGGCGCCGACCTGATCATCGTGGTCTTCGCGGTGGTGGTGATCGGCGGGCTCGGCTCGATCTTCGGTTCGGTCGCCGCCGGCTTCGGCATCGGCCTCATCCAGGCGTGGGGCGAGGCGTACCTGTCGGACTTCCCGAT
This sequence comes from Micromonospora sp. NPDC004551, assembly GCF_040609975.1. NCBI lineage: Bacteria > Bacillati > Actinomycetota > Actinomycetes > Micromonosporales > Micromonosporaceae > Micromonospora > Micromonospora sp. NPDC004551. The sequence goes on along the minus strand of NZ_JBEXLM010000031.1, from coordinate 33,286 downwards.
CGTGTCGCAGACCGTCGTGTTCGTGGTGATGGCCGCGGTGCTGCTCTGGCGGCCGGCCGGCCTGTTCGGCCGTGAGGAGGCACCGGCATGACGAGTGCCGTCGACACCCCCGCCGAGGAGTCGGCCCGGCCCGCGCCGCCGTCGGGGTTGCTCACCGTGGCCCGGGCGCCCGGCTGGATCCGGTACGCCCTGCTCGCCGCCGGCCTGGTCGTGGCGCTCTGGCTGCCGAACGGGCTCTACCCGGCGGTGGCCGTGGACATCCTGTGCTGGGCGCTGTTCGCCGTCTCGGTGGACCTGCTGCTCGGCTTCACCGGGCTGATGTCCTTCGGGCACGCCGCCTTCTGGGGCACCTCGGCGTACGTGACCGGGCTGGTGGCGATTCACGCCGGCCTGCCCTTCCCGGCGGCCGTGCTGGCCGGCGCCCTGGCCGCGGCGCTGCTCGCGCTGCCGATCGGCTACCTCGCGGTGAAGCGCACCGGCATCTACTTCGCCATGGTCACGCTGGCGTTCGCGCAGATGGTCTACTACGTGGCCAACGAGTGGCGGTCGGTCACCCAGGGCGAGAACGGCCTCCAGGGCGTACCCCGGGAGTTCTTCGGCGCCGACCTCTCCGACGACTACTACTTCTACTACGCGATCCTGCCGATCGTGCTGCTCGGCCTGTGCGCCGCCTGGCGGATCGTGCACTCGCCGTTCGGCCGGGTGCTGGTCGGCATCCGGGACAACCCGGCCCGGGCCCGCGCGCTCGGCTACCCGGTGCACCGCTACAAGCTGACCGCGTTCGTCCTGTCCGGCTTCCTGGCCGGGCTGGGCGGCGGGCTCTTCGCGGTCGGCCACCGGTTCGTCTCGCTGGACGTGCTGCACTGGACGACCTCCGGCAAGGCGGTCATCGTGGTGGTGCTCGGCGGTATCGGGACGCTCTGGGGCGGCGTGCTCGGCGCGGCCCTGGTGGTACGGCTGGAGGACTGGCTGTCGTTCTCCGGCTTCGAGGCCATCGGCCTGGTCACCGGCGGCATCTTCGTGCTGGTCGTGCTGCTGTTCCGGCGGGGCATCTGGGGCACGATCGCCCACCTGGCCCGGCGTCGGGGAGCCGCCCGCCGCGGGTGACCTCTCCCTCGACGAACCCCGGGTGGCCGTGCCGCCCGGGGTTCGTCCGTGTTCCGCCGGGGTGACCTGGCACACAAACGATACGAACCGGTTCCGTATCGAAACCATCTCACCTACGCTCGGCAGCGTTACGAGTCTGCCCCGTATCGTATTTCGACGCGGGTGAGCCGGGGGGAGAACCCGAGTGGAAGTGCACGAGAACACCGGACACCCGAGGAGGTGGGCGATCCTGGGGGTGCTGGTGATCAGCCTCCTCGTGGTCGTCCTCGACAACACCATCCTCAACGTCGCCCTGCGTACCCTCGCCGACCCCGTGCACGGCCTCGGGGCCAGCCAGGGCGAGCTGGAGTGGGCGATCAACTCCTACACGCTGGTCTTCGCCGGGCTGCTGTTCACCTTCGGCGTCCTCGGCGACCGCCTCGGCCGCAAGCGCTTCCTGATGGTCGGCCTGGCCCTGTTCGGGCTGGCCTCGCTGCTCTCCGCGTACGCCCAGGACCCGGGCCAGCTCATCGCCACCCGCGCGCTCATGGGCGTCGGCGGCGCGGCCATCATGCCGGTGACCCTGTCGATCATCTCCAACGTCTTCGACCCCCGGGAGCGGGCCAAGGCGATCGGCGTCTGGGCCGGCGCGGTCGGCCTGGCCGTGGCCATCGGCCCGGTGCTCGGTGGCGCCCTGCTGGAGCACTACTGGTGGGGCTCGGTCTTCCTGATCAACGTGCCGGTGGTGGCGCTCGGCGTGGTGCTCGTGGCCGCCCTGGTCCCGGAGTCCCGCGACCCCCGTCCGGGCCGGGTCGACCTGCTCGGCGTGCTGCTCTCCGTGGTCGGCCTGGTCGCCCTGACCTACGGCATCATCGACGGCGGCGAGCACGGCTTCGACCGGCTGCGGGTCTGGGCGGCGATCGTCGGCGGGCTCGCGGTGCTCGGCTGGTTCGTCTCCCACGAGCTGCGCAGCGACCACCCGTCGCTGGACGTGCGGCTGTTCCGGGTGCCCCGGTTCGCCGCCCCGGTGGCGCTGGTCGGCCTGGTCTTCTTCGCCGCCATGGGCGTGATGTTCTTCGGCGCGTTCTACCTCCAGCTGGTCCGGGGCTACAGCCCGCTGGAGAGCGGCCTGCTCTTCCTGCCCTTCGCGGCCGCCCAGCTGATCTTCGCGCCGCGCAGCGCCGCCATGGTCCGCCGCTACGGCGGCCGGGCCGTCGCCGGGGTCGGGCTGCTGCTCACCGCCGCCGCGCTCGGCGCGTTCGTGCTCATCGACGCGGACACCCCGATCTGGATCTTCTCGGCGCTGGGCTTCGTGCAGGGCGCCGGGATGGCCAACATCATGCCGCCGGCCACCGAGTCGATCATGTCGGCGCTGCCCCGGGAGAAGGCCGGCGTGGGCTCGGCCGTGAGCAATACGGTCCGCCAGGTCGCGGGCGCGCTCGGCGTGGCGGTGCTCGGCTCGGTGCTCTCCGCCGTCTACCGCAGCGACGTGGCCTCGACCGTGGCCGGCCTGCCCGGCCCCGTCCGCGACGCGGCCCAGGAGTCGATCTCCGGGGCGTACGCCGTCGCCGGCCGGCTCGGGGCCGGGGCGCCCCGGCTCATCGACGCGGCGAACGACTCGTTCGTCTCGGCGATGCACTGGGCGGCCGGGATCTCCGCGCTGGTGGCGCTGCTCGGCATGGCCATCGTGCTGCGCTGGATGCCGGGCCGGCCGGTGATCGAGCCCGAGGCCCGGCCGGCCACCGAGCCGGAGTTGGCCGGGACCGCGTAGGTTCGGGGACAATGTCTGACATGACTTCGACGGCTGATGCTCCGCGGTCGCCCGGGCGACCGCGGAGCGTCCGCGCGGACGAGGCGATCGTGGAGGCCACCCTCGACCTGCTCGCCGAGGGCAGCACCATCGAGGCGCTCTCCATCGAGGCGATCGCCGCCCGCGCCGGGGTGGGCAAAGCCACCATCTACCGCCGCTGGTCCGGCAAGGACGCGTTGCTCATGGACGCGCTGCGCCGGCTCAAGGGGGTGCCGCCCCAGCCCGCCGGGCACTCCGTCCGCGACGACCTGGTGCTGCTCGTCGGCGCGGTCGGCCACAACGTCGACCCGCGGGCCGCCAAGATCATGCCCTGCCTGGTGCCCGAGGTGAACCGCAGCCCCGACCACTTCCAGCTCTACCAGAACATCGTGGCGCCGCGCCGGAAGCTGATGCGGGAAGTGTTGCGCCGCGGGGTGGACAGCGGCGAACTCCGCGCCGACCTCGACATCGAGTTGGCCATGGCGCTGCTCAGCGGCCCCATGCTGCTCCAGCGGGTGCTGCGCTGGCACCCCGAGCTGGACGACCGGATCCTCCCCGAGCGGGTCGTGGACAGCGTCCTCGAGGGCCTCCGCGCCCGCTGATCCGTGGCCCCGGCCGCTCGCGTCAGGCGGCCGGGGTGCGCAGGCGGTGCAGGCGCAGGGCGAGCTGCACCTCCAGGGCGCGTTCCGGCTTCTGCCAGTCCGCGCCGAGCAGCTGCCCCACCCGCTCCAGCCGCTGGGTCACCGTGTTGACGTGCACGTGCAGCAGCTCCGCCGCGCGGGCCAGGCTGCCACCCACGCCGAAGTACGCCTCCAGGGTCCGCACGAGCGCCGTGCCCCGCCGCGCGTCGTAGTCGACCACCGGCCCCACCGTTGCGGTGAGGAAGCGGGCGACGTCCCGGTCGCCCGAGTCGCCGACCGCGCCCAGCAGCAGCCCCACGAAGCCCAGCTCGGCAGTGCTCGCCCCCTGCCCGGCCCGGCCCAGCGCGCCCAGCGCGGTCAGGCACCGCTCCGCCTCGGCGAAGGTGGTGGCCAGTGAGGCCGGCCCCGTCGACGGTCCGCTCGCCCCGGCGGTCACCGGACGGCCGGTCACCCGGGACAGGTCCCGGGCCACCGCCCGGGCCGCGCCGCCCGCGTCCTGCCCGGGCAGCATCAGCACCACCCGCCCGTCGCGCGCCGCGGCCAGCCCGCCCCGGGTCGAGGCGTACGTGGTGGCCCAGGACAGCACCCGCTGCCGGGCCGAGCCGGTGGCGGCGAACGCGTCGTCCCCGACCGCCACGAGCACGTGCGGGGCGTCCAGGTCCACGCCGAGCCGGCGGGCCCGGCTGCGCAGCGCGTCGGCGTCCCGCAGCGGCCGGGCGATCAGGTCGTCCAGCAGCTCGCCCCGGACCCGCCCCTCGGCCTCCGCCACCGTCCGGCGGAACAGCAGCAGCAGCGCCGTGACCAGCGCGGCCCGCTCCAGGATCCGCTGGTCGGCGTCGACGAGTTCCCCGTCCGGGCGCAGCACCAGCGCGCCCAGGTTCTCCGCGCCGGCCACCACGGCGGCGTACCAGAGCGGACCCCGGCGGACGCTGCGCCCCTCGGTGCGGGACGCGGCCACCGCCTCGACGATGTCCGCCCGGTCCGGCTCCTCGATCTCGCCCACCCGGGCCAGCCGCCGCCCCTCGGCGTCGAGCGCCAGCAGCGCCCCGCCCAGCACCTCGGTGACCGCCGCCGCCACGTCCTCCATCCCGCCGCCGCGCACCACGAGGGCGGTCATCCGGTCGTGTGCGGCGGCGGCCCGCTCCACCGAGCTGCTGTGCGCCCGGATCGTGCTGTTCGCCGCCGACAGCTCCTCCAGCGCCGACCGGGTCTCGGCCAGCAGCCGGGCGGTGTCGATCGCCACCGCGGCGTGCGCGGCCAGGGAGACCAGCAGCGACACCTCCTCCCGGGCGAACGGCCGGGCGGAGCGGTTGGCCGCGTACAGCACGCCGATCACGCTCGACCCCAGCCGCAGCGGGACACCGAGGATGGCCACCAGGCCCTCCTCGCCCACCCCGCCGTCGATCTCCCCGGTGTGCCGGAACCGCTCGTCCTCCTGGTAGTTCGAGGTGACGTACGGGGTGCCGGTCTGCGCCACCAGGCCGCCCAGGCCGTCGCCCATCTCCAGCCGCAGCCGCTGGAAGCGCGCCGAGATCGAACCGTCGGTCACCCGCATGTAGGTGTCGCCGCGCTCGTCGTCGTTGAGCGTCATGTACGCCACGTCGGTGCCGAGCAGGATCCGCGCCCGGTGCACGATGGCCCGCAGCACGTCGTCCAGGTCGCGCAGCCCGGCCAGGTCGCTGGCCGTGTCGTACAGGCCGGAGAGCTCGGTCTCCCGGCGGCGGCGGCGCTCCAGCAGCGCGCGGACCCGCAGCGCCACCAGCTTCGCCTGCTCCAGCTCGGCGAGGCGCTCGGCGGGCAGGCCGGCGGCGCGGGCGGCGACCAGCGGCCCCTCGAACTCTACCGGGGCGGCCTCCCGCGCCAGCAGCTCCAGGAACTCGACCGGCGACGACATGACCGACATTGTGCGCGAGGCCACTAGTTGGCCGTCCAGCCCCCGTCGAGGGCGATCGACGCGCCGGTGATGAACGCGGCGGGCGGCGAGCACAGGTAGGCCACCAGCTCCGCCACCTCCTCCGGCTCGATCAGGCGCTTGATCGCCGCCCGGGCCAGCATGATCTTCTCGACCACCTCGTCCTCGCCGATGCCGTGGCTGGCCGCCTGGTCGGCGATCTGGCTCTCCACCAGCGGGGTCCGCACGTACGCCGGGTTGATGCAGTTGGCGGTCACCCCGTGCGCGGCGCCCTCCAGCGCCACCACCTTCGACAGCCCCTCCAGGGCGTGCTTCGCCGAGACGTACGCCGCCTTGTACGGCGAGGCGCGCAGCCCGTGCACCGAGGAGATGTTGACGATCCGGCCCCACCCGTTCGCGTACATCCGCGGCAGCGCCCGGCGGATCAGCAGGAACGGCGCCTCCACCATCACCCGCTGGATGTACTCGAAGCGCTCGACGGGGAAGTCCTGCACCGGCGCGACGTGCTGGAGGCCCGCGTTGTTCACGACGATGTCCACGTCGACGTCGAGCCGGTCCACCGCCTCCGCGTCGGCCAGGTCGACGCCCTCCGCCCGGCCGCCCGCCTCCGCGGCCACCGCCTTGGCCGCCTCCACGTTGCGGTCGACCACCAGCACCGCCGCGCCGGCCGCCGCCAGGCGCAGGGCGCAGGCCCGTCCGATGCCGCTGCCACCACCGGTCACCAGCGCGGCGCGACCGGAGAGGTCGACGTTCACGACGTGGGGGACCGCCACGGGTTCTGCCGTCATGGCGCAAGAAGTTACGAGCTGTGTGGCCGGCGGCACATGGGGCGGCGGCACATACTCGACCGCTTCAGTGTGTGGCGGGGATCCCGTCCGCCGGCCTCCGGCGTGTCCGCCCGGCCGGGTGCCGGGACGCACCAGTAGGGTGTCGAACACACGTTCTGCCGGTGGCTCGGGGAGGAGGCGGCGTGCGCGTGCTGGGCGTCGACCCGGGGCTGACCCGGTGCGGGGTCGGCGTGGTCGAGGGCGTGCCGGGCCGCCCCTGCACCCTCGTCGCCTACTACGTGGTCTACACCGACCCCGGCGACGACCTGCCGCTGCGCCTGCTGCACCTGGACCGCTCGCTCACCGACCTGGTCGCCGAGCACCGCCCCGACGCCGTGGCCGTCGAGCGGGTGTTCAGCCAGCACAACGTGCGCACCGTGATGGGCACCGCCCAGGCCAGCGGGATCGCCGTGCTCGCCGGGGCGCGGGCCGGGCTGCCCGTGCAGACGTACACGCCGAGCGAGGTGAAGGCGGCGGTGACCGGGTCCGGTCAGGCCGACAAGGCGCAGATGACCACCATGGTCACCCGGTTGCTGCGGCTGCCCGAGCCGCCCCGCCCGGCCGACGCCGCCGACGCCCTGGCCCTGGCCATCTGCCACATCTGGCGCGGCGGCACCCGGTCCAAGCTGGCCGCCGCCGCCGAGCGGGCACGACGAGGAGGAGCACGATGATCGCCAGCGTGCGCGGCACGGTGACCGCGACCGGTCCGGACCACGCCGTGGTGGAGGTGGGCGGCATCGGCCTGGCCGTGCAGTGCGCCCCCGGCACGATCGCCGAGCTGCGGGTCGGCCAGCCCGCCCGGCTGGCCACCAGCCTGGTCGTCCGGGAGGATTCGCTCACCCTCTACGGCTTCGCCGACGACGATGCCAAGCAGCTCTTCGAGCTGCTCCAGACCGCCAGCGGAGTGGGGCCGCGGCTGGCCCAGGCGGTGCTGGCCGTGCACACCCCGGACGCGGTCCGCAAGGCCATCGCCAACGCCGACACCGCGGCGCTGACCCGGGTGCCCGGCATCGGCAAGAAGGGCGCCGAGCGGCTCGTCCTCGAACTGCGTGACCGGATCGGCCCGGTGCCGGTGGGCGCCGACGGCGTGGCCGGGGTCACCGCCGGCGCCTGGCCGGAGCAGGTCCGTCAGGCGCTGGTCGGGCTCGGCTGGACCGCCGCGCAGGCCGAGCAGGCGGTGGCGGCGGTCGCGGAGACCGTCGACGGGGAGACCCCGCCCGTGCCGGTCCTGCTCAAGCAGGCCATCCGCCTCCTGGGCCGCACCCGATGACGAACGAGAACCTCGTCTCGGCGTACGTGAGCGACGCCGAACGGGACGCGGAGGCCAGCGTCCGGCCCAAACGGCTGGAGGAGTTCATCGCCCAGCACCGGGTCCGCGACCAGCTCGACCTGCTGCTTCAGGGGGCGATGCGGCGCGGCTCCCCGCCCGACCACATCCTCCTCTCGGGGCCGCCTGGCCTCGGTAAGACCACCCTCGCCAACATCGTGGCCGCCGAGCTGGGCTCGGGGATCCGGGTGACCAGCGGCCCCGCCATCGAGCGCTCCGGCGACCTGGCCGCCATCCTGACCAGCCTCGCCGAGGGCGACGTGCTCTTCATCGACGAGATCCACCGGATCGCGAAACCGGCCGAGGAACTGCTCTACAGCGCCATGGAGGACTTCCGGGTCGACGTCGTGGTCGGCAAGGGCCCGGGGGCGACCGCCATCCCGCTCGACGTCGAGCCGTTCACCCTGGTCGGCGCGACGACCCGGTCCGGCCTGCTGACCGGGCCGATGCGGGACCGGTTCGGCTTCGTGGCGCACCTCGACTTCTACTCGCCGGCCGACCTGGAGGCGCTGCTGCACCGGTCCGCCCGGATCCTCGGCGTGCCGATCACGGTTGACGGGGCGGCGGAGATCGCCGGCCGGTCCCGGGGCACCCCCCGGATCGCCAACCGGCTGCTGCGCCGGGTCCGCGACTTCGCCGAGGTCCGCGCCGAGGGGGTGGTCAACCTGGAGACCGCCCAGGCCGCCCTGACCGTCTACGACGTCGACGCGCTCGGCCTCGACCGGCTGGACCGGGCGGTGCTCACCGCGCTGGTCGACTCGTTCCGGGGCGGCCCGGTCGGGCTGTCCACCCTCGCCGTGGCGGTGGGGGAGCAGCCGGACACGGTCGAGGAGGTGTGCGAGCCGTTCCTGGTCCGGGCCGGGCTGCTGGCGCGCACGCCGCGCGGCCGGGTCGCCACGGCGGCCGCCTGGCACCATCTGGGGCGTACGCCGCCGAATGGTACATTTGGTGCGGATGCCGCTCCGGTGCCCGATCTGTTCTCGGCGCAGACCGATCAGCCGTGATGCGAACGTGATCTGTGCCGCATTCGGTGTTCTCAGGTGCAGGGATTAGACTTCGCCGCGGTTTGTACAGGACGTGAGAACTCGCCTCCGCTCCGGTGCCCCACAGGGCGGCGCAGAGGCCAATGGGAAGGTCGACAACCGTGCTTTACGCAGCAGCGAGTGGCGGGGGAGCCGGCGGTCTGACGCCGATCCTCATGATCGCTCTGCTCTTCGGCGTCATGTACTTCATGATGATCCGCCCCCAGCAGAAGCGTCGCCGCGAGGCCGAGCAGATGCAGTCCGCGCTCGGCGTGGGCGACGAGGTGGTCACCATCGGCGGGCTCTACGGCACGGTGACCGGGGTCGAGGACGAGACCGTCCTGCTCGAGGTCGCTCCGGGCGTGCAGACCCGGTACGCGCGCCCGGCGATCGCGCGCGTGGTGAAGCGGGTCGAGGCCCCGGAGGCCGAGACGATCACCGAGGAAGCCGAGCCGGTCAAGGAGTGACCACCGGCCCCGGACGGGGCAGCGGATTCACTCACACAAGTGGATAGTTGGGTCGGCGTCCGACGCCGGCACGCGGGGAACCCCGCGCGACGCCGCCGCGTCGTGCGCCGGGGAGGCGTGCCGTCCGGCGGCGCCGACCCGCCGGAGCAGTCGGGCGGACACCCCCGGCCCGACCATCTCGCCGCTGCCGAAGCGGCGCGACCGTACAGGGAGACAGGACAGCCGTGGCACCACCTCAGGGACAGATGCGCCCCGGACGGCAGCTCGCCGTGCTCGGGTTCATCTTCGTCGTCCTCTATCTTTTGGTGTTCTTCTCGGGCGGCGCCAGCGGTGGCTGGAAGGATCGGCTGGAGCCCCGGCTCGGCCTGGACCTGGTCGGCGGCACCCGCGTGACGCTCGAGGCCACCAACAGCGTGGACGGCAAGCCCCCGACTGCCGCCAACCTCGAGGAGGCGCGTCAGATCATCGAGAGCCGGGTCAACGCCTACGGCGTGGCCGAGGCCGAGGTGGTCACCGAGGGCAACCGGAACATCGTCATCTCCCTGCCCGGTGAGAACCGGGATCTGACCGATGTCGGCAGCGCCGCCGAGCTGCGCTTCCGCAAGGTGCTCAAGGCCACCGACGGCAGCGGCGCCGCCGCCGCGCCGGCCCCGACCGCGAGTGCCACCCCGGCCCCCTCGGGCAGCGCGACCCCGGCCCCGTCCGGCAGCGCGACCCCGGCGCCGTCGGGCAGCGCCGCGCCCAAGGCCACCGCGTCGCCGAGCGCCGGCGGCCAGGGCGGCATGGCGCCGACGCCGAGCGCCAGCGCCGCCGCGCCGACCCCGTCGGCCACGCCGAGCGCCGCCGCGCCGAGCCCGAGCGCCAGCGCCGAGCCGGTGCCGCAGAGCGTCGAGCAGCAGCGCAAGGCCGTCGAGCAGAAGGTGGGAGCGGCCGCCTGGGCCGCCGCGTCGGGCCTCCAGGCGCCGGCCGACCTGACCGCCGACCCGTCGCTGGCCGACAAGCTCAAGCCGTTCGGCACGCTCTCCCCGCAGGAGATCGCGGTGCTGCCGGTCGGGATGCAGTTCAACGTCCCGACCATCACCTGCGCCCAGCTCGACAAGCGGCCGCCCGCGTCGATCAAGGACGAGAACCAGCAGGCGGTGGCCTGCGAGGCCGGCGCCAAGTACCTACTGGACAAGGCCAAGGTGCTGGGCACCGACGTCGACGACGCCAACGCCGTGCTCGACCAGACCAGCTCCTGGGTGGTCAGCCTGAACTTCACCGGCAAGGGCCAGGAGAAGTGGACCGCGCTGACCCGCGAGGCGTTCAACAACGAGGGTCAGGCCTGCGACCAGACCGCTCTCGGCTCGGACGGCAAGTGCCGGGTCGCCGTGGTGCTGGACAACGAGATCGTCTCCTCCCCGGAGATCCAGGGTGTGCTGACCGGCGACTCGCAGATCACCGGCAGCTTCGACAACAAGAGCGCCAACGCGCTGGCCAGCCAGCTGCGCTACGGCGCCCTGCCGGTGACCTTCAACCAGGCGGAGGCGCAGAACGTCACCGCGACCCTGGGCGACAGCCACCTCAAGGCGGGTCTGCTGGCGGCCGGCATCGGCATGCTGCTGGTCATCATCTACTCGTTCTTCTACTACCGGCTGCTCGGCTCCGTCATCTTCCTGAGCCTGGTGCTCTCGGCGCTGCTGGTCTTCGGCGCGCTGGTGGTGCTCGGCCGGTCGATCGGGTTCACCCTCACGCTCGCCGGCATCGCCGGCATGATCGTCTCACTCGGTGTGGCGGCGGACTCGTTCGTCATCTACTTCGAGCGGCTCAAGGACGAGATCCGCGAGGGGCGCAGTCCGCGCAGCGCGGTGCCTCGGGCGTGGGTCCGGGCCCGCCGGACGATCATCTCGGCCAACGCCATCACCCTGATGTCGGCCGTGGTGCTCTACATCGTCTCGGTCGGCGCGGTTAAGGGCTTCGCCTTCGCGCTCGGTCTGGCGACCGTCCTCGACCTGGTCGTCGTGTTCCTCTTCCGCCACCCGATCATGACGATGTTCGCCCGGACCCGGGCGTTCCTGTCCCCGCGGGTCAGCGGTCTCGGCCGGGCCCTGCCCGCCCGGTCGGCCGAGTCGGGCTCCGCCCGCAACCCGCGTGTCAAGGAGGCCTGAGATGGCTAAGAGTGGTCTGGCGTCCCGGCTCTACCGGGGCGAGGCCGATCTCAACATCGTCGGCCGGCGCAAGCTGTGGTTCGCCGTCGCCGGTGTGCTGGTGCTGATCGCCGTGCTCAGCTTCGCGGTCCGCGGCTTCAGCCTCGGCATCGAGTTCGCCGGCGGCAACTCGTTCCAGGTGCCGGCCAGCGTCGGCACCCTGGATCAGGCCGAGGCGAAGGTCGACGCCGCGCTCGCGGCCAAGGGCGACGGCGTCAAGGTGGTGACCGCCCAGAAGGTCGGCAGCACCAGCGGCGAGTACTACGAGCTGCGCACCGGGCAGCTCAGCGCCGAGCAGGCCAACGCGGTCAAGACCGAGATGGCGCAGTCGTTCGGCATCCCGGCCGACCAGATCAGCGGCAGCCAGGTCTCCGAGGCGTGGGGCAGTCAGGTGACCTCCCGCGCCCTGCTCGGCCTGCTGATCTTCGTGGCGGTGGTGGCGATCTACCTGATCCTCCGCTTCGAGTGGCGGATGGCGGCCGCCGCGATCGCGTCGCTGTTCACGAACCTGGTGCTCACCGCCGGCATCTACTCGCTGGTCGGCTTCGAGGTCACCCCGTCGACGATCATCGGCTTCCTCACGATTCTGGGCTTCGCGCTCTACGACGTGGTGGTGGTCTTCGACAAGGTCCAGGAGAACACCCGCGGCATCACCGCGAACAACAACCAGACCTACGGCGAGGCGGCCAACCTGGCGTTGAACCAGAGCCTCATGCGGTCGCTGAACACCTCGGTGGTCGCGCTGCTCCCGGTCGGCGGTCTGCTCTTCATCGGTGCCGGCCTGCTGGGCGCGGGCACCCTGAAGGACCTGGGTCTGGTGCTCTTCGTCGGTATGGCGGTGGCCTTCCTGACCTCGATCCTGCTGGCCACCCCGCTGCTGGTCCTTTTGAAGAACCAGGACCCGCGGATCAGCGCCCACAACAAGCGGGTGCTGGCCCGCCGGGGCGCCATCGCCCGCGGCGAGGTCACCCCGAAGGGCGCGCCGCGGGCCGCGGCGGCCACGGCCGACGAGGCCATCGACCCCGAGGCGGCCGCCCTGGCCGGCGCCGCCCCGAAGGTCGGCGCCCGGCCGGCCGGCAAGCGCCCCAGCGGCGCCCGGGGCGGTCGCCCCGCCGGCGGCGGGGGCAACCGGCCCGGTGGCGCGAAGCGCCGCTGACCGCACACCCGGTAGAGATCGACCCGGCGGCGTCCGCCATGCTGTGAAAGCGGCATGACGGACGCCGCCGTCGTTCGAGAGGACATGAGGACGCACGTGACGGAGACCCACACCGCCGGGGTACGGGGAGACAGCGGCCCGGAGGTCGCCCGACTGGTCGCCAGCCGGGTGCTGGACGTGCCGGACTTCCCGAAGCCCGGCGTCATGTTCAAGGACCTCATGCCGCTCTTCGCCGACGGCACGGCCTTCCGCGAGGTGATCGACGAGATCATCGCGTACCACGGACGGGACTCGTTCGACGCGGTGGTCGGCATCGAGGCGCGCGGGTTCGTGCTGGCCGCGGCCGTCGCGTACGCGACCGGGGTCGGCGTGGTGCCGGTGCGCAAGGCCGGCAAGCTGCCCCGGGCCACCCACTCGGCCTCCTACGCCCTGGAGTACGGCGAGGCGACCCTGGAGGTGCACCAGGACGCCTTCACAGCCGGCCACCGGGTCCTGGTCCTGGACGACGTGCTCGCCACCGGCGGCACCGCCGAGGCCACCCTGGACCTGGTCGAGCGGGCCGGCGGCACGGTGGCCGGCTTCACGGTCCTGATGGAGCTGGGCTTCCTCAAGGGCCGGGAGCGGCTCGCCCCGCGTCCGGTCCATGCCCTGCTGACCGTTTGAGCTGACCGGCCCGTCGGGCGGACCCGGTGCGGTCCGTCCGGCGGAGCGGCGGCGTACCCTGCGTACGGGTAGCATTGCCCTTTGCTTGACCGGGCGGGTGACCGTCCGGCGGCGCGGGGCTGCCGGGGCCGCGAGGTTCCGGTGCCCGGCGCGGAACAACTCCGGCCCCTCGGCCGGTTGGACAGGACGTCGGCCGGACGGCCGGCGCATCCCGGCGAGCGGTGAGGAGGCCGGTGTCCCACGATGTCGTCCCTCCGGTGGAGGGCACGGTGCACCCGACAGGCGACGCGGACGGCTCGGTAACCGAGCGGAACGGCAACCCGCCGGCGCGGGTGACCGGTCCCGGCGGCGGGCCCGACGGGAAGGTGGACGGCGGGGCGGTCGTGGTGCCGTTCCCGACCGACGGCGCGGCGGACCCCACGTCCGGCGGCGGCTTCGCCCTCTCCAACGCGCCGACCGGCCGCCGGGTGCGCGCCCGGCTGGCCCGGTTCAACGCGCCGTGGCAGACCTCGCAGGTCAGCGAGGTGCTGGAGCCGCTGATCGCCACCCACCGCGAGAACCACCCCAAGGCCGACGCCCGGCTGCTCCAGCGCGCCTTCGACACGGCCGCGCGCTGGCACTCGGGTCAGTACCGCAAGTCCGGTGACCCCTACATCACCCACCCGCTCGCCGTGGCGACCATCCTGGCGAACCTGGGCATGGACACCACCACGCTGGTCGCGGCGCTGCTGCACGACACGATCGAGGACACCGAGTACACCCTCGACCAGATGCGCGCCGACTTCGGCGGCGAGGTGGCCCTGCTGGTCGACGGCGTCACCAAGCTCGACAAGGTCAAGCTGGGCGACGCGGCGAAGGCGGAGACGATCCGCAAGATGGTCGTGGCCATGGCCAAGGACCCGCGGGTCCTGGTGATCAAGCTGGCCGACCGGCTGCACAACATGCGCACCCTGACCTTCCTGCCCCGCCCCAAGCAGGAGCAGAAGGCCAAGGAGACGCTGGAGATCCTCGCCCCGCTGGCGCACCGCCTCGGTATGAACACCATCAAGTGGGAGCTGGAGGATCTGGCCTTCGGCACCCTGTTCCCGAAGCGGTTCGAGGAGATCAACCGGCTGATCGGCGAGCACCAGCCGCAGCGTGAGGCGCTGCTGCGCCAGGTGACCCAGAAGGTGTCCACCGACCTCAAGGCCGCCAAGATCAAGGCGGAGACCACCGGCCGGCCGAAGCACCTCTACTCGATCTACCAGAAGATGATCGTGCGGGGGCGCGACTTCAACGACATCTACGACCTGGTCGGGGTGCGGATCCTGGTCGACACGGTGCGCGACTGCTACGCGGCGCTGGGCGTCATCCACGCCAACTGGCAGCCGGTGCCGGGCCGGTTCAAGGACTACATCGCCATGCCCAAGTTCAACATGTACCAGTCGTTGCACACGACGGTCATCGGGCCCACCGGCAAGCCGGTGGAGATGCAGATCCGCACCTACGCGATGCACCGCACCGCCGAGTTCGGCATCGCCGCGCACTGGAAGTACAAGGAGCACAAGGGCACCCCGGTGGTGGGCCCGCCGGCGCACATCGACGAGATGACCTGGCTGCGCCAGCTGCTGGACTGGCAGCGGGAGGCGGCGGACCCGAGCGAGTTCCTCGACGCGCTGCGGTTCGACCTCTCCAGCCAGGAGGTCTACGTCTTCACCCCGAAGGGTGACGTCATCCCGCTGCCGACCGGGTCGACGCCGGTGGACTTCGCGTACGCCGTGCACACCGAGGTCGGGCACAAGTGCATCGGTGCGCGGGTCAACGGCAAGCTGGTGCCCCTCGAATCGACGCTGTCCAACGGCGACGTGATCGAGATCTTCACGTCGAAGTCCGACACGGCCGGCCCCACGCAGGACTGGCTGGGCTTCGTCAAGAGCCCGCGCGCCCGTACCAAGATCCGCCAATACTTCAACAAGGAGCGGCGCGAGGAGGCGATCGAGGCCGGCAAGGACTCGATCGTCAAGGCGATGCGCAAGCAGGGCATGCCGTTGCAGCGGATGCTCACCTCGGACGCGCTCATGGCGATCGCCCGGGACCTGCACCTGGCCGACGTGGCGTCGCTCTACGCGGCGGTCGGCGACAGCCAGGTCTCCGCGCAGTCGGTGGTGCAGAAGCTCATGGCCGCGTACGGCGGCGAGGAGGGCGCGGCGGAGGACATCGCCGAGACCGCCGTCGCCACGCGACCGCCGCGCAGCCGGGCGTCCAGCCACGACCCGGGTGTGGTGGTCCGCGGGGTCAGCGACGTGTGGATCAAGCTGGCCCGCTGCTGCACCCCGGTGCCGCCGGACGCGGTGTTCGGCTTCGTCACCCGCTCCGGCGGGGTGAGTGTGCACCGGGACGACTGCGCCAACGCCGAGGACCTCAAGGCGCAGAGCGAGCGGGTGGTCGAGGTGAGCTGGAAGCTCACCTCCGCCTCGACCTTCCTGGTGGCCATCCAGGTGGAGGCCCTCGACCGGCACAAGCTGCTGGCCGACGTGACCCGGGTCCTCTCCGACGAGCGGGTCAACATCCTCTCCGCGACGGTCACCACCACGCGGGACCGGGTGGCGGTGAGCCGGTTCAGCTTCGAGATGGCCGACCCGAAGCACCTCGGGCACCTGCTGGCCGCGGTCCGCAAGGTCGACGGCGTCTTCGACGCCTACCGGGTCACCTCGGGCGCCTGACCTCAGGGCACACGAGAAGCGCCCGCCGGCGGTCTGCCGGCGGGCGCTTCGTCGTCGTGCGGGCGGGTCAGCCGCCCTGGATGTCGCTCATGCTCAGCTTGTTGATGACGATCTCCTTCTTCGGGTGACCGCCACCGGCCTGCTGGGCGAAGGCGCCGTCGTCACCGGCCGCGGCGACCTGCTTCACGAGGTCCATTCCGCCGGTGACGGTGCCGAGCACCGTGTAGTTCGGGTCGAGCTGCGAGTCGCCGTAGACGATGAAGAACTGGCTGCCGGTGCTGCCCGGCTGGCCGGAGTTGGCCATCGCGATGACGCCATCCGGGTACGGGGGCCGCTTGTCGGTGGGCAGGTTCTCCTCGGCCAGGTTGTAGCTCGGGCCGCCGGTGCCGTCGGTCTCCCGCCAGCCCTTGCCGGACGCGCTCGGGTCACCGCACTGGAGCACCTTGATGCCCTCGGTGACGAGCCGGTGGCACTTGGTGTTGTCGAAGAAGCCCTTGCTGGCCAGGTGGGTGAAGCTGCCGGCGGTGCAGGGCACCAGGCCACGGTCGAGCTTCGCGGTGATCGGACCCAGGTTGGTGTCGATCGTCATCGTCTGGGTGCCCTTGTTGGCCTGCTGGGCCGTCGGCAGCCCGACGTCCTTGATCTGCTTCGGGCGCCCCTCCTTGGGGACCTCGGTGTACGCGCACTGGGAGAAGCCCTCGGCGCCGGCGGTGTTCTGCTTCTTGTCGTCACCGCCGAGCGAGGTGGCCAGCCAGACGGTGCCCGCCACGACGAGCACCAGCACGGCCGCGGCGCCGACGATGGCCTGGGTCTGCCGGCGCTTGCGGGCCTTGCTGGCGCGCTCGGTCATCTCCCGCTCGAGGCGGGCCCGCGCCGCCGCGCGCTGCCGCTCTCTCGTGGACGTCACGGTCACTCCTCACATGCTTCTCGGGTACGGCGGTGCTCGCCGCTGCTCAGGGTGGGGCGGGGCCGGGTCAGCCGGCGCTGGGGCTCGCCGCCGGCGCGCTCGTGGCGGCCGGTGCGGCGTTCGGCTCGCCGACGGTGAGGCTCTGGATCACCACGTCCGTCTTCGGCTTGACCTTGGCCCCACTCCCATTGTCCACGGTCGGCAGGGCGCCGATCTTCTCCACCACGTCGAGGCCGCCGGTGATCTTGCCGACGACGGTGTACGCCGGCGTGGCCGGGCTGAAGTCCTTGAAGAAGATCAGGAACTGGCTGCCGTTGCTGCCCGGCGGGTTGCCGATCATGGCGATCGTGCCCTTCGGGTACGCCGGGGGCTGAGCCGGCGCCGGCGAGGCGGACGGGCTGGCCTCCGGCGTGGTGGGGACGTTCTCGTTGTAGAACGAGTAGGTCGGGCCGCCCAGGCCGCTGCCGCTCGGGTCGCCGCAGCGCAGCGCCCCTTCGGTGGTGATCTCGTGGCACTTGGTGTTGTCGTAGAACGACTTGCCGGCCAGGTACGAGATGCTCGCCGCGCCGCAGGGGGCGGCGGCCAGGTCCAGGTCGGCGGTGATCGCCCCGCCCTGGTTGGTGGTGATCGTCATGGTCCGGGTGCCGGAGGTGGGCAGGCCGGTGGTGGCCGGGGTGCCCACGTCCTTGAGGTTCGTGTTGGCCGTGGCGTCCTGCGGCGTCCAGAGGCAGGTCTCCTCGGCGGCCGGCTTCTTCGGATCGGAGTCGAAGGCGCCGAGCGCCCAGGCCGAACCGACCACGATCAGCGCGAGCACCACGGCGGCGCCGACGCCGGCCTGGATCTGCCGGCGACGCTTGGCGGCCGCGGCCCGCCGGGCGAGTTGCCGGTCGAGCTTGGCCCGCGCCAGTTTGCGCTGCCGGTCCCTGCTGGAAGCCACCCGTGCTCCCCTTCCTCTACCCTGGTCCTCGCCGGCCCCGGGCGCTGCCCGCCCGTTGTCGCGGGGGTGCGCCACGCCACACGCCCGCCAGAGTGTACGGGTACCGGCTGTGAAAGTGGTGTACGAGGTCGGGCCTGGGTTTATCGGGCGTTGTCACTGTGCCTGGAGGGGCGACTGGGGCGGTGGTCGGCGAAACCCGGTCGCCCGTGCGGCTAGGCTGCTCACAGGGGACGACGACCGGACGGAAGGGGAGCGGACGTGCTCGTGGCCGGCTTTCCCGCGGACGCCTTCGGCACCAACTGCTACGTGGTGGCGACCGCTCCGGGGGAGCAGTGCGTGGTGGTCGACCCCGGCATCGGGGTCCTCGACCGGCTCGACGCCGTGCTCGCCGAGCACCGCCTGCACCCGGCCGCCGTGCTGCTCACCCACGGCCACCTCGACCACACCTTCTCGGTGGCCCCGGTCTGCGGCGCGCGCGGCATCCCCGCCTACGTCCACCCGGAGGACCGGGAGCTGCTGGCCGACCCGGCCAAGGCGCTCTCGATGGACCTCACCCAGCTCTTCGGCGGGCGGCTGCCCTACGCCGAGCCCGACGACGTGGCGGAGCTGACCGACGGCGCGACGCTGTCGCTGGCCGGGTTGGAGATCACCGTCGACCACGCGCCCGGCCATACCGGCGGGTCGGTGCTGTTCCGGCTGCCCGGCGCCGGCTCGCCCTGGGAGGCCGAGCAGATCTGCCTCTCCGGTGACGTGCTCTTCGCCGGCTCGATCGGCCGCACCGACCTGCCGGGCGGCAGCATGCCCCGCATGCTGGCCAGCCTCCGGGAGAAGGTCCTCCCGCTGGCCGACGACACCGTCGTCCTGCCCGGCCACGGCCCGCAGACCACCATCGGCCGCGAGCGCGCGACCAACCCGTACCTCGTCGAGGTGTCGGGCACCGGCGGCGCGCGCCCGGCCGCGCCCACCCGCGGCCTGTAGCCGCACCCACTGACCTCCCCGCGTGGTCCGCGCGGGACGCAAGGAGTACGCCATGAGCAAGCCCACGCCCATCTCCGGCTTCCCGGAGTGGACGCCCGCCCAGCGGATGATCGAGCAGTTCGTGCTCGACCGGATCCGCGCCACCTTCGAGCTGTACGGCTTCGCGCCGCTGGAGACCCGCTCGGTCGAGCCCCTCGACCAGCTGCTGCGCAAGGGGGAGACCTCCAAGGAGGTCTACGTGCTGCGCCGGCTCCAGGCCGAGACCGACGGTCCGGCCGGTGACGACGCGCTCGGCCTGCACTTCGACCTGACCGTGCCGTTCGCCCGGTACGTGCTGGAGAACGCCGGCAAGCTCCAGTTCCCGTTCCGCCGCTACCAGATCCAGAAGGTGTGGCGGGGCGAGCGGCCGCAGGAGGGGCGCTACCGGGAGTTCCTCCAGGCCGACATCGACATCGTCGACCGGGACACCCTGCCGGCCCACTACGAGGCCGAGATGCCGCTGGTGATCGGCGACGCGCTGCGCTCGCTGCCGATCCCGCCGGTGCGGATCCAGGTCAACAATCGCAAGATCTGCGAGGGCTTCTACCGGGGCGTCGGGCTGACCGACCCGGAGGCGGCGCTGCGCGCGGTCGACAAGCTCGACAAGATCGGCCCGGTGAAGGTCGCGGAGCTGCTGGCCGAGACCGCCGGGGCGAGCGAGGCGCAGGCCAAGGCGTGCCTGGCCCTCGCCGAGATCTCCGCGCCGGACGCCTCCTTCGCCGACGCGGTGCGCGCCCTCGGGGTGACCGACCCGCTGCTCGACGAGGGCATCGCCGAGCTGACCGCGGTGGTGGAGACCGCCGCCGCGCACTCGCCCGGCCTGTGCGTGGCCGACCTGCGGATCGCCCGGGGCCTGGACTACTACACCGGCACGGTCTACGAGACGCAGATGATCGGCTACGAGCGGTTCGGCTCGGTCTGCTCCGGCGGCCGGTACGACAACCTGGCCAGCTCCGGCAACGTCCGCTTCCCCGGGGTGGGTATCTCGATCGGCGTGACCCGGCTGCTCGGCCTGCTCTTCGGCGCGGGCGAGCTGTCGGTCTCCCGGGACGTGCCGACCTGCGTGCTGGTCGCGGTTACCAGCGAGGAGGAGCGGCCGGCCAGCAACCGGGTGGCCGAGGCGCTGCGCTCCCGGGGCGTACCCACCGAGGTGTCGCCGAGTGCGGCCAAGTTCGGCAAGCAGATCCGCTACGCCGAGCGGCGGGGCATCCCGTACGTCTGGTTCCCCGGCGCCGAGGGCGACGAGGTGAAGGACATCCGCTCGGGTGAGCAGGTGGCCGCCGCGGCGGGGGAGTGGACGCCGCCCCGGGCCGACCTGAAGCCGCTGGTGGGGCCGGCCGCCGCTGGCGCCTGACGACGATTGGACCTACGGTAGCGTAAGTTACGCCACCGTAGGGAGATCGCCGTGACCGTGCTCAGCCAGACCGCCCTGCTCCTCGAACTCGAACCCGTCGTCGAGAAGAACCTCGACCGGCACCTGTCGCTGGCCAAGGAGTGGTTCCCGCACGAGTACGTGCCGTGGAGCGAGGGGCGGACCTTCGACGGCCCGCTCGGCGGCGAGCCGTGGACGGAGGCGGACTCGACGCTGCCCGAGGTGGCCCGCACCGCGCTGATCGTCAACCTGCTCACCGAGGACAACCTGCCCTCGTACCACCACGAGATCGCGACGCTGTTCGGGCGGGACGGCGCGTGGGGGACCTGGGTGCACCGGTGGACCGCCGAGGAGGGCCGGCACGGCACGGCGATCCGCGACTACCTGACGGTGACCCGGGCGGTCGACCCGGTGGCGCTGGAGCGCGCCCGGATGACGCACATGTCGGCGGGCTACGTGAACACCCACGACGACGAGGTGCTGCACTCGCTGGCGTACGTCTCGTTCCAGGAGCTGGCCACCCGGATCTCGCACCGCAACACCGGCCGGGCGACCGGCGACCCCGTCTGCGAGGCGCTGCTGGCCCGGGTGGCGGCCGACGAGAACCTGCACATGGTCTTCTACCGCAACCTGCTGGGCGCCGCCTTCGAGCTGGCTCCGAGCCAGGCCATGCGGGCCGTGGCGGACGTGCTCGCCGACTTCCAGATGCCGGGTGTGGGCATCGACGGCTTCGCCCGCAAGTCGGTGGCGATCGCCCTGGCCGGCATCTACGACCTGCGCCAGCACCGGGACGAGGTGGTGGTCCCGGTGCTGCGGCAGTGGAACCTGTTCGAGGCGACCGGGCTGGACGCCGACGGCGAGGCCGCCCGCGACGAGATCGCCGCCCACCTGGACACCCTGGAGACCCAGGCGTCCCGGTTCGAGGAGAAGCGCGCGGCCCGCACCGCCCGCCTCGCCGCGGCCCGCTGAACCGGGCCGCCGCTCAGGCGGGCTGGTCCAGGGGGAAGAGCAGGCAGCTCGACGTGGCGTGGGCGATCAGTCGGCCGCGCCCGTCGGTCAGCCGCGCCTCGGCCAGGGCGGTGCGGCGGCCGCGCTGGAGCACCGTGCCCTCGCAGCGCAGGGTGCCGCTGGCGACGGTGACCGGGCGGAGGAACTTCACGTTCAGATCCAGCGAGGTGTAGCCGACGCCGGCCGGCAGGGTGGTGTGCACGGCGCACGCGGCGGCGGTGTCCAGCAGCGTGGAGAGGACGCCGCCGTGCACGGTGCCCAGCGGGTTGTAGTGGAACTCCTGCGGCACCAGCTCGACCGCGACGCGGCCCTCGTCGGCCTCCATCCGGGTCATGTCGATGAGGTGCATGACCGGCGGCGCGGCCAGCTCCCCGGCGATCATCGCGCGCAGCAGCTCCAGGCCGCCGCGCCGGCCGATGTGCGCGGCCCCGGCGACCGGGTCGGACCAGGTGAAGGTGCGGCTGCGCTCCTGCGTCTGTGTCATGGACTCAGCCTCGCAGCGCGTTGCTGAGTCTGTCAATCAGACCTAGCCTGGTCGGCATGAGACCCGCGGCACTGGACTGGTCGGTGGAGAACTGCACCATCGCCCGCGCCATGGAGATCCTCGGCGAGCGGTGGACCCTTGTCGTGCTGCGCGAGGTCTTCAACGGCGTGCGCCGCTTCGACGACATGCGGGTGCGCACCGGCATTCCCCGGCAGGTGCTCACCAACCGGCTGGCCATGCTGGTCGAGCAGGGCGTGCTGCGCCGGGAGCCGTACCGGGAGCCGGGCAGCCGGCTGCGGCACGAGTACCGGCTCACCGACAAGGGGCTCGACCTCTGGCCGGTGCTCGTGGCGGTGCTCGGCTGGGGCGACCGCTACCTGGCCGACCCGGACGGCTCGCCGCTGGCCGTGGCCCACCGTGACTGCGGCGCAGAGGTGCGGGTGGCGCTGCGCTGCGCCGAGGGGCACGAGGTGACCGACCCGCGCGACGTGGTGCCGCGCCCGGGCCCGGGCGCCCGCCGCCGGGACTGAGCGCCCCGGCCGGCTCTGACACCCGATGTCGATGTTGTTGCTTCGCCGTTACATCGCGCGGTCGTACGAATTCGGGCAAAGCCATGTCTTGCTTACGATCTTAAATGTGTGAATACTTTGGTCACCCGGCCGGTTTCCCCAGGTCGGCCGGGTTGTCCCCGGGCGCGTCCCATGACAGCGCCCGTCACCCCCATCCGGAGGTTGTTACATGCGACCCACGAGGTCCACGCTCCGCCGCGCCGCTGCCATCGCCGTGGCCGGCACCCTGGTCACCGGCTCGCTGCTCGGCGCGCCCGCCCAGGCGGCCCCCGCCTCGCCCGCCTCGCCCGACGCCGCCGCCGCCCTCGCCACGCAGCTCGGTGACCGCGCCGCCGGCACGTACGCCGACGGCAGCGGCAAGATGGTCGTCGCGGTGACCGACGCCGCGGCCGCCCGCCAGGTCCGCGCCGCCGGCGCCACCCCGAAGCTCGTGACCCGGGGCGCCGACAAGCTCCGCGCCGCCACCGCGGAGCTGGAGAAGTCCGCCAAGATCCCGGGCACCGCCTGGTGGACCGACGCCGCCACCAACCAGGTCGTCGTCTCGGTGGACAGCACCGTCACCGGCGCCAAGCTGGAGCGGGTCAAGGCCGCCGCCGCGCGTACCGGCGGCACGGTCCGGATCGAGGCCGAGCCCGGCGTCCTGACCACCCGCATCTCCGGCGGCCAGGCCATCTACACCGGCGGCTACCGCTGCTCGCTCGGCTTCAACGTGCGCAGCAGCTCCGGCGTCTACTACTTCCTCACCGCCGGGCACTGCACCAACCTCGGCTCGACCTGGTACTCGAACTCCAGCCAGACCTCCGTCCTGGGCACCCGGGCCGGCACCAGCTTCCCGGGCAACGACTACGGCATCGTCCGGCACAGCAACTCGGCCAACGCGACCGGCAACGTCTACCTCTACAACGGCAGCTACCAGGACATCACCGGCGCCGGCAACGCGTACGTCGGCCAGTCGGTGCGGCGTTCCGGCAGCACCACCGGCCTGCGCAGCGGCTCCGTGACCGCCACCAACGCGACCGTGAACTACGCCGAGGGCAGCGTCTCCGGCCTGATCCGGACCACCGTCTGCGCCGAGGGTGGCGACAGCGGCGGCTCGCTCTTCGCCGGCAGCACCGCGCTGGGCCTCACCTCCGGCGGCAGCGGCAACTGCTCCTCCGGCGGCACCACCTACTTCCAGCCGGTCACCGAGCCGCTGAGCGTCTACGGCGTCAGCGTCTTCTGATCGACCGCACGCGAACGGGCCGCCGGACGACCGGCGGCCCGTTCCGCGTTCTCAATCACCGACCGGAGTCACCGGCGGCGCGTCCGGCCGGGCCCGGTCCGTCACCGGCGGGCCCGGTTGCCGCGCCGACCAGTGGCGGTGCGCCCGGCGTGCGGAGAGGATCGCGGCCAGCGGCCAGAGCGCGACGGCGAGCGCGGCGACCCGCTCGGCCAGCCCGGTCCGCGACCCGCCGGTCACCTCCACGACGAACCAGCCGAAGAGGAGCAGCAGCAGCGCCGTCGCGGCCAGCGCCACCGGGCGGCGGAACGCCCACGGTGGCGTGCCGGCGGGCGTGGCGGCCACGTCCCGCCGGACGGCCCGGGGCAGCCGTAGCGCGGATCCGGCCGGCCAGAGCGACAGGGCGAGCACCGCGACCGTGGCCACGGTCCCGTGCGCGGGCGAACCGCCGACCTGGGGCCGGGGGAAGGCGATCAGCGCGATGGTGGCCGTCCCGCCGAGGGCCAGCAGGAACCGGCTGGGCAGGCCGGCCGCGTGCAGCACCAGCGCCGTGCCCAGGTAGCAGCAGCCCAGCAGCACGAGGCAGCCGGCCATGAGCCACGAGTCGGTCGCGCCCTCGCCGGCCAGCTCGCTGATCGTGTCCCGGATCGGGTCGTAGCCGGGCGGCTGCCGGGCGCCGGCCACCGTCCAGCCCGCCACCAGCAGGACGGGCGCGGCCGCGGCCGTGACCACGGCCCAGCTCGGTACGGCACGCACCCGGCCACGGTAACCGCCCGGACCGGCCCCGGCCCGGGGTTCACCGCGGCCCGTCCCGGCGGGTGCCCGGGAGCCGGCCCGCCCGCCCTGACAGAATGCGGGGAGCAGACGTGGACCAGATGAGGAGACGCAAGCCGTGATCCGTACCCACAATGCCGGAAGCCTGCGCGCCGCGGACGCCGGCTCGACGGTGACGCTCGCCGGGTGGGTGGCCCGCCGGCGCGACCACGGCGGTGTCATCTTCGTCGACCTGCGCGACGCCTCCGGCGTCGTGCAGGTGGTGTTCCGCGAGGAGGACGCGCACGCGCTGCGCAACGAGTTCTGCGTCAAGGTGACCGGCGAGGTGACCCGCCGTCCCGAGGGCAACGAGAACCCGGACCTGCCGACCGGTGAGGTCGAGGTGACCGCGGCCGCGCTGGAGGTGCTCTCCGAGGCCGCGCCGCTGCCGCTGCCGGTCGACGACCAGATCGAGGCCGGCGACGACATCCGGCTCAAGTACCGCTACCTCGACCTGCGCCGTGGCGGCCCGGCGAAGGCCATGCGGCTGCGCTCGCGGGCCAACCAGCTCGCCCGCACGGTGCTGCACGAGCGGGACTTCCTGGAGATCGAGACCCCGACGCTGACCCGCTCCACCCCGGAGGGTGCCCGCGACTTCCTGGTCCCGGTGCGTCTCCAGCCGGGCAGCTGGTACGCGCTGCCGCAGTCGCCGCAGCTGTTCAAGCAGCTGCTCATGGTCGGCGGCATGGAGCGCTACTACCAGATCGCCCGCTGCTACCGGGACGAGGACTTCCGCGCCGACCGGCAGCCGGAGTTCACCCAGCTCGACATCGAGATGTCGTTCGTCACCGAGGACGACGTGATCGACCTCGGCGAGGCGATCGTGGCGAAGCTCTGGTCGGAGCTGGCCGGCCACGAGATCACCCGGCCCATCCCGCGGATCACCTGGCACGACGCCATGTCGCGGTACGGGTCGGACAAGCCGGACCTGCGGTACGGCGTCGAGCTGACCGAGCTGACCGACTACCTGCGGGGCACCGAGTTCCGGGTGTTCGCGGGCGCCATCGACGTGGGCGGCTACGTGGGCGCGGTGGTCATGCCGGGCGGCGCGTCGCAGACCCGTAAGGAGCTGGACGGCTGGCAGGACTGGGCCAAGGCGCGCGGCGCGCGGGGCCTCGCGTACGTGGTGCTCGACGCGGAGACCGGCGAGGCGCGCGGCCCGGTGGCCAAGAACCTCTCCGAGGCGCACCTGGCCGGCCTTGCCGACGCGGTCGGCGCGAAGCCCGGCGACGCGATCTTCTTCGCGGCGAGCACGAACACCCGGGAGGCGCAGGAGCTGCTCGGCGCGGCCCGGATCGAGATCGCCAAGCGGGCGAACCTGGTCGACGAGAGCGCCTGGGCGTTCTGCTGGGTGGTCGACGCGCCCATGTTCGAGAAGACCGACGAGGGCGGCTGGACCGCCGTGCACCACCCGTTCACCTCGCCGAACGCCGAGTGGGTGGACCGGTTCGAGGAGGCGCCGGACCGGGCGCTGGCCTACGCGTACGACATCGTCTGCAACGGCAACGAGATCGGCGGCGGCTCGATCCGTATCCACCGCGGCGACGTGCAGCAGCGGGTGTTCGACCTGCTCGGCATCACCGCCGAGGAGGCGCAGGACAAGTTCGGCTTCCTGCTGGAGGCGTTCAAGTACGGCGCCCCGCCGCACGGCGGCATCGCGTTCGGCTGGGACCGGGTCTGCATGCTGCTGGCCGGCGCCGACTCCATCCGCGAGGTCATCGCCTTCCCGAAGACCCGTGGCGGCTTCGACCCGCTGACCGGCGCGCCGACGCCGATCACCGGGCAGCAGCGCGCCGAGGCCGGCATCGACGCCAAGCCGAAGGCCCCGACGGGCCCGCACGCCGGGACCGCCGGCCCGGCCGCCCCGGTGGCCGACCCGACCTGATCCGGATCCGCCGAGAGGCCCGCGCCATGATGGCGCGGGCCTTTCGACGTCTGGAGGACGGGATGAACCTGCTCGTGGTGGGGGCCAGCGGCTTCCTGGGCGCGGAGGTGTGCCGGCAGGCGGTCGCCGCCGGGCACCGGGTGGTCGGCACGTGCCACTCGGGCGCCGTCGCGGTGCCGGGTGTCGTGCGGCGCCGGCTCGACGTCACCGACCCGGCCGCGGTCCGCGCGCTGCTGACCGAGGTACGCCCCGACGCCGTCGTGGCCACCCCCTACCGGTACGACGACTGGGCGGTCACCGCCGACGGGGCGGCCCACATCGCGGTCGCCGCCGCCGAGGTGGGCGCCCGGCTCGTGCACCTGTCCAGCGACGCGCTGCACGCCGGCCGTCCGACGCCGTACGCCGACGACGACGTGCCCACGCCGGTGCACCCGTACGGGGCGGCGAAGGCGGCCGCCGAGACGGCGGTGCGGGCGGTGGATCCCGGGGCGCTGCTGGTGCGGACGTCGCTGATCGTGGGGGAGGGGAGCAAGCAGATCCAGCTCTGCCGGGACGCCCTGGCCGGACGGGCCGTCCTCTTCACCGACGAGCTGCGCTGCCCGATCCATGTCGCCGACCTCGCCGCCGCCGTGCTGGAACTGGTGCCGGGCGGCCACGCCGGGTCGCTGAACGTGGCCGGGCCGGACGCGGTGAGCCGGGCCGAGCTGGGCCTGCTGGTGGCCCGGCACGACGGAGTGGATGCGAACGGGCTGACGACCACCACGATCGCGGAAGCCGGGTTGCACCGGCCTGCCGAGGTGGTGCTGGACTCCGCGCGCGCGACCGGGCTGCTGCGCACGCGGTTGCGCGGCGTCACCGAGTTGTACGCCTGATTCCACACTTTCTTTGCAACGGTCTTGTGCATGGAAAGTGTGCACAGATATTGTGCATCTCATGGAAGAGCAGAAGCGGCCCGGGCCACGTGCGGTACGCATCGACCACCGGCAGGTGCGCGCCCTGGCCCAGCCCCTGCGCATGCGGCTGGTCGGGGCGCTGCGCGTGGTGGGTCCGTCCACCGCGACCGCCCTTGCCGAGATGCTCGGCACCAACACCGGCGCGACCAGCTACCACCTGCGCCAGCTCGCCGAGGTCGGCCTGGTCGTCGAGGACCCGAGCCTCGGCACCGGCCGGCAGCGCTACTGGCGGGCCGCGCACGACGTCACCAACTGGGAGTCCAGCGACTTCGACGACGATCCGGACTCCCGAGCGGCCATCGAGTGGATCGAGGCGGACTACGTCCGCTTCTTCGCCCAGCACGCCGAGCGGTGGTTCGCCCAGCGGCACGAGTGGCCAGCCGCCTGGCGCGACGCGTTCGGCATGGGTGACTTCTTCATGCGGATCCCGGTCGCCCGCCTCGAAGCGATCAAGGAGGAGGTCTTCGCCGTCTTCGAGCGGCACCGGGACGAGACCGACCCCGCCGACCCCGACGCCGAGACGGTGCAGCTCTACCTCGCGGCGTTCCCGATGCGGGCGGCGCTTCCGCAGTCCGCCCTGCCGTCGACCGAGGAGAAGTCGTGAGCGTGCTGTCCGTACGCCAGATCCGGTTCCGCTACCTCACCCTCTACGGGCTGCGCTGGCTGCCCAGCGGTCTGCTCATCCCGGTGATGATCCTGCTCATGCAGGAGCGCGGGCTCTCGCTGTCCCAGATCGGCCTGGTCGCCACCGCGCAGGGCCTGGTCGTGCTGGCGCTCGAACTGCCCACCGGCGGATTCGCCGACGCGCTCGGCCGCAAGCCCGTGCTGGTCGTCGCGTGGGTGGTCTGCCTGGCCTCGCTGGTGCTCTTCGCGGTCGCCGACACGTTCTGGATGTTCTTCCTGGTCTGGGCCCTGCAGGGGGTCTACCGGGCGCTCGACAGCGGCCCGCTGGAGTCCTGGTACGTCGACGCCACCCTGGCCGCCGACCCGAAGGCCGAGTACGAGCGCGGCCTGGGCTGGGCCGGCACGGTCATCGGCATCGCCATCGGCGCGGGCGCGCTGCTCAGCGGCGGCCTGGTCGCGCTCGGGCCGGTCGGGCCGGTCAG
Organism: Micromonospora sp. NPDC004551; assembly: GCF_040609975.1. Lineage (NCBI taxonomy): Bacteria > Bacillati > Actinomycetota > Actinomycetes > Micromonosporales > Micromonosporaceae > Micromonospora > Micromonospora sp. NPDC004551. The sequence continues at coordinate 5,238 of NZ_JBEXLM010000031.1, read as the reverse complement.
CGCGCTGGCCCTGCCCGTGCTGGTGGCCATCGTCCTCCAGGCGGTCGCACTGGTCGCGCTCACCGTGCTGCTGGTCGAGCACCGGCCCGCCCAGGGCGCCGCCGCGGTGCGGGCCTCGGTGGCCGAGGCGCCGCGGATGGTCGGACAGGCCGTCGGCCTGCTCCGCAGCAACCGGGTGCTGCTCGCGCTCGTCGCCGTCGAGCTGTTCTGGGGCTTCGGCATGATCACCTTCGAGTCGCTGCTGCCGGTGCGCCTCGCCGAGGTGGTCGGGGACTCCGACCGGGCCGCGGCGCTGCTCGGCCCCGCCGGCTCGGCGGCCTGGCTGGCCAACGCGGCCGGCGCCGCGCTGACCCCGCTGCTGCTGCGCCGGCTCGGCGCCGCGCCCGCCGCCGCGCTCATGCGGGTGCTCCAGGGCGTCACGGTGGTCGGGATGGGCCTGCTCGCCGGCCCGGTCGGGGTGCTCGTCGCCTACCTGGCCTGCTACACCGTGCACGGCGCGTCGAACCCGCTGCACATGGGGCTGCTGCACCGGCAGGTCGACGGCCCCTACCGGACCAGCGTGCTCTCGCTGAACTCGATGATGGGCCAGCCGGCCGGCGCGCTCGGCGGGGTGGTGCTCACTGCCCTGGCCGACGCCACCAGCATCACGATCGCCATGCTGGTCGGCGGGGTGGTGCTCGCCGTGGCCGCCCCGCTCTACCTGCCCGCCTGGCGGGCCGGGCGCCGGGCGGCGGAGCCCGACGCGGGCGAGCAGCGGCCCGGTGACTCGGCAGCCGGCCCGGGGCACCCCGGCCCGGCGCTCGACCCCGCCGGCCCGGTGGACCCGATCCCGGCCGCCGCCTCGGCGCCCGGCCGGTCGGACTGACCGCCCCTGCCCGGCCCCGCCGCCCCGGCGGGGCCGGGCAGCGTGCGGAAGCCGCAGTCGAGGAGGTGGCGGTGGTCGGTGGATCAGCCCAGGTGGACCGAGGTGCGGGGCTCGGTGCCGGCGAACCCGAGCCGCCGGTAGAGCCGGATCGCCCCGGTGTTGGCGGTGTACACGCCGAGCGCCACCTGGTCGAACCGGGCCAGCAGGGCGCGGGTCATCCCGGCGGTGAGCGCCGCGCCGAGCCCCCGGCCCCGGCGGTCGGGCGCCACCGTCAGCCCGGCCAGGAAACCGATGTCGCCCCGGCTGCGGTCGGCGCCGCAGGCCACCAAGCGGTCGCCGTCGCGGATGCCGTACCAGTCCACGACGCGCGGGTCGCCCGGACGGGAGGTCGTGCTGGGAAAGGCCTCGTCGATCAGCGCGGCCAGCGCGGGGTGGTCGGCCGCGGTGAGGCGGACCACCCGCTCCTCGGCCGGCTGCTCCGGCGGCGCGGAGGCGGTCCAGAGGAAGTCCCACTCGTCGAGCCGGGCCACGGTGAGCCGGTCGGCCACCTCCGCCGGGGCGGTCCGGGGCAGGTGCAGCCACTGGCCGGCCCGCAGCGTCCCGTCCGCCACCAGGCCCGCGAAGACGTCCAGCGCCGGCCCGGCCGCCCCGAGCGCGCCACCGGCCGGCCCGTGCTCCGGCGGGAGCAGCCAGCCGACCGCGCCGTCCCGACGCCAGCCCTGCGCCTGCTGGTCGCGCCAGAGGGCGTGCCGGGCGTACGGGTGGTGACCGGTGGCGGCGAGCAGGGTCTCCCGCCCCAGCAGGACCTGGTCGGCAGTGATCATGCGACCAGCCTACGAGAGGAGAAGTCGTGACCCCCATCCACTCCGTACGACCGGTGCGCCTGCCCGGCCGGGGCTGTGTGCTGCGGGAATGGGCCGACGACGACGTGCCGGCACTGCACGCGCTGCTGACCGAGCCGCGGGTGCTGGACCGCGTGCTCGACGAGCGGGCGCCCACCCGGGCCGAGGTCCGCGACGCCGTGTCGACCTGGCGGGAGCAGGCGGGGGATGAGCCGCGGCCCGAGTACCGGCTGGCCGCCGTCGACGGTGACCGCCTGCTCGGGCTGGGCACCCTGACCGTGGAGAGCGTGCCGCACCGGCGCGGCGAGATCGGCTACGTGGTGCACCCCGACCACTGGGGCCGGGGCCTCGGCACCGAGATCGCCCGCCTGCTGCTCGACCTGGCGTTCGGGCCGGTGGGGCTGCACCGGGTGGAGGCGACCACCCGGCCGGACCACGCCGCCTCGCGGCGGGTGCTGGAGAAGGCCGGCCTGCGCGACGAGGGGATCAGCCGGGATCACCTGCTGGTCCGCGGCTCCTGGTGGGACTCCGTGCGGTACGCGATCCTCGCCACCGACCGCTGACGCGACCCGCCGTTCCCGGGACGGGCGTTCCACGGTGGAGATTGGCGAACAGACCGATCGGGTACATCCGTCGCCGACCTACTGGGACCCCCCACCGGAGGAACGACCATGCTCGCCATTCTCGCGGCCATCGTGTTCGGCTTCGCCCTGTTGATCGACTTCCTCAACACGAACCTCGGCGCGCCCGACCTGTTCAACACCCACACCCTCATGCTCATCGGCTTCCTGCTGCTCTCCCTCTACCTGGCCGGCGTCGGCTCCGGCCCGCGCGGCGCCGGCGGCGGCCGGTGGTACCGGGGCCGGCGCCCGGGCCGCGGCTGACCGGAAACGACCATCCGGGCCGGCCCGGCGGCGCGATTCCAGCGTCGTCGGCCCGGCCCGGTACTGTTCTCGTGATGGAATCCGACGCCCTCTTCACCCTCGGCGAACCCGCCGGAGCGCCCAGCGCCCACGCGGGTTCCGGCGGCGTCGACGGGTTCACCGCCGCCGCGGCGGATTCGCCGCTGCCCGTCCGGATGCGCCCGGCCAGCATCGACGAGCTCGTCGGTCAGGACCACCTGCTCGCTCCCGGGGCCCCGCTGCGCCAACTGGTCGAGTCCGCGGCCCCGATGTCGGTGATCCTGTGGGGGCCGCCCGGCAGCGGCAAGACCACGATCGCGCACCTGGTGGCCCGGGCCACCGACCGCCGCTTCGTCGCCATGTCGGCGCTGACGGCCGGGGTGAAGGACGTCCGGGCGGTCATCGAGACCGCGCGCCGCCAGCGCCGCGCCGGCGGCCCCCCGACCGTGCTCTTCATCGACGAGGTGCACCGGTTCAGCAAGACCCAGCAGGACTCGCTCCTCGCCGCCGTCGAGGACCGCACGGTCACGCTGCTCGCGGCGACCACCGAGAACCCGTACTTCTCGGTCATCTCGCCGCTGCTGTCCCGTTGCGTGCTGCTGACCCTCCAGCCGTTGGACGACGACGCCGTCCGCGGGCTGCTGCGCCGGGCGGTCGCCGACGAGCGCGGGCTGGGCGGCGCGCTCACGCTGGCGACCGACGCCGAGGACCACCTCGTCCGCCTCGCCGGCGGTGACGTCCGCAAGGCGCTCACGGCGCTGGAGGCGGCCGCGGCCACCGCGACCGCGCGCGGCGTCGACCGGATCGACCTCGCCGTCGCCGAGCAGGCGGTCGACGTGGCGGCCGTCCGCTACGACCGCGACGGTGACGCCCACTACGACGTGACCAGCGCGTTCATCAAGAGCATGCGCGGTTCGGACGTCGACGCCGCCCTGCACTGGCTGGCCCGGATGCTGGTCGCCGGCGAGGACGCCCGGTTCATCGCCCGGCGCATGGTGATCTTCGCCAGCGAGGACGTCGGCATGGCCGATCCCACCGCGCTGACCGTCGCCACCGCCGCCGCGCACGCCGTGGAATACGTCGGCCTGCCCGAGGCCCAGCTCAACCTGGCCCAGGCGGTCATCCACCTGGCCACCGCCCCGAAGTCCAACTCGGCCACCACCGCCATCGGCGCGGCCATCGCCGACGTGCGCGCCGGCCGCGGCGGGGCGGTGCCGCGCGGGCTGCGCGACTCCCACTACGCCGGCGCCCGGGGCCTCGGGCACGGCGCCGGCTACCGCTACCCCCACGACGACCACCGTGGCGTGGTCACGCAGCAGTACGTCCCGGACGACCTCGTCGGGACCGACTACTACCAGCCCAGCGGGCACGGCGCGGAGCGGGCGGTGGCCACCCGGCTCCCGCTGCTGCGGCGGATCGTGCGCGGGCTGCCCGCGCCGCCGGCGCGGGTCGAGGCCGCGGTGAGCGGTGGCCGCCCGGCGGACGCCGCGCGGGCCGACGGCGCGAACGAGGGCGGCAGCGACGCCGTCGGGGAGGGTCAGCAGTGATGGCGCGTGGTCCGGAGCGGCCGGCGGACGGCCCCGACGAGCGGCGGGACCCGCGTGCCAAGGGCCGCCGGTGGGGGCGGGGCAGGGCCGACGCCGAGCCGGCCGAGGCGACCGGCGGCGAGGAGTTCGGCTGGATCGACGACCTGCGGACGGCCAAGCAGCAGCGCAGCGACCTCGGCCCGGACGGCGAGGCGCCCGGCGCGGTGCCGCCCGCGCGGGGCGGACAGCCGCCCGCGGCTCCCGGGCCGCGGCCCGGTCCGCCCGCACCCGAACCATCCGGGGGTGCCCGCCCGGGCATGACGCCACCGCCCGGGGCCCCCCGGCCCGGACCGGAGGCCCCGCCCGCCCGCCGTGCTCCCGATGCCCACCCGGCGGGCCCCGCCACGCCACCGGCCCGCCCCGGCGGCCCGGATCCGGCGGCCCCACGCCGCCCCGTCGACGGCCCCTGGCCCGGCGCACCGGAACCGCCCCGGCGCCCCGCCGAGCCCACCCGCGGCCCCGGTGAGGCGTCCCGCCCGCCGCGCCGTGAGCCGGATGCGCCGACCGGTCAGCAGCCGTCGGCTCCCGGCCGGGTGAGTGGCCCGTCCGGCCCGCGCGTCGCGCCCCCCGCCGGCCCGGTTCCCGGCCGCGCCGTACCGGGCGCCGGTCCCGCCCCCGAACGCGGTTACGGCGGGCCGAACCCCGGTCCCGCCTGGCCGGGCCCGGGCGGTGCCCGGAACGCGGTTCCGCCCACCCCCCGCGGCCGGCACGGCGCCGACGCGCCCGCCGGTCCGGCCGGCGGCCCCCGGCCGGATGGCGTGGACCCGGCGGCGCGGCCCGTCTCCGGTGGCGGCCGGCGGGCCCTGCCCGACGACGCCGACCCGGGCACCCGCCCGGTCTCCGGCGCCGGCCGTCGGGCGGCCCCGGAGAGTGGCGCGCCCGCACCGGGCCGTCGTGGTGCACCCGGCATCGACCCGGGCGTCCGCCCGGTCTCCGGCGCCGGCCGTCGGGCGGCGGCCGACGGGGCGCCGCCGGCCGCCGGCCGCCGGGCCGGCGCGGGGGGGGGCGACCCCGGCGGCGGGCCCGTCCCGGCCGCCGGCCGG
>NZ_JBEXLM010000030.1:0-84277 GCF_040609975.1 Micromonospora sp. NPDC004551 | reverse complement strand
GAGTCCTTGTACTGCCGCTCCAGGATGACGTCCGGCCGGAAGTCCTGGTCCTTCACCTTCGGCGTCTCCACGCCCTGGGCGTCGTAGCCGACCTCCGTGCGCAGCCGGAAGCCCGTCTCCGGGTCCAGCATGGAGGTCGCCTCGCTGTCGATCGCGTTGGCGAGTCCACGGTGGGCCTCGGTGCCCATGGCCGTGCGCTCCACGATGAGGTCGGCCACGTCCTCCGGGTAGCCCTTCTCGATGAGCTTCTCCCGCTGCCGCTGGTAGCCCTCCTGCTGGAGGATCGAGTCCCGGTTCTGGTCGACGTGGTCCCATGCGTCGTCGACCATGTCCTGGAGCTGATCGGCGATCTGTTTGCGCGCCTTGGCGATCTCCTCCAGCGTCTGCGGGTCCTTCTTGTCCAGCTCCGGGTCGTTCTGGGGACGCTGCGCGTCGGCGTCGCCCTCGGTGGGCTTGCCGTCGGCCGACCTCGGCCCGCCGGGCCGGCCGCTCTCCGCCGCCTCGGTGACGGCCCGGTGGGTCTCGGCGACGGTGCTCGGCCGCCCGTGCTGCCCGCCGCCGCGCTGCCGGGGCACACCGCCGTCGCCGGCATCCCCGCCGTCGCCGGCATGCCCACCGTCGCCGACATTCCCGCCGTCGCCGGTGTTGCCGTGCGGTCCCTTCGGCTTCGCCACGATCCCCCCGGTCAGCCGTTGACGAGCTTGGACAGGTTGGTGAGGCTGGTGACGAGCGCCGTGGTGTAGCTCAGGATCCGGCCCGCCCACTTCAGCACGGCGGCGGTGATCTGCGCGGCGATCACCGGGATGGTCACCACGAAGATCGCCTCGACCGCCCAGACGATGACGCGCGCGACGAGGTCCGCGATGAGGTCCCGGACGATGTCGCGGGTGAACGAGACGAGGTTCCCGGCGGCCTGGGTGGCGGCCGCCATCGCCGCGGACGCGCCGCCCAGACCGGCGATCGCATCGACGTTGTTCTTCATGAGCGACTGGTAGGCCTCGGCCGCGTGCCCCCGCCAGTCGGGCAAATCGCCGGCCAGGTGGGCCTGGAGGTCGGCCGCCATCCGCTGGAGATGGCCGGCCATGTTGTCCCAGGTCGCCGCGTGCGACGCGACCACATCGGGCATGCCGGTGAGCCAGTCGAGCATCTCTCGCAGCGGCTCGAAGTATTCCATCGCCCAGCCGATGCCGTTGGCCAGCAACGCGCTGAAGGGGTCCAGCACCGTGGCGGCGACGTCCAGCCCGAAGGCCGCGCCGGCGAGCAGGTCGTCCACCCAGCCCTCGCTGCGGATCGCGTCGACCAGGCCCTCGACGCCGTCGGCCAGCGACGAGCCCGTCCACACCTCCCGGGTGGACCGCACCTCTGCGACCAGCGACTCGTCGGTCATGCCCGCAGCCGCCGGCTGATCGCGTCCAGCGAACTCGCCGCGTCGCCGTCCACGCCGTCGTAGCTGTCGGCGGTGCGGCGCAGGCCGTCGGCCACCAGCCTGAGGTTCTCGTCGACGTACGCGACCAGCTCGTCCTGGCGGGTGTGCCGGTCCTCCAGAACCGCCGAGATCCACCCGCAGAGCAGCCCGTACGCCTGGTCGTCCCGGGCGATGTGCGCGCTCGCGCCGCGGACCGCCTCGAACCGGGAGCGCAACCCCTCGACGTACGCGGCGTGCGCCCGGATCTGCTCGGTGTCGGCCGCCCAGCCGGCGGGGCCGCTCATCGCTGCCAGCCGGAGGAGCCGGGTTCGCCCCAGCCGGGCTCCGGGTCGGGGCGCAGTTGCCGGCCCACCCGCTCGGCGATGGCCCGCGCGGCCGCCGACTCGGTGCCGACGGTCTCCGCGATGATCTCCTGCGACCGCTCGGCGAGCTGTTCCTTCGCCCGCCGGATCGCGTCCATGACCGCCTGCGCCACGACCTCGGGGGAGACCCGCTGGATCTGCCGGCCCAGGCGCAGGTCCCGCAGCGCACCGGCGGAGTCGACGGTCACCTCGGCCAGCCCGTTGTCGTCCTCGGCGGTGACCCGCAGCTCCTGGAGGCGGTCACTCATCACCTTCGTGTCCGCAGCGAGCTTGTCGATGCGGCCCTTCCAGCCCCGCATCTGGTCCATGGCGCCGTCCGGATCCAGCACGCCGCCACCCAGAGCTCCGCTCACCATGCGCCTCCCCCGAGTAGGCCCGGAGCCCGGAGGGCCGCCGTCCGGCGGCGCCTCGCAGGGCGGCGTCGATTGTAGAACACCCCGTCACGCTCGGGAGGTGCGTAGACGACACAGTGGATCGACGGGTGGCCGGCCGGCCAGGGGCGTGCGACCGCGCGCGTCGCGCTGGCCGTTCGCGGGATTTGCCGTGCCGGCCGGACGCATGGGGCCCGCCGTCGGGGGAACGCCACCCGCATGGCCAGGTACACGAAGCCGGAACTGCGGGAGCGGCTCAAGGAGGAGATCCAGGCGTCCGACAAGGGCGGCCGGCCGGGGCAGTGGTCGGCCCGCAAGTCGCAACTGCTCACGAACGAGTACAAGAAGCGCGGTGGCGGCTTCGAAGGCCCCCGGGACCAGCGGCAGCGGTCGCTGCAGCGGTGGGGCGCCGAGGAATGGCAGACGCGGACCGGCTCCACCCGGGCGCGCCGGAACGGCGAGACGGCTCGTTACCTGCCGAAACGGGCGTGGCAGCAGCTTTCGGACGAGCAGAAGCGCGACACCGACACGAAGAAGCGGCAGGCGTCCCGGTCCGGGCGGCAGTTCGTGTCCAACACGGGGCCGGCGAAGCAGGCCCGCCGGGCGGCCACCTCGGCCGGGCCGTTGTCGGACCTGCCGGTCACCGAGGCGGTCAAGCTGGTCCGCGGCCTCGACACGCGCCAGCTGCGGACCGCGCTGCGCCGCGAGCGCGACGGCAAGGCCCGCAAGACCCTTCTCCAGCGGATGGAGGCCGAGCTGGCCCGGCGCTGACGAGCCGGCGCTCGGTCAGCCGTCGCGCCGCAGCCGCTCCGTCTCCGTGCCCCGGGCGTCCACGAGCACCAGCACGTCGCCGTCCAGCCCCGCCCGGGCCGCCGTGGACAGCCACCCCGCCACCGGAACGTTCTCGCAGCCGATCAGCGTGCTCGGTCCGGCCGTGGCCAGCAGCGCGCCCGCCGCCCCGGCGGTCCACCGTCCACCCTGGCCGTTGCAGCCGTCGGAGCCGCGCCACGCGCCGCCGTCGCGCAGCTCCACGTACGCCGGTGTCGGCCCGCCCCGGCGGTCCCCGCCGGGGACCGCCGGGCCGCTCCGGCGGGCAACGACGGGGACCCAGCGGCCGAGCAGGGCGGCTCGGTCGGCCGGCGTCAGACCCGCCGGCAACGGGTCGGCCGGCGCGAGGGCGCGCCGGACCTCGGGGGTGACCACGGGCGGCTCGGCCAGCGCCGGCAGCAGGTTCGGCCCGGGCGTGGGTCTCCCGCCGGGCGCCAGCCGGGCGACCTGCCGGCCCCGGTCGTCGAGGAGGATCGGGGTGTCCCCGGCCGTCCGGAAGGCGGCGGCCCGGGGCAGCCAGTCCGGTCCCTGTCGCGGATCGGACGGGCAGCCCGGCCGGTCGGACCGCGAGCGGCCGGACAGGTCGGCCACGAACAGGCCGCCGGCGTCCGCCCGCCACGTTCCCATCGACACCCCGCAGCGGTCGAACCACATCAGGTCGCCCTGGTCGGAGGGAGCGAGCCGCAGCACGCCGCCGTCACCGCCGTCGGCGGTCACCGTCCAGTTGCCGATCAGCGCGACCGGGTCGGTGGTCGGGCCGCCGGTGGGGTGCGCGCCGGTGGCCGGCGGGCCGGTGGGGGCGATCGGCTCCGGGCCGGCGGTCCCGGCGCATCCCGCCAGCAGGGCACCCACCGTCACGGTCGCCATCAGGTGCCCGCTGCGCCGCATCGTCCCGCCCCCTCCCGCCGCGATCGTCCGGTGGTTGGACGGGGCGGCGGGACCGGCGGTTCCGCCGGGGTCCGGGCGGGGAGCGGCAGCGGGACGACCCGGGGCGGCGCAGCCCCCGCCACCGGTCCGGTGGCGGAGGCGGCGAGTCGCGCTACGGCGTCGTGAGGCCCAGGCTGATCGTCCTGGTCAGGGTGGCGTTGTCGTCGTCGCCGTCGAGCGACCACACCATCGCCCCGCCCAGGCCGGCCCGCCGGATGTAGAGCGTCTTCTGAAGCACGACCACCGGATCGTCGTACGTCCAGAGTGTCGTGCCGTCGAACAGCCAGGCGTGCCCGGCGCGCAGGTCGCGGTGGAGAGTCCAACCCTTGCCGGGCAGAGTCTTGAGCTGCTTGTAGTCCTCGGAGCCGGCCTCGAAGGTGGCCGGTGCGGGACCGGCCGCGGGCTGGAACAGCCCGTCACCGCCCCCGGTCACGCCGGTCCAGCCCCGGCCGTAGTAGGGGATGCCCAGGACCAGCTTCCCGCGCGGCGCGCCCCGGGCCAGCCAGCCGTCGATGGCCACCTCGGCGGAGAAGTCCGGGTTGTCCGGCGCCCCCGCCGGCACGCGCAGCGCCGACTGCTGGTTGGTCACCGCGTCCCAGGAACCGTGGAAGTCATATCCCTGCACGGTGGCGAAGTCGAGGTACCGGAAGATCTTCCGGCCCTCGTAGCCGGCGTCCATGGCGGCCGGGTTGGCCGGCAGGAACGCGGTCAGCGCGTAGTGCCGGTGGGCCTGCCGCCCGTACGCGTCGAGCTGCCGGCGGAACTCGGCGAGCAGCTTGGTGAAGTTCTCCCGGTCCTCGGCGCGGACCACGTTGCCCGGTTCGCCGGGCCAGTTCGGCCACTCCCAGTCCAGGTCGATGCCGTCGAAGACGCCGGCGGCGGAGCCCGGGCCGCCGCTGCCACCGTCCAGGACCGGCAGGTTTCCCTTGAGGTACAGGTCGAGGCAGGAGGCGACGAACGCCCGGCGCGACGCGTCGGTGCGGGCGGCGTCGGAGAAGTAGGTCGACCAGCTCCAGCCGCCGAGCGAGATCAGCACCTTGAGGTCGGGGTGCCGGGCCTTGAGCTTGGCCAGCTGGCCGAAGTTGCCGTTGAGCGGTTCACCCCAGGCGTCGGCGACGCCGTCGACGCTCTCCTCGGCCGGGACGGGCCGCTGGTAGTCGGCCCAGGCGTCGCCCTCGCCCGGTCCGCCGTCCACGTAGCAGCGTCCGTCCGGGCTGACGTTGCCGAAGGCGTAGTTGACGTGGGTGAGGCGGCTCGCCGCCCCCGAGGTGTCGAGCTTCTTGACCGGGAAGGCCCGGCCGTAGATGCCCCACTGGGTGAAGTAGCCGACCCGGTGGTATCCGTCCCGGCGGGCCGAGTTCTCCGCCGCGCCCGCGGCGTTCGGTGGGGCGGCGGTGACCAGCAGGGTCGACAGTGCGACGAGGGCGGTGAGGCGGCGGTGGCGGAACGGTCGCATCGGCACTCCCACGGAGCCGGATTAGTTAAGAGACCTTTCTGATCGATGAAGCTAAGCCGGTCGTGATTCGCGGTCAAGGGCGCCGCGCGGAGTTGCTAGGCTGGCAGGTGCGCGCGCCGAAAGACCGCGCGCCGACTCGAAGGAGACAGCGATGACGGGCGACGACGACATCTCCGGGTGATCCCGGCCCACCTCGTCGCATCCCCGTCTCGTCATCCGGGCGGCCGTGCCCTGCCCGGCTCACACCCTGAGGGTCTCTTCGATGTCTGACGCCTGTGTCGTGTGCACCAACCTCTCCTTCTCCTGGCCGGACGACACCCCGGTCTTCCAGGACCTGTCCTTCACCGTGCCGCCCGGCCGCACCGGCCTGGTCGCGCCGAACGGCGCCGGCAAGACCACCCTGCTGCGGCTCATCGCCGGCGACCTCACCCCGACCGGCGGCGCCGTGACGGTGGACGGCGTGCTCGGCTACCTGCCGCAGAACCTGCCGCTGGCCGGCGACCTGACCGTGGCCCAGGTGCTGGGTGTCGACGCGGTGCTCCGGGCGCTGCACGCCATCGAGGCCGGTGACGCCGCCGAGGAGCACTTCACCACCGTCGGCGACGACTGGGACGTGGAGGAGCGCAGCCGCGTCGAACTCGACCGGCTGGGTCTGGGGGACGTCCCGCTCGACCGGCGGCTGGCGACGCTCAGCGGCGGTCAGGTGGTCTCCCTCGGCCTGGCCGCGCAACTGCTCCGCCGCCCCGACGTGCTGCTGCTCGACGAGCCGACGAACAACCTCGACCTCGACGCGCGGCACCGCCTCTACACGGTGCTCCAGGAGTGGTCCGGCTGCCTGCTGCTGGTCAGCCACGACCGGGCCCTGCTGGACCGGATGGATCGCATCGCCGAACTGGACCGCGGGGAGGTGCGCCTGTTCGGCGGCAACTTCACCGCCTACGAGGAGGCCGCCCGGGCGGCCCGGGAGGCGGCCGAGCGCACCGTGCGCGGCGCCGAGCAGGAGGTGAAGCGGGAGAAGCGGGAGATGCAGCAGGCCCGCGAGCGGGCCGAACGGCGGGCCGGCAACGCGGCGCGCAACCTCGACAGCGCCGGCCTGGCCCGGATCGTCGCCGGTGGCCTCAAGCGCAGCGCCCAGGAGTCGGCCGGCCGGTCGCGGCAGATGCACGCCAACCGGGTGAGCGAGGCCCAGTCCCGGCTCGACGAGGCCAGCCGGGCGCTGCGCGAGGACCAGACCCTGACCCTCGACCTGCCCGACACCACGGTCCCCGCCGGACGGACGGTCGTGGCGGGGGAGCGGATGCAGATCCACCACGACGGCCGGGCCGTCTTCGCCGGCGCCGGGGTGGACCTGACCATCCGGGGTCCGGAGCGGATCGCCCTGACCGGCCCCAACGGCGCCGGCAAGTCGACGCTGCTGCGGCTGCTCCAGGGGGATCTCGATCCGGAGGGCGGCGAGGTGCGCCGGGGCGACGGCCGGGTGGCCTACCTGTCGCAGCGGCTGGACCTGCTCGACCCGGACCGCACGGTGGCGGAGAACTTCGCCGCGTACGCCCCGGACCGGCCGCAGGCCGAGCGGATGAACCTGCTCGCCCGGTTCCTCTTCCGGGGCGCGCGGGCGCACCTGCCGGTCGGCGTGCTCTCCGGCGGCGAGCGGCTGCGGGCCACCCTCGCCTGTGTCCTGTACGCCCAGCCGGCCCCGCACCTGCTGCTGCTGGACGAGCCGACGAACAACCTCGACCTGGTCAGCGCGGGCCAGTTGGAGAACGCCCTGGGCGCGTACCGGGGAGCTTTCGTGGTGGTGAGCCACGACGAGCGGTTCCTCGCCGAGATCGGCGTGCGGCGCTGGCTCCGCCTCGACGGCGGCCGGCTCCGCGAGGTGCCCGCCCCCGATCCCACGTGAGCGGGTCTGGACGGACTGGCTTCTTGCACGACCGCACGCCGCCGCCGAGAAGCCGGCCGAGGTGGGCCAATAGCTGAGGCCCAGAGATGGCGAGGGCCCGCAGGCACTCTGCGGGCGCTCGCCATCTCTGGGCTTACTGCTGCGGTCGGCCGGTCTTCGCCGCGTACCTGCCCACCTAGGTGGCCCGCGGTGGACGAGGCCGACGATCGCGGTCACGCAAGCATCCGCCCGGCGCCCGGGTTATACGCGAGATCGAGGAGGTCCTGGCCCGGCACCCGGCGGTCGGCCAGGTCGCCGTGATCGGCGTGCCCGACCCGCGCCACGGCGAGGAGGTCTGCGCGGTGGTGGTGCCCGACCCGGCCGGCCCCGGCCTGCCGGCCGAGCAGGAGCTGATCGACTGGTCCCGCGCCCACCTGGGCCGCCACAAGTACCCCCGCCAGGTGCGCTACGTCGACGCGTTGCCCATCGGGCCGAGCCACAAGGTGCTCAAGCGGGAGCTGCGCCGCACGGTGGCGCCGCCGGCGGACTGATCACAGCGGTCGGTTCAGTCCGACGTGGAGGTGGCCCGCCCACCGCGTCGGCGTCGCCGGAAACTCGTCCCGGACCGCCCGCACGGTGTCGGCGAGCACCCGGGCCGCGGCCGCGGTGTCCGGCGGGCGGGTGCCACCGTCGGTCAGCCCGGCGTAGAACGCCGCGGCGACCCGCGCGCTGTCCGGGGTCCGCCAGGTCGTGCCGATCACCCCCCGGAAGCCGGCGAGCTGGAACGCGGCGGCCAGGTGCAGCGGTTCGTCGGTCAACCGGGGATGCGTCGCGGCGGAGCCGCACGCGGACAGGAAGGCCAGTTCGGCCCGCTCCAGGTGGTAGGCGCCCACCATGTGCGGGCTGAGCGAGCGCCCGCCGCCGATGCGCAGCCCGCCGGTCAGCATCGAGGCGATGCGCGTGTCGGCCTCGGCGTGGCAGGCGAAGTGCGCGATCGGGTGCTCCCGGAGCGCGTCCTCGACCGCGTCGGGCGCCACCTCGGTCCCCGTCAGCACGGTGGAGCCGGGCAGCAGCCGGGCTACCTGCTCGACCTCGGCGCGTACCTGGGACAGGGCCGGCAGGTCCCGCGCGGTCGGCACGCCGACGACGGCGGCCGTGGCGGCCGTCGTGCGTGGCGGCCGGTCCGCCCCCGCGTGGGCCAGGGCCGTGAGCGTCGGGGTCCAGGACGACACGGCGCGGTCGAGGACGGTACGCCGGCCTCCCGGCTCGCGGTGGTGCCCGGCCGCGTGCAGCGGGAGCCGGGCCAGCGGGCCGACCGGGCACCACCAGATCCGGGGCGGCGGGCCGTCCGCCGGGGCCAGCAGGTCGAGCACCGGCCCGGCCACGGCGTCCCACAGCCAGGCCAGGATGCCGTGCAGCTCCTCCTGGGCGGCGGCGCGTCGGTCGAACGGCACCGTCGGGTCGGTCGCGTCGGCCACCGCGGCGTACCAGGTCGCGACGTGCCGCTGGACCGTGGCGGCACGCAGGTCGGGCAGGCGCACCGGCCGCACGGGCCGATCCGGGTCCGCCGGGACGAGCAGGGCGTGGCCCCGGTCGTCGTGGGTGGTGACGACGGCGACCGGCATCCCGGCCAGCCGTCGGCGCAGCAGCGGCATCGACGGCGGCCGGAGGAAGTCGCCGAATCCCGGCAGCCGCCGGATCCGCTCGATCACCCGGTCCCGTTCGGCGGCGAGCTGCCGGGTCTGGGCGAGCCAGACCGGTCGGGGGTCCCAGTCCCTGGTGGAGCTGGCCAGCACCTCGCCGGAGTCCGTCCGGCGTTCCACCTGGATGGTGAACTTCTGGACCTGCGTGTAGGCGTCCGCCTCGGCCAGCTTCCGGTCGATCCGGTCGAGTTCCGCGGCGAGCCGGGCGTCGAGCGCGCGCAGCTCCACCCGGCCGCCGCGGATGCCCAGCGCCTCGTGGAACAGCAGGCCCCGGCCGCGTTCCAGGAGTTCGACCGCCCTGTCGGCGTCGCCCGCCGCGATCGCCGCGGCGGCCGCCTCGGTCGCCACCCCGCCCAGCGCGCCGACCGCGCCGAGCCGGCGGTGTCCGGACGACGACCGGTCGACCGAGGACGGTAGCTGCCGTACCGCCCGCTCCAGGGCGGCCAGCCGGGCCGCGGGATCGCCGGCCTCCCGGGCCAGCTCGGCCTGCTGGCGTTCGGCGTCGATCGCGGTCGCCGGGTCCACCACGGACGACGCGGCGATGGCGGCGTACGTCGCGATGGCCTCCGCCCGCGCCCGGTCGGCGTCCGGGCCGCCCGCCCGGGCCAGCTCGGACGCCGACCGGGCGAGCAGCCGGGCCCGCAGCGGCCACCAGTGGTGTCCGGCCGGGGTCTGCGCCACCGCCTGCCGGGCCAGCCGCACGGCGTCGGCCAGCACGTCGAGGTCCCCGCCCAGCAGGTACCGCTGGAACCGGGTGTCCGCGATCGAGCTGCCGATCCGGGGGTGGTCCGGGTGCTCGGGCGGCAGCAGGGCGAGCGCCGCACGGAAGGTGTTCTCGGCCGCCAGCAGGCCGGCCTCGTCGGCCCGGCGCACCGAGAGGAGGGCCAGGCTGCTCGCCTGGTTGTGCAGGAAGCCGACCCGCCGGGAGTCGCCACGGGGCAGCGCCTCGGCGGCTTGCCGGCCGGTCTCCACCGCCTCGGCGAGCAGTGTGTCGTCGGGGGCCAGCACGACCCGGCGGGAGAGCAGGCCGGCGAGCTTCATGAGCCGCAGCGGGTACGCCTCGTGCTGCGGCGGCGTCCGCTCCAGCGCCTCCCGCTGGTGGCGCAGCGCCTCGTCCAACAGCTCCGGGTCGTCGGCCAGCCAAGCGGCAGCCGCCAGGGTGCCGGCGAGGACCACGAGCTGCTGCGGACGCGTGTCGGGCTGCTCGTCGGCCAGGTCCAGCGCCGCGCGCGCCGCGGAGACGGCGACCTCGACCAGGTTCTCGACCTGCCCGTGCACCCCCGCCTGGGCGGCCGCGCCCGCCAGCAGGTTGAGCGCCTCCCGCCGCAGCGGATGCCCCGGGCCGGCGGCGTCCAGGGCCAGCTGCGCCCAGGACGCCGCCCGCGTCGCGCCGTCCAGTTCGCCGCCGTGTTCCCAGCGGGCCAGCTCCGCCTCGCCGAGCAGGAGCTGGGCCCGCGCCCGCCCCGGATGGAAGCCCGGCACCGCGGCGACCAGCACGGCGGCCGACTCGTGCCACTCGGCCAGGGCCGCCGGTGCGGCGTCCACCGTGACCCGTCCCGCCAGTTCCTCGGCCCGCCCGAGCATTCGGTCGAGCACCGCCGGCCGGTCGGCCGCGGTCACGATCGTGCCGGCCAGGTCCGCACCGACCTCCTGGACCAGCAGGTTGGCGACGGTGTTCAGCCGATCGAGGGCCGGGGCGGCCACCGGGTGGTCGGGCGGCGTGGTGAGGACCGCGTCGCGCCAGGCGGCGGTCGCCTCGAGCAGGAGCGCCACCGATGCCTGCTCCGGGATGTCGTGCAGCCGGCACAGCGCCGCGCCGAGCCGGGCCACCACCCGCGGATGGGTGGGGTGGCGCCCCCAGGCGAGCTGCGCGGCGCGGCGGTAGTCGCCGGCGGCCAGTTCCAGGGCGCGCGGGCCGGCGCCCCGGTCGAAGTAGAGCTCGAACAGCTCGCCGCGGCGGAGCAGCCGGTGCGACCGGTGCGGGTCCCGCGTCGAGGTGGCGCCCAGGGCCTGCGACACGGCGTCCAGGGCCTCGTCGTAGGTCCGGCCGTCCCCGCCGCCGTCCTCGGCCAGGGCCGTCAGCGCCTCGGCGAGGTCGGTCAGCAGCGCGGCACGGAGCAGGTCCGCCGCCTCGTCGCGCTCGCGGGCCAGATAGGGCAACCACTCCCGGTAGAGCGTGACGAGCATCCGCAGGGCCTTGCCGGAACCCGCCCGGTGCCGCTCCCGGAGCCCCGCGATCCGGTCGGCCTGCTGCTGGCTGAGCAGGACGTCGGACAGCCGCGGCGCATCGGGCCGGCCGGCCTGCGGCTGCTCGTCCCGGATCAGCTCCGGCACCGCGTCCGGGTCGTCGTGGCATCCCTGCCGGAACAGCGTGCCGGCGGCCCGGCGCTCCCGCAGGCCGTCCAGCCCGGGCAGGTCGAGGTAGCGGTACCAGTGCAGCCGGGCCAGCGCCCGCGCCGCCGCCCGGCCGGCGCCCCGGTCACCGGCCGCCGCGGCGAGCAGCTGCGCGTCCGCCCACAGGTCCGGTCCCGCGAGGACGGACGGGTCGCCGGTGCGCTCGTACTCCGCGATCACCGCCGTGACCCGCCGGACGGCTGCGGTGGTGGTCCGTCTCGACATCGCTAATCGATCCCCGTGCGCGTCGGCCTGCGATCTCCACCGCCCATCCTGCCCGCCCCGGCGGGCCGGCGGAAGCGGGGCACGACCCGCCCTTGGGGACGGTCGTGGGTCGCCCCGGTCGATAGGGTGGCACCGAAGCCAACCGATGCCCGGGGAGCAGCCTTGGAACTCGTCGCGGAGCGCGTCGGCCGGCTGTGCCGGCAGGCCGTCGGTGAGCAGTTGCGCCGGCATGCCGAGCGGTACGGCGTCGCCGACGTGCTCGACCGGATCGCCGAGGCCGTCGCCCAGGGCCGGCTGGACGACCGGCTGGCGGAGGACCTCGACCGGCTCGACGACGCCTTCGCCCGCCACGGCGTCGACGGGCTGACCACCGGCGTACGCGGCTTCGAGCCCTGGCTGGGCGGGGGCGGGCATCCCACGGTCGCCGCCTGGGGTTGCCCGAGCCCGCTGCCGTGTTCCCGGGCCGTCCCCGAGGGCGACGGTGACCGCCCGGTGTGCGGGCTGACCGGCGCGCCGTTCGGGCCGCGCCGGATCGTGCTGTGAACGCCTTCCTCGCCGAGCTGGGCAAGCAGCTGGTGACCCGCTGGACGGCGGCGGTGCTGCTGCCGGGCGCGCTGTTCGCCGCCGCGGTGGTCCTGGCCCAGGTCCTCGGCCAGCGGCACGCCGTGGACCGGCGGGCCCTGGCGGCCTGGTGGGACGGGCTGGCCGCCGGGCCGGCCGCTGGATCGGGTGCGAGCCTGCTGATCGGCGCGGCCGCGTTCCTGCTCGGCGCGGCGGCGGCCGGGATCGTCGCGCAGTCGGTGGGCGTGCTCGTCTCCTGGACGTGGAGCCTGGCCGGGTCCGGGCCGGTGCTGGGCCGGCTCGCCGCCCGGCGGTGCCGCCGGTGGGAGCGGGCCGACGCCGCCGTGCTGGCCGCGGAACGCGCGCTGCTCGCGGACCCCGGCGATCCCGCGCTGCGCGACCGGACGCGCCGGGCCATCGCCCGCCGGGCGGCGATCTGCCTCGTGGAGCCGGCGCGGCCCACCTGGGTCGGCGACCGGCTGCACGCGGCCGACGTCCGGGTGCACCGCGGCTACGGCATCGACCTGGCGGTCGGGTGGCCGCGTCTGTGGCTGCTGCTCCCGGAGGACGCGCGGGGCGAACTCGCGGCCGCGCAGGACCGCTGCGGGGCGGCCGCCCGGCTGGCCGGCTGGGGCCTGCTCTACGCCGTCCTCGGTGCGTTCTGGTGGCCGGCCCTCGTGGTCGGCGTGGTGGCGCTGCCCACCGCGCGCCAGCGCGCCCGACTGGCCGTGGCGGTCTACGCCGAGCTGGCCGAGGCCGCCGTCGACCTCTACGGCCGGGATCTGGCGGTCCAGCTCGGGCTCCCCTGCCCGGACCGGCTCACCCGCGAGATCGGCGAGCAGGTCACCGCCATCGTCCGCAAGGACGACGTGGTGCCGCGTGCCCGTCGCGCCGGCGCGGCCGGGCGTCCGTCGCCCCGGCCCTGACCGGTCACGGTCGCCAGGTCGGGTTGTGCAGGATGGCGAGGTTCTGCCGGGCGGTGACCGCCAGGGTGTCGTCGCGGCCGCCGGCCGGCAGCGCGTCGAGGACCTCCCAGTAGAGCGCGATCGCCCGGCGCCGGTAGCCGGCCAGCGCCAGGGTGGCGGCCAGGTTGTTGCGCCGGCCGACCGTCTGCCGGCTCTCCCGCCCGTGCCGGCGCTCGCTGTGCCGGATGTTCTGCTCGTGCAGCTCGACGGCCTGCGCGTACTGGCCGGCCTGCTGGTAGCCGACCGCCAGGTTGTTGCGGATCACGAGGGTCAGGTCGCCGTCGGCGCCCTGCCCGTGCTCGGCGGCGGTCACCACCTCCCGCAGCACATCCAGCCCGTCGTCGACCTGCCCGGCGGCCAGGTAGGCCTGGCCGAGAGCGTTTCGGACGGCCAGGGCGTCGTTGTCGAGCGGACCGAACGCCGCCGCCGCTCCGGAGGCCAGGGGTTCGAGCAGGGCGACGGCCTCGGCGAACCGGCCACAGTGGCGGTGGTCCTCGGCCACGCTGAGCCGGTAGGCCAACGTGTTGCGGTCGGTGACCTGCTCCCGCCCGACGCCGGCGGCCCGCCAGAGGTCGAGGGACATCCGGACCAGGTCGCCGGGACCGCGCGCCGGACGCGGCGGCGGTGGGGGAGTGGCGGGCAGCGGCTCGGGTGGCCCCGCCTCGTCGGCCGCCCACGCCGCGAGCCGGTCCCGCAGCTCCGGCGCCGGCGCGCCCGGGACGTGCAGCCGGCACACCCCCTGGTCCAGGTGGAGGTCGAGGTGTGCCCCGCCGGAGCCCAGGCCGGGGCCGTCGAGCGCCATGGAGAACAGGCTCGGGGTGCGGATGTCCAGCCCGCGCAGGGTGGGCCAGGGCAGGCGGAGGAACCGCCGGATCGGCCGGCGCAGGTCGATGCCGGAGCGGTCGAGGACGGCGGTCAGCCCCGTCGTCTCGCCGGTGCCACGCGGATACCCACCGAGGAAGGTCACGTGCCGTAGCGCGAGGGATGACACCGGGTCATCCTGTCACCCGGCGCGGGTCCGCGCAGCCCCGGAACCGGTGGCTGCGCGGACCCTCCGGGCGGCGTCAGTGGGTGACGCCCGCGGCCTGCGCCGCCTCCTCCTGCGCCCGCCGCTCGTCGCCGCTCAGCGTGTGCAGGGGCTTCTCCTTGATGAAGAGCACCACCACCATGGCGAGCAGGGCCAGCGGCGCGCCGATCAGGAACAGCTCGGCCGTGGCGCTGCCGTAGACGTCCTGCACGATGCGCAGCAGCGGCTCCGGCAGCGCGGACAGGTCCGGCACGGCGGCGGAGTCGCCCCCGCCGGTCGCGGCCGGGCCGAGCCGCTCGGTCATCAGGTCGGTGACCCGGTTGGCCAGGACGGCGCCCAGGGCGCTGACCCCGATGGCGCCGCCCATGCTGCGGAAGAACGTCAGCACCGAGGTGGCCGCGCCGAGTTCGTGGGCGGGCACGTCGTTCTGGGCGGCCAGCACCAGGTTCTGCATCAGCATGCCGACGCCGATGCCGAGCACCGCCATGTAGACGGAGAGCAGGACGACGCTGGTGCCGGCCCCGATGGTGCCGAGCAGCACCATCCCGGCCGTCATGACGGCGCCGCCGGCGACCAGGAAGATCTTCCAGCGGCCGTACCGGGTGATGAG
The DNA here is from genome assembly GCF_040609975.1 of Micromonospora sp. NPDC004551. NCBI lineage: Bacteria > Bacillati > Actinomycetota > Actinomycetes > Micromonosporales > Micromonosporaceae > Micromonospora > Micromonospora sp. NPDC004551. Next base: position 69,543 of record NZ_JBEXLM010000030.1, on the reverse strand, counting down.
CTGGCCGGCGACGGTCGAGGACACCAGCAGACCGAAGATCATCGGCAGGCTCATGAGGCCGGCCACCGTCGGCGACTTGCCCAGGGAGACCTGGAAGTACTGCGACAGGAAGACGGTGCCGCCGAACATCGCCACGCCGACCAGGACGCTGGCCACGGTGGCCAGCGAGACGGTCCGGTTGCGGAAGATGTCGAGCGGGACGATCGGCTCGGCGGCCCGGGACTCGACGAACACCGCCACGGCCAGCACGGCGACCCCGCCGGCGACCATGAGCGCCGTCCAGCCGGAGGCCCAGGCGAACTTGTGCCCGGCCAGCGACGACCAGACCAGCAGTAGCGAGACGCCCGTCGTGATGAGGGCCGCGCCGAGCCAGTCGATGCGCACCTCGCGGCGGACGACCGGCAGGTGCAGCGTCCGCTGGAGCAGGAAGATCGACAGGAGGGTGAACGGGACGCCGATCAGGAAGCACCAGCGCCAGCCGAGCCAGGAGGTGTCGACCAGGACGCCGCCGATGAGCGGCCCGGCGATGGTGCCGACGCCGAAGACGGCGCCGAAGATGCCCGCGTACCGGCCGAGTTCGCGCGGCGGGATCATGGCGGCCATCACGATGGTGGCCAGCGCCGTCATGCCGCCGGCGCCGACGCCCTGCACGATCCGGCTCACCAGCAGCACCTCGACGTTCGGGGTGAAGCCGGCGATCAGCGAGCCGATCACGAACAGGCCCAGGGACGACTGGATGAGCAGCTTCTTGCTGTAGAGGTCGGCCAGCTTGCCCCAGATCGGCACGGTCGCCGTCATGGCCAGCAGTTCGGTGGTCACGATCCACGTGTAGACGGTCTGGCTGCCGTTCAGGTCGGCGATGATGCGCGGCAGCGCGTTCGCCACCACGGTGGACGCGAGGATCGACACGAACATGCCCACCATGAGGCCGGAGAGGGCCTGGAGGACTTCGCGGCGGGACATGCGGGCCGGGCCGGCCTCGGCGGCGTCGGCGGGCATGGTGGGTACGGACATGCGGTTCCTCAACTCGGGGTGCGGGACGGGTGGAACTCCGGCGCCGGACCGGGATCCGGCAGGCCGGCGGCGAGGGCGTCGAACGCCTCGTCGACCAGGTCGGCGAGGGGCCGGGCGCCGGCGGTGGCGGCCCAGCGGAGCGCGGCGACGCGGAACGCCGCGCCGGTGACGGTGGTGAGCAGGGCCGGGAACCCGTGGTCGGCGGGTACGCCCACCCGGGCGGCGACGACGTCGGTCAGCGCACGCTCCGCCTCGGCGCCCGCGGCGATCAGGCGCGGCAGCAGGGCGGGATTGCGCATGACCACGTCCATCCGGAGCAGCCACAGCTCGCGGTCCTCCTGCAACTCCTCGATCACCTCGCCGAGCGCCGCGCGGACGGCCGCGAGGGCGGGCACCTCGGGGGGCACCTCGGCGAGCCGCGCCACGAACCGGCCGTTGAGCGCGGCCTGGTCCCCGACGAGCGCGTCGTCCTTGCTCGGGAAGTAGTTGAAGAAGGTGCGGGAGGAGACATCCGCCGCCGCGCTGATCTCCTCGACGGTCACCTGGTCGAGACCGTGCTCGGCGACCAGGCGCAGCGCCGCGGTGGCCAGCGCGGTGCGGGTCCGCCGCTTCTTGCGGTCGCGGAGGCCGCCGTCGGCGGGAGGGCTGTCCAGGGTCACCGCGCGACCCTACAGGCGATCTTGCAGACTGTGCAAAGTTTCGTGCCCTGAAGTGATCTGGCCGACAGGACGGCTCAGGCGGACGGCTCGAAGACGGCGCGGACGCAGCCGTCGAGCCGGTTCGCGAACGTGTGGTAGCCGCGCGGCGCCTGGTCCAGGGGCATCGTGTGGGTGGCGAGGTGTTCGGTGACCAGCTCGCCGCGGGCCATCCGGTCCAGCAGCATGGGGATGTACCGGTGGCCGTGCTGCCGGGCGCCGCGCAGGGTGAGGCCGTTGTCCACCACGTCACCCAGCGGCACGGTGTCGACCCCGCCGGCGTACGTCCCGAGCAGGAAGACGCGGCCGCCCTTGCGGCAGTGACGGACGGCCTCCCGGGCGGCCACGGGCCGGTCCGGCTCCGGTCCGAGCCGTGGGATGAGCCGGGCGAACCGGCCGCCGCCGGGCGCCTGCGTGCCGACGGCCTCGATGCACACGTCCGGGCCCCGCCCGCCGCTGCGTTCCAGCAGTTCCCCGCCGACGTCCTGGGTCCCGTAGTCGATCGTCTCGACGCCGAGGTGCCGCTCGGCCATCCGGAGCCGGTCGGCCAGCCGGTCGATCACGACGACCCGCTCCGCGCCCAGCAGCACGGCGGCCCGCGCCGCCAGCTGACCGACGCCGCCCGCGCCCCACACGGCCACCACGTCACCGGGCCGGACGCCACCGAGATCGGCGCCCATCCAGCCGGTCGGTGCGGCGTCGGAGGCGAACAGCGCCCGCTCGTCGGCGACCCCGTCCGGCACGGTGAAGGCGCCCTGGTCGGCGTACGGGACGCGGACGTACTCGGCGTGGCTGCCGGCGAACCCGTCGAGAGGGCTCGGAAGGCCGTAGCAGCCGCCGGTGGCGGAACCCCGAGCCGCCCGGTCGGTGCCGCCGTTGTCACACAGCGAGAATTCCTGCCGACGGCAGTGCCAGCACCGGCCGCACGATACGACCGCGCAGACCACCACCCGGTCGCCCACCCGGTGCCGGCGTACCCGGGGCCCGACCTCGGCCACCTCGCCGAGGAACTCGTGCCCCAGCACGAGGCCGCGCGCCGGGACGGGCCGGTGGCCGCCGAGCAGATGCAGGTCGGAGCCGCACGTGGCGCTCTTGCGCACCCGGACGATCATGTCCTGCTCGTTGCGCAGCTCCGGGTCCGGGACCTGGGTCACGGCCAGCTGGTTCGCGCCCTGCCAGACCAGTGCCTTCACGTCGTCCCTCCGGGCCGATGCTCGCATGAGAACCGCGGCCCGGTGGCGGTTCGGGGCAGCTTCGACCATCGGATGTCTCGGCGCGGGGGAGGCCACCTCGGCCGCCTCCCCCGTCCGGGTTATCGGCTAGTCCGGTTCGTCTTATATGAGCGTTATGTCGGACTGGCTCATTAAGCTCCACGGTGTCATCCAGTCCTCGACCCGGGACTCCCGGTGCCGCCCGCGTCACGCGGTCGCACCGTCGCGAGCACGCCGATCCGGCGTCGCCCGGGGCGGCTGGAACCAGGTCGCCGGCACCCACAGGGATGCGTGAGTCACGATGATGGACGCGGACACCATGGTCCTGCCCCGGCTCGGGCCGGGAGAGATGCGGGTCGAGGACCCGTGGGGCGAGGACCGCGCGGTCGGTTCCCGGGCCGGCGGGCAGCGTCCGCCGACCGACACCTCCCGGTGGCGGCTCGCCGCGTGGCTGCTGCCGGCGCTGCTGACCGGCGCGCTCGGCGCCGTGGGAGCCACCATCCCCGGCCTGCGCCTGGCGGAGTTGGCGACCTGGCGGGCCGCCACCTCGCCCTGGCCGCACGGGCTGCCCGGCGGCGATGTCACGCTCGTGCCGTACCACCTGCTCATGCGCGCCTGGGCGGCGGCGTTCGGCACCTCCGACCTCGCGCTGCGCGTACCGTCCCTGCTCGCCATGGCGGCGGCCGCCGCGCTCGTCGGCGGGCTGGCCGCCCGGATGTTCGCGCCGGGCACCGGGGTCCTGGCCGGGGTGATCTTCGCGCTGCTGCCGAGCGTCACCCGGTACGCCCAGGAGGCCCAGCCGTACGCGCTGGCCCTGTTCGCCGCCGTGCTCGCCACCTGGTTCCTGCCGCCCGCCCTGGACCGGCCGAGCCTGCGCCGCCTCGCCCCGTACGCCGCTGCGGTGGCCCTGCTGGGCCTGTGTCACGCCGTGGCGCTCCTGCTGCTCGTCGGGCACGGCTGGGCCGTGCTCGCGTTCCGGCGTGGGGTGACCGGTCGGTGGCTGGCCGCCGCCCTCCTCGGCGCGCTCCCCGCCGCCGCGCTGCTCTGGTCCGGGGTGCGCGCCGGCGGGCAGATCGCGCCGGCGGCCCGGCCCGACCTGGCCGCCCTCGCCGCGACCCCCGAGGAGTTGTTCGGCGTCGCCGCGCTGGGCGCGGCGCTGCTCGGGCTGGCGCTGTTCAGCCTCCCGCTGCGGCGCGCCGCAGCGGTCTGCACCGCGTGGGCGGTGCTGCCGCCGCTCGGCCTGCTCCTCCTCGCGCAGGGGACGCCGGTCTGGTCGCCGTCGAGCCTGCTCTTCACACTGCCGGCGTGGGCGACGCTGGCCGCGGCCGCGCTGTCGCGGGTACGCGCCCGCTGGTGGGTGGTGGCGGTGGCGGCGCTGGCCCTGATCGGCGCGCCCGCCCAGTCGGCCCTCCGGGCGCCCGACGGGCACGGGCAGGCCAGCCGTGAGGTCGCCGAGATCGTCGGCGCGCGGCGGCTGCCCGACGACGGCGTCGTGTACGGCGATGCGGATGCGCGGAGCCTGGTGGCCCGCTATCTTCCCGCCGACCGGCGACCGATGGACCTGTTCGCCGCGGCGCCGCCGCACGGCTGCGCCGGTTGCCTGTGGGGCGTCCGGCGGCTGTGGGTGATCCGCCCCGGCGAACGCGCGGATCCCGTGCCGCCCGTCGGTGGCGCGACGGAGCGGCTGCTCCGCACCGGATACCAGGTGGCGCAGGTCTGGCACCCGACCGGGTTCACGCTGGCCCTCCTGGTGGACGACCGCACCGCCCGCTGACCGACCGAAACCTTTCCACCGCGGCCCGCCCAGGGTTCGTGGCGAGATCACCATGGGGGAAACATGGCCATCGCCGCCGATACACGCCCGTCCCGGACCGGCACGCCGGGCACCTCGGGCAAGCGTCCGCCGGTGCTCGCCCCGGCCGGACCGCCCGCCCGGAAGGGACCGGACCGCCGGCAGTTGAACATCCGGGCCCGCCTGGCGTACGCCAGGTGCGGCGCCACCGCCGGGCCGCTGGCCGCGCCACAGCGGCCGGACGCGGCGGTCGAGTTCCGGCCCGCCGCCTCGCCCGCGGCGCGGCTGGTGCTGACCCTGCTCGTGCTGGTCAACAGCGCGGCCGGGCTGCTGTTCGTCGGCTGGTTGCTGCTGCCCCAGCACGTGCCCGGCCCCGGCGTCATCGGGGCCGGCGGCGGCTGGGAGACGATCGCGGCCCGGCTGGGCTTCTGTGTGGTCGTCGGCGTCGAACTGATCCGCCTGGCGCAGAACGTGGTGGTGTGGGTGTTCGCGTTCCACGCCCGGGACCCGGTGCCCGTCGACCCGCCGGTCGGCCTCCGGGTGGCCCTGCTCACCACTATCGTGCCCAGCAAGGAACCGCTCGACGTGGCGGAGCGGACGCTGCGGCGCCTGCGGCAGATCGTCTACTGCGGACAGGTCGACGTCTGGATCCTCGACGAGGGGGACGACCCGGCCGTCAAGGAGATGGCCGCGCGGCTCGGCGTCCACCACTTCAGCCGCAAGGGCCGGCCGGAGTACAACCAGCCCGGCGGGGAGTTCCGGGCCCGGACCAAGTCCGGCAACCACAACGCCTGGCGGGCCGAGAACGAGGACCGGTACGACGTGGTGGCCAACGTCGACCCGGACCATGTGCCGCTGCCCAACTTCCTCGAACGCACTCTTGGTTACTTCCGCGACCCGGACGTCGCCTTCGTGGTGACCCCCCAGGTCTACGGCAACATGCACCAGAACTTCGTCGCGCACGGCGCCTCCGTGCAGCAGTACCTCTACAACGGGCTCATCGCCCGCGGCGGCAACGGGCTGGACGCGCCGCTGCTCACCGGGACCGGCCACCTCTACCGGCCCGCGGCCTGGCGGACCATCGGCGGCTACCAGGACTCGATCATCGAGGACCACCTGACCAGCATCCGCATCCACGCCGCGACGAACCCGGAGACCGGCAACAAGTGGAAGGGCGTCTACACGCCCGACGTGGTGGCCATCGGCGAGGGCCCGACCTCGTGGGCGGACTACTTCAACCAGCAGAAGCGCTGGGCGGCCGGCATCTGCGAGATCCTCGTCCGGCCCGAACTGCGCGCACCGCGCGAACTGCCGTCCCGCCGCCGCTGGCAGTACCGGCTGCTCCAGTTCTACTACCCGAGCGTCGCGGTCAGCCTGCTGCTGGGCAACCTCGCCACCGCGATGTACCTGCTCACCGGGGTCGGTTCGGCGCAGCTCGACGTCACCACGTGGTCGGTGCTCTGGGGCTCGACCTTCGGCACCTGGTTCGTGCTGTGGCTGTGGCTCCGCCGCTTCAACATCGCCCCGCACGAACGGGAGGAGATCGGCCTGGTCGGCATGGCGCTGGCGCTGTTCGCCGGGCCCGTCTACGTGGCCGCCGGGTTCACCGCGCTGCTGCGCCGCAAGCTCGGGTTCGTGGTGACGGCCAAGGGGAGGCTGCGCACCGTCGAGTCGCTCCGTACGTTCCGGTTGCACCTCTGCTGGGCGGGCGTCTCCGCCGGGCTGCTCGGCGCGAGCTTCGTGCTCGACAACAGCTCACCGCTGCTGCGGGTGTGGCCCGTCCTGACCCTCCTGACCGGGCTCGGCCCGCCGTTGATCGCGCTCGTGTCGAACGTGCGGGCCGCCCGCCGGCCGGACGACGAGGTGGCCGTGCCCGCGCCCGCCCCCGCGCCCGCTCGCGCGGAGACCGAGGAGGTCCATCCGCCACGGTCCCGGGTCGCGGCCGAGGAGGTCCTGCGATGATGCGGTTCACCTTCCCCCGGGTCGTGCTGGTGTTGACCGGCGCGCTGCTGCTGACGTACGCCTTCGCCGTCGCGCCCACCGTCGGCGCCGAGGGCCGGGGCGGGACGGTGACGGCGGAGGCGAAGGCTCCCCGGCCCCGCGGCAGCTTCCCGGCGCCCGGAAAGACCTTCATCGGTGTCATGACCGACAAGGGGCCCCACGACTTCACGCCGGTGGACAGGTTCGCGGCGGCCGCCCGGCACCGGCCGCAAGTCATGCTCTTCAGCGAGGGGTGGGAGTCCGCCACGTTCGACCGGACGCTCTTCGACCGGATCCGGGACCGCGGCATGATGCCGATGCTGGGCTGGGAACCCTGGGACTACCGGCTGGACGAGCGGGCCCGGCAGCAGAAGCTGACCGCCCAGGAGATCGACCGGGTCCGGTCGGATCAACCCCGCTACCGGCTGTCCCGGATAGCGGGCGGGGAGTTCGACAGCTACGTGCGGTCCTGGGCGGAGGGGATCAGGTCCCTCGGCTACCCGGTGGCCATCCGCTTCGCCCACGAGATGAACGGCTACTGGTACCCGTGGTGCGAGCTGGTCAACGGCAACCAGCCGGGTGACTACGTGAAGGCCTGGCGCCACGTGCACGACGTGTTCCGGGCGGCCGGGGCCACGAACGTCACCTGGGTGTGGAGCGCGAACGTCCGGTACACCGACCTGACCCCCGCGATCTCCACCTACTACCCGGGCGACGACTACGTGGACTGGGTGGGCGTCACGGGCTACTACGGCAAGTACGACTTCGCGCCGTACCTCTCCTTCGACGAGGTCTTCGCGAAGACCATCGCCGAGATCCGCACCGTCAGCACGAAGCCGATGGTCATCACCGAGACCGGTGCGTCGGATCACGCCGGGCGCAAGGCCGAGTGGATCAGGCAGGCGTTCCAGGCCCTGCCCAGGTACCCGTTCGTCATCGGGCTGATCTGGTTCGAGGTGAACAAGGAACTCGACTGGCGCATCGTCAGCTCGCCGGCCGTGTCCACGGCCTTCGCCGACGCGGTGGCCGCCCCGCGCTACCAGGTCACCTGGTCGCCGGACATGACCCCCCGTACGAAGGAGTAGCGGTGAAGGCATCCATCCCGGCGCGGGCCCTGCTGGGACTGACCGGCGCGCTGCTGCTCACCTACGCGGTCGCCCTGGCGCCGGACGCCGTGTTCGGTGGCCGGGAGGACGACCGGTCCGGCCGGCCCGCGACGGCCGGGCCGGCCGCTGCCTCCCGGCCAACGGCCGCGCAACCCTTCCCGCCGGCCGGCACGGCGTTCATCGGCATCATGACCGACAAGGGCCCGCACGACTTCGCGGCGCTGGACTCGTTCACGGCGGCCGCGGGACGCCAGCCGCAGGTGATGCTCTTCAGCGCGTCATGGAATGTGGACGACTTCGACCGGACGCTCTTCGACCGCGTCAGCGGCCGGGGGATGCTGCCGATGCTGGGCTGGGAACCGTGGGACTACCGGGTGGACAAGGCGGCCCGCGAAAAGAAGCTCCCCACCCGGGAGATCGACAGGATCAGGTCCGACCAGCCCGCCTACCGGTTGTCCCGCATCACGGCCGGTGACTTCGACCCCTACCTGCGCTCCTGGGCCGAGGGGATCAGGTCCCTCGGCTACCCGGTGGCCATCCGGTTGGCGCACGAGATGAACGGCGACTGGTACCCGTGGTCCGAGGCGAGCAACGGGAACCGGCCCGGCGAGTACGTCGCGGCGTGGCGGCACGTGCACGACCTCTTCCGTGCGGCCGGGGTCACCAACGTGACCTGGGTGTGGAGCCCGAACTCCCGCTGGGACGAGTCGTCCCCGAAGCTCGCCGGGTGGTATCCGGGCGACGACTACGTCGACTGGGTGGGTGTCACGGGCTACTACGGCATCGGGGCCTACACGGACTACCGGTCCTTCGATTCGATCTTCGGTCCCACCATCACCGAGATCCGCGCGTTCAGCGGGAAACCGATGGTCATCACCGAGACCGGCGCCTCTGACGCCACGGGGCGCAAGGCCGAATGGATCACGGAGACCTTCCGGGCGCTGCCGCGTCACAAGGACATCATCGGGCTGATCTGGTTCGAGGTGGACAAGGAACTGGACTGGCGCATCGTCAGCTCCCCGGCCGTGTCCACGGCCTTCGCCGACGCGGTCGCCGACCCCCGCTACCGGTTCGACTGGTCGCCCGACATGCCCCTGCGCACGAGACTGGAGAACTAGCTCTCCGGACATAACAGGACAATCGGTATAAGCTGGCCCCGTGGAGAAGCTGGTGACGTGGTGCGGCTGACCTGGCCGCGGGTCCTCGGGATGGTGATCGCCGGGCTGCTGCTCGCCTACGCCTTCACCCTGGCGCCGGTCACCACGAGCGGGAGCGGGAGCCGGACGGGCGCCGCGTCCGCCCCGCCGGCGAGAGCCGGATCGGGTCTGGTGGTGCCCGCCGGTGTCGACGGCCCCCCGCTCCAACTGGCTGCGGACCTCTTCCCGCCGGCCGGCAAGGCCTTCATCGGCGTGATGACGGAGAAGGGCCCGTACGACTTCGCGGCGGTGGACCGGTTCGCCGCAGCCGCCCGGCGGCAGCCGCAGGTGATGCTCTTCGGCGTGAGCTGGCAGTCCGGCACGTTCGACCGGGCGCTCTTCGACCGGATCAAGGACCGCGGCATGCTGCCGATGGTCGCCTGGGAGCCCTGGGACCACCGCGTGGACCAGGCGGCCCGGAAGAAGAAGCTCACCGTCCGCGAGATCGACCGGCTGCGGTCCAGCCAGCCGGGCTACCGGCTGTCGCGCATCGCGGACGGCGAGTTCGACGACTACCTGCGCTCCTGGGCCGAGGGCGTGAAGTCGCTCGGCTACCCGGTCGCCATCCGGTTCGCCCACGAGATGAACGGCGACTGGTACCCGTGGTGCGAGAAGGCCAACGGCAACCGGCCCGGCGAGTACGTCGAGGCCTGGCGTCACGTGCACGACCTGTTCGAGCGGGCCGGGGCCACCAACGTCAGCTGGGTGTGGAGCCCGAATGCCCGGTGGAGCAAGACGACCGGGAACCTCGCGGAGTTCTACCCCGGCGACGACTACGTCGACTGGGTGGGCGCCACCGGCTACTACGGCACCGGGGCCTGGTCGGAGTACTGGTCCTTCGACGCCATCTTCGGCCCCACCCTCGCGGAGATCCGCACCTTCAGCCGGCGGCCGCTGGTCGTCACGGAGACGGGCGCCTCCGACGCCGGCGGGCGCAAGGCCGAGTGGATCCGGGAGACGTTCCGGACGCTGCCGAAGCACCGGGACATCATCGGCCTCATCTGGTTCGAGGTGGACAAGGAGCTGGACTGGCGGATCGTCAGCTCGCCGGCCGCGTCGACCGCCTTCGCCCGGTCGGTCGCCGCGCCGCGCTACGACGTGCGCTGGTCACCGGACCTGCTCCCGCGTACCGACCTCGATGAGTAGGCCGGGTCGGTCATCCGTCGCGGCGCGAATCCGGTCCCGCCCCGGGCAGCAGCCGCGCCGCGGCCCGCCGCAGCGGCCGGCCGTCCTTGGCGATCTTCTTCATCCGCCGCCACGCCGTACGCCCCGGCGTGCCGGCCGTCCCGCCCGCGGGGTCGGCCGGCTGCCGGCGCGTCCGGGCCTGCGGTTCCGGCGCCGGTGGCGCGGTCCGGCCCGCCCGGTCGGCCGTGGCGCCCGCGGTCCGGACCGCCGCCTCGATGATCTGCGGGTTGCGGTCGACGGTGCTCAACGCACGGTCGAGGATGCCGTTCAGCTCGTCGAGCCGGACCTCCAGCATCGCCTCGGTGGTCACGCCCCGGAGGTCCATCCGGACCGTGCCCAGACGGGCCTGCGCCCCGACGTCGAGTTGGAGCAGGCCGCCCAGCCGGGCCCGTAGGGACACGTGGGCGTCCAGGTCGTCGACCTCGGCGCAGAGGTCGTCCACCCGGAGGTGGGGGATCTGGAGGACCACGTCCGGGTCGGCCATCGTCGGTTCGCTGTGGTGCAGGCCGGCGAGCTGCGGCGGGCCGCCGTCCTCGCCCGGGCGCCGCGACCGCGCCGCCCCCGGCACATCCGGATCCTGCCTCCCGTTGCCCACCTGACCTCCGTCGCCCGCGCCGGCCGTCGGGTGCCATTCCCGGAAAACGCGCGGGCACACCTGCGGGCGACGACCGGTGATTTCGCCGATGCGGTGAACGGGTGGCCGCTCCAATACTGACGCATGTCGATGGATCTCCCTACCCGACAAGGAGCGACCGACGTGCGATCAGCCACCACCCCCCGTCCCCGTATCCGTCTCCGGGCCCTGGGCCGTCTCGCCGCGGCGGCCGTCCTGGCCGTCAGTGGCGCCCTGGCCGTCCCGGCCGTCGCGCAGGCCGCGGCCAACCCCTACGAGCGCGGCCCTGCGCCGACCGACGCCCTCCTCGAGGCCAGCCGCGGCCCCTTCGCCACCACGTCCTACAGCGTCTCCGCGCTGAGCGTCACCGGCTTCGGCGGCGGGGTCGTCTACTACCCGACCAGCACCGCCGAGGGCACCTTCGGCGCCATCGCCATCTCGCCCGGCTACACGGCCACCTGGTCGAGCCTCAGCTGGCTGGGACCGCGGATCGCCTCGCACGGCTTCGTGGTCATCGGCATCGAGACCAACAGCGTCCTCGACCAGCCGGACAGCCGCGGTCGCCAGCTCCTGGCCGCGCTGGACTACCTGGTCCAGCGCAGCTCCGTCCGGGGCCGGATCGACGCCGGCCGGCTCGCCGTGGCCGGGCACTCGATGGGCGGCGGCGGCACCCTGGAGGCCGCGGCCGCCCGGCCGTCGCTCCAGGCCGCCGTGCCGCTCGCGCCCTGGAACCTGGACAAGACCTGGTCGGGCGTGACCGTTCCGACGCTCATCGTCGGCGGGGAGAGCGACAGCATCGCCCCGGTCGCCACCCACTCGGTGCCCTTCTACAACAGCATCCCGGCGTCGTCGGAGAAGGCGTACCTGGAGTTGAACGGGGCGAGCCACTTCTTCCCGCAGACGGTGAACACGCCGACGGCCAAGCAGATGGTGGCCTGGCTGAAGCGCTTCGTGGACGACGACACCCGCTACGAGCAGTTCCTCTGCCCGGGCCCGAGCGGGCTGGCCATCGAGGAGTACCGGAACACCTGCCCCAGCTCCTGAGCCTCGCCGCCGGGGCGGTCGCCGCGGCGACCGCCCCGGTCGTGTGGGCGGATCCCGGCGGGCAGAGTCTTTTCCGACGGGTTACCGATAGGTGAAACTGGATGCATGGTTACTGCATTGCCAGTGCAAATAACCTTGCGCGGCCGGGGCGGCGAGTGCCGGGCGATCCGCGCTCTCCTCGACGGGACGGCCGGCGGCGCGCTGCTGTTCCACGGCGAGCCCGGCTCGGGCCGCAGCGCGCTCCTGGCGTACGCCCGGCGGCACGCCGGTGAGCGGGCGGTGCTCGCCGGCGCCGGGCTCGCCGACGAGGCGACGCTGCCGTACGCAGGCCTGCAACGCCTGCTCGACCCGGTGCTCGACCGGGCCGGTGCGCTGCCCGACCGGCAGCGGCGGGTGCTGCGGCGGGTGCTGACCGGCGGCGGCTGCCCGGACGCCCAGCGGCTGACGCTGGCCACCGCCGTGCTCGGCCTGCTCGCCGTCGCCGCCCGCGACCGGCCGCTGCTGTGCACCATGGACGACGTCGACGACGGCGACCCGCAGACGGGCGCGACGCTCGCCGTGGTGGCCCGCCGGCTGAGCCGGCTGCCGGTCGTCCTCCTGCTCACCGCGACCGGCGAGGCGGCGGCCGGCGACCTGCCCGCCCGCCGGCTGCGCCCCCTCGACGAGCAGCAGTGCCGGGCCCTGCTCGCCGACCGACGGCCCACCCCACCGCCGGCCCCGGTGGCCGCCGGACTGGCGGCGGTCAGCGGCGGCAACCCGCAGGCGCTGGTCGACCTCGCCGACGCGCTCACCCCCGGCCAGTGGCACGGGGACGAGCCGCTGCCCGCCGTCCCGCCGGCCGGCGGCGCGCTGGCCGCCGCCTACCGTGCCCGCCTCGACCGGCTGCCGCCGGACACCCGGCGGGTGCTGCTGCTGGCCGCGCTCGATGCGGACGGGGACCCGGCCACCCTGGACCGTGCCGCGCGCGCCGCCGGCCCCGGCGTCGAGGCGCTCGCACCGGCCGAAGCCGCCGGCCTGCTGCGCGCCGGCCCGGCGGGCGTGACCTTCCCGCACCCGCCGGCCCGGGCGATGATCGAGGTCGTCGCGCCGCTGGCCGACCGGCGGGCGGCCCACCTGCTGCTGGCCGGGGCGCTGGACGACCGGCCGCTGCGCCGGGCCGTACACCGCGCCGCCGCCACCGACGGCCCCGACCCGGCGCTGGCGGCGGAGCTGGCGGCGGCCGCCGCGGGCGCGGACGACGCGACCGAGGCGGTCGCCGCGCTGCGCCGCGCCGCCGAACTGAGCGGCGACCCCGCCCGCGCCGCCGCGCGGACGATCGCCGCCGCGCGCCGTGCGTGGACGGCCGGCCACCCTGATGAGGCCCGGGGCCTGCTCGCCGCGCTGCCCGGCGACCCGGCCGCGACCGGGCCGGCCGACCTGCTGCGCGGCGAGATCCAGCTGCGCTGCGACGCGCCGTCCACCGCGGTCACCACCCTGCTCGCCGCCGCCGGGGCCGTCGCGCCGGCCGACCGCGGGGCGGCCCTGCTCGGCCTGGTCCGGGCCGGCGAGGCCATCTGCCTCACCGGCGACCACTACCGGTACGCGGACGTGGCGCGGCGGGCGTGGGCGCTGCGCCGGCCCGGGGACCCGCCGGACGCCGAGCTGCTGACCACGTTCGCGGCCGGCGTCGGTGCGACCCTGCGGGGCGACCACGAGCAGGGCGGACCGGCGCTGCGCCGGGTCGTCGTCCTCGGCGGCCGGCTGACCGGGCCGGCGCTCACCCCGGCCGCGCTGGTCTGCGCCGCCGTGGCCGGACTGCTGGTGGCCGTGGACGGCGCGGCGCACCGGCTCGCCGACCGCGCCGTCGAGCTGGCCCGGGCCCGCGACGAGCGGTCCGTGCTGCCCCGCGCGCTGGAGCTGCGGGCGGTCGCCGAGTACTGGCTGGGCCGGCACGCCACGGCGGCGGAGACCGCCCGCGAGGGACTGCGGATCGCCCGTGCCACCGGCCAGTGGACCTGCGCCCGGGTCCACCTCGGCATCCTCGCCGTGCTGGCCGCCGTGCGGGCCGACCGGGCGACCAGCCTCGCCCGGATCGCCGAGATCGGCGAGGGCGCCGCCCCGGGCAGCCGCCCCGACGCGTACGCGCAGTGGGCGCTCGGCGTGCTCGACTTGGTCGACGGCCGGCACGCCGACGCGACCACCCGGCTGGCCTCGCTGGCCCGCACCGGCACCGGCCGCGGCCAGGTTCTCGTGCAGGTGATGGCCACGCCGCACCTCGTGGAGGCCGCCGCCCACGACGGCCGGCGGCCCACCGCCGCGCTCGCCGTCTTCGACCGCTGGGCCAGCAGCACGGCGAGCCCGTCGCGCCGGGCCCTCTCGGCCCGCTGCCACGCGCTGCTGGCGCCCCGCGGCAGTGCCGAGGCCGAACGGGAGTTCCGCACGGCGCTGCGGCTGCACCCCACCGACACCGACCGATTCGAGCGGGCCCGCACCGAACTGCTGTTCGGCCGCGAACTGCGCCGGGCCCGCCGGCCGCGGGACGCCCGGGCGTACCTGCACCGGGCGCGGGAGACGTTCACCCTGCTCGGGGCCACCGTCTGGGCCGAGCGGGCGGGCGCGGAGCTGCGCGCGGCGGGGGAGTCGGTCGGCACGCCGCAACGGCCGGCGGCGCAGCTGCTGACCGGCCAGCAGCTGCACATCGCCCAGCTGGTCGCCGAGGGGGCCACAAACCGGGAGATCGCCATCCGGCTGTCGCTCTCCACCCGGACGATCGACCACCACCTGCGCAACATCTTCCACCGGCTCGGCGTCCGCTCCCGCACCGAACTGGCCCGGCTCTTCGCCTGAGCGCGCGCCGGCCCGTCGCGGGGTAGGGTGCTGGTCGAGCCCGGGTTCCTGCCGCCGAGCCGGTCGTCCAGGGGGTGTGGTGGCACACGACGTCGAAGCGCACCGCGACGAGCCCGTCCACGGTGACCACGACTACGACGAGGTCTACCGCGACACCGCCGACTCGGGCGGGCCGCCCTGGGACATCGGCGGCCCGCAGCCGGCCCTCGCCGAGGTGCTCGACCACGAGGTCCGGGGCCCCAAGGTGCTCGACATCGGCTGCGGCACCGGCGATCTCGCGATCGCCCTGGCCCGGCGCGGGCACCAGGTGACGGCGGTCGACATCTCCGGGGTGGCGATCGACGTGGCCCGCGCCAAGGCCGCCCGCGAGGGCCTGGCCGTGCACTTCGAGGTCCAGGACGCCACGAACCTGTCGCTGCCCTCGGCGCCGTTCGACTCGGTGTTCGACTCCGGCCTGCTGCACAGCATCCACCGCAACGGCGGCGCCGTGGACCGCTATCTCGCGTCGCTGCCGGGCCTCGCCGCGCCGGGCGCGACCGTCTTCGTGCTGGTCGTGTCACCGGCGGCGGGCCACGGCTGGGGCGTGACCGAGCCGGAGCTGCGGGCGGGCTTCCCCGAGCCGGCGTGGACCGGCACGCGGGTCACGGAGATCGACGTGGTCGCGGAGACCGGCGACGAGCGCCTCGTCCTGGCCGGCTTCCTGCTCCGTACGGTCCGGGCCGCCGGCGCCTGAGCGGCGCCGGTCAGCCGCTCTCCACCACGCGGTTCTCCCACGCCCAGGCGGCGACCTCGACCCGGTTGCGCAGCCCCAGCTTCGTCTGGATGCCGGAGAGGTGGCTCTTGACGGTGCTCAGCGAGATGAACAGCTCGGCGGCGATCTCCCGGTTGGTACGCCCCCGCGCGATCGCCCGGACCACCTCGATCTCCCGGTCCGACAGCTGCGGCGCCGGCCTGTCGCGGGGCGGCCCACCGGTCGCGGTGACGTGCCGGAGCAGCCGAAGGGTCACCGACGGCGAGACCAGCGCGTCGCCGTTGTGGGCGGCGCGCACCGCCTCCACCAGCAGCGCCGGCCCGGCGTCCTTGAGGAGGAAGCCGACCGCACCGTTGCGCAGCGCGCCGTAGACGTACTCGTCGAGGTCGAAGGTGGTCACCACGATGACCCGCATCGGGTGGGGTACCCCCGGGCCGGCCAGCGCGCGGGTCACCTCGATGCCGTCCAGCCGGGGCATCCGGATGTCGACCAGGCAGACGTCCGGCCGCAGCCGGCGGGCCTCGGCCACGGCATCGACGCCGTCGGACACCTCGGCCACCACGTCGATGTCCGGCTGGTCCTCGAGAATCAGCCGCAGGCCGCCGCGGACCATCGCCTGGTCGTCGGCGAGCAGCACCCGGATGGTCATCGTGGCGTCCTGGTGGGGAGGGGGAGGGTGGCCAGCACGGCCCAGCCTCCGTCGGGGCGGGGACCGGCGCGCAGCGTGCCGCCGAGGGTCTGGACGCGCTCGCGCATCCCGATGAGACCGTACCCGCCGCGGTGGCCCTTCCGGACGGGGGTCGGCGGCGCGTCGTCCACCACCTCCACCGAGATCCCGTCCGCGTCCCGGCCCACGGTGACGGTGACCGACCGCGCCTGCGGGGCGTGCCGGGACACGTTGGTCAGTGCCTCCTGGACGATCCGGTGGACGGTGGTGGTCACCTCCGGAGGCCACTCCGTGGGCGGTCCGGCCAGGTGCAGCCGCACCGGCGGGCCGTGCCGGTTGAAGCGCTCGACCAGGGCGTCGAGCTGCTCCGGGCCGGGCGAGGCAGGTGCGGCGTCGGCGGTGTCGCGCAGCAGCCCGACCACCCGGCGCATGGCCGCGAGGGCGTCCGAGCCGGCCAGCTCGATCCCGGCCAAGGTGGCCGGGAGCTTCTCCGGGTGCCGGCCGGCGACCAACCGGGCGGCCTGGGCCTGCACCACGATCCCGGTGACGTGGTGGGCCACCACGTCGTGCAGCTCGCGGGCCAGCTCCAGCCGCTCGTCCTGGCGTACCTTCTCGGCGGTGGCCTGGTTGCGGGCGTCGACCAGGCGCAGCGAGAGCCCGACCGCGACGGCGGCCAGCCAGGCCGGCCCGGCCAGGGCGGCCACCGACGAGATCCCGGACGGGGACGGGCGGGCGGCGAGCTGGCCGCCCACCACGAGGGCGAGGCCCGCGGCGCCCACCGCACCGGCCGGCACCGGCGGAAGGGTACGCACCGCCGCGCCGACGAGCACCGCCAGCGCGAGCGCCAGGGCCGGACCCGGCTCGGCCGGCAGGTGGGCCAGCCGGGCGACCAGCACGGTCACCGCCGCGACGACGAGCCCGGCGACGGCCAGCCGGCCCCGGTGCCACCGGCGCAGCAGCGCGAGCACGCCGGTCACCACGGCGGCGAGCCCGCCGAACACCCAGTACCGGGCGCCCCAGCTCTGCGCGACGGCGACCGCCTCCACTGCGAGCGCGACCAGGAACGCCACGGCGAACCCGAGGTCGGGGGCGGCGCCGGCGAGCCGGTTCCAGATCCTCACCCCGCCCACGGTACGGAGGTCCACCGACGACGGCCCGCGCCGCGCGCCGTCCTAGCGGTGTCCCGTCCCCGCGGCGTCACCGGGCCGGGACGTCGCGGCGGCCGCCGGTGACGGACGGTTGACGCGACCTCCGGCAGGGTCGCAGCGCGACGACGTGATGGCCGGCCCACCCGGCCGCGACAGTTCCACCGTCTCCCGCAGGCCGTCGAAGGGGACCTCATGATCAGGACGATGCTCCGGCTGCGCGCGCATCCGGGCTGCGAGCCCGCCGTGCGGTCCGCGTGGCGGACGGTCGCGGGGCAGGTCGGTGGATCGGCCGGCAACCTCCGGCACGAGCTGCTGCTCGACGCCCTGGACCCGCGCGGGTTCGTCGTCGTCACCGAGTGGGCCGACGAGGCGGCGCTTCGCGCGTACCGGGACGGGCCGGTGGCCGCGCGGCTGGCCGAGCTGGTCCGGCCGCTCACCGAGCCGGCCGGACCGGCCGACTACCCGGTGCTGCGGGAGCACGGGACGGGCGACTCGACGGTCTACGTGGACGTGGAGCTGACCGTGCCGACGCCCCGGCTCGCCGAGTTCCACCGCGGCTACCCGGAGGTCCGGGCGCGGATGGCCGGGATACCGGGGTACCGGCGCGAGCAGTTGCTGCGCGAACCCGGGTCGGACGTGCACCACATCTTCGCCGAGTGGAACAGCGCGGGGGAGTTCCTCCGCTGGATCGCCGACCCGGCCCACGCCTCCGCGCAGGCCGGGCCGATCGCGCCGTTCCTTCTCGACATCCGGCGCCGCCTGTTCCACGTCGTGCCCGACGGGGACGGCGGGCGACAACCCACCACGGGCAGGGAGGCCGACGTGCACAGGACAACGGACGTACTCGTCGTCGGGGCGGGGCCCGCCGGGCTCACCGCCGCCGTCGAGCTGGCCCGGCGGGGTGTCGACTGCCGGGTGATCGACAAGCTGGCCACCCCGGCCGGGCAGGCCGACAAGGCGATCGGCGTGCACTGCCGCACCATGGAGATCTGGGAGGAGCAGGGCGTCGTCCGGGAGGCCATGGACGCCGGCATCTGGCTCACCGGCAACATGGTCTTCGTTAACGGGGCGGAGACGCACCGGATGAGCTGGGAGCTGCCCGGCCTGCCGTACGCCCACCTCGGCCTGCCCCAGTACGAGACCGAGCGCATCCTGACCGCCCGGCTGGCCACCCTCGGGGTACGCCCTCAGCGCGGCGCCGAGCTGGTCGACTTCACCCAGGACGACGAGGGCGTGACGGCCACCGTCACCACCGCCGACGGCGGCACCGAGACGGTCCGCGCACAGTACCTGGTGGGCTGCGACGGCGCGCACAGCCGGGTGCGGGAACTGCTCGGGCTGACCTTCACGGGCGGGCTCGGCCGGTTCCCCCAGCTGTTCATGCTCGGCGACGTCGACGTGGACTGGGACATGCCCGACGGGCACCTGCTGCGGTTCCTGCACGAGACCGACGGCCGGATGGACGGCATGCTGGTCTGCGTCCCGCTGCGCGGCGAGCGCCGCTACCGGATCGCCACCCTGGCCCCGCCCCGCTTCTTCGCGCAGACCGGCGGGCAGGACGCCCCGCCCGGGTTCAGCGCGGAGCTGGGCGCGCCCACCCTGGCGGACGTCCAGGCCGCCCTCGACCATCTCGCCCCGCCCGGCACCCGCGCCGCGAACCTGCGCTGGTCGTCGGTGTTCCGGATCAGCCACGGCATCGTGGACCGCTACCGCGACGGCCGGGTGTTCGTGGTGGGCGACGCCGCCCACCTGCACCCGCCGGCCGGCGGCCAGGGCATGAACACCGGCATCCAGGACGCCTGGAACCTGGCCTGGAAGCTGGCCCTGGCGGTCCGCGGGATCGCCGCGCCCGGCCTGCTGGACAGCTACGAGACCGAGCGGCGGCCGGAGGGCGAGGAGATCGTCGGCCGCGCCGTCCGGATGGCGTTCACCGACGAGCTGGACCGCGAGGACCTGAAGCGGCAGTTCCTCCAGGAGATGTCCATGCTGCTCAGCTACGCGGGCAGCCCGCTGGTCGGCGAGTGCCTGTCCGATCCGGACGCACTGGGCGAGGCGCCCCGCCCCGGGGACCGCGCCCCCGACGTGGACGGGTTGCTGCGCCGCGGTGTCGGCCACCCGCTGCGGCTGCGCGACCTGACCCGCGGCACCCGGCACACGCTGCTGCTCTACGCCGACGCGTCGGCCGACGAGCCGGCGCTGCGCGCGATGGCCGAACTCTGCGCCGACGTGCGGCGGCAGGCGGCCGGGGAGGTCGACGCGTACCTGCTGCTCAGCCCGGACGCCGCCGAGCCCCGGCTGCTCGACCCGCCGGTGCTGTGCGACGCCGAGGGCCGGTTCCGCGCCACGTACGGGCTGACCGGCACCGGGCTGTACCTGGTCCGCCCGGACGGGCACGTCGGGTTCCGCAGCCAGCCGGTCGACGCCGACGCGCTCCGCAAGCACCTGCACCTGGTGTTCGGTGGTGCCCGGTGACCCGGGTACGCACGGTGCTCGCGATGCGGACCCGGGAGGGCTGCGAGGAGCGCTTCGAGGCCGAGTGGCGCACCGCGGCCGAGGAGATCCGCACGCTGGACGGCTGCCTGCACCAGGACCTGGTCCGCGACGCCGACGACCCGCGCAGCTATCTGATCATCAGCGACTGGGCGGACCGCGAGCGGCTGGACGCCTTCGGCCGCAGCGAGCACCGGGACCGGCTGCTGCGCATCATCCGCGAGCTGCGCGAGTCCGCGCAGCGGCACACCTACCAGGTGCTGCACAGCGTGGGCAGCGCATCCGAGGAGGACCGATGACCGAGGACGCCGTGCCGGCGGGCGAGCTCTACACCGACGGGTTCGCCGCCGACCCCTACCCGACCTTCGCCCGGCTGCGCACCGACCGGCCGGTGTGCCCGGTCAGCTCCCCGCGCTTCGACTCCTGGCTCATCACCCGGTTCGACGACGCCCGGACGGCGCTGACCGACCCGCGGCTGTCCAAGGACCTCTACGGTCCCGGCCAGCACTACCTGCGGATCTTCGGCCCGAACTCGGAGGGGTTGAACCGCAACATGCTCAACTCCGATCCGCCCGAGCACACCCGGCTGCGCCGGGTGGTGTCCCAGGCGTTCGCGCCCCGGCGGATCGAGGCGCTGCGGCCGCGGATCGCGCAGGTCGTCGACCACCTCATCGACAAGATGCTCCCGCAGGGCCAGGCCGAGCTGATGCGCGACTTCGCCATCCCGCTGCCCATGACGGTCATCTGCGAGCTGCTCGGGGTGCCGCCGGAGGACCACGACCGGGTGCTCGACTGGACGCAGGTCATCCGCACGTCCGGCTCGACGCGGCGGCCACCGGCGGAGGAGCGGGCGGCCGTGCAGGAGGCCCAGCTGCGCCTGCACCACTACTTCGCCGACCTGGTGCGCGCCAAGCGCGGCGACCGGGCCGACGACATCATCGGCGCGCTGATCGACGCGGTCGACCGCGACGGGACGCTCTCCGAGGCGGAGCTGGTCACCACGACCTTCCTGCTGGTGTTCGCCGGGCACCAGACCACCGCGGACTTCCTCGGCAACGCGGTGCTCGCCCTGCTCACCCACCCCGAGCAGCTGGAGCTGCTGCGGGCCACGCCCCAACTGCTGCCGGCCGCCATCGAGGAGCTGCTGCGGTTCGACGGCCCGCTGCCGGTGGCCAGCCCGCGGATCGCCACCGAGGACATCGAGTACGAGGGCGTGTGCATCCCCCGCGGGTCGATCGTCGGCGTGGCGATCAACGCGGCGAACCACGATCCCGCCCACTTCACCGACCCCGACCGGCTGGACCTGCGCCGGGTCCGCGGCCCGCACCTGGGCTTCGGGCACGGCGTGCACTACTGCCTCGGCGTCTCGCTGGCCCGGATGGAGGCGCAGATCGCGCTCGCCGCGCTGCTGCGCCGGCTGCCCGGGCTACGGCTCGGCGTACCCGTCGACGAGGTGCGCCGGCTGCCGGCCGCGTCGCCGTTCCGCGGCCTGCTGGAGCTGCCCGTCACCTTTGCCGCCTGAGCCTCTCCCCGCACACCCGAACCCACCCAAGGAGCAGCCATGGTCTTCCGGAACGTGATCGTCTGCCACATGGTCCCCGGCAGCGACAAGATCGTCGGGGATGTCTTCGGCCACTACGACCAGGCCACCCGGCCCCAGGACCTCGGGGTCATCGGACGCATCCTGCTGTCCCACCACGACCTCTACATCCACGTCATCGAGCGCGAACAGGACCCGAGGATCTCGGGCCAGACCCGGGGGCTGCCCGCCTTCCAGAAGATCGCCGAGGCCATCGGCCCGTACGTGACGCCGTACCCGAGGTACTGGAAGAACCCGTCCGACTCGGTGGCCAAGGAGTTCTACCACTGGGCCCCGGAGGGAGAGCCGCCCGCGGAGACCACGCTGACCGTGATCGTCGGGCGGATCAAGCCCGGCGCCGAACCGGACGTGGCCCGGGTCTTCGCCGAGTCCGACGCCGGCTCGCTGCCGGCCGAGCTGGGCGTCACCGGGCGCTGGCTGTACTCGATCGACGACGTCTACGTCCACCTGCTCGAACAGGAGGCGTCGGCCGCCGAGGCGACCCGGAACAACCACGACGAGAAGCCGGTCTTCGCGAAGGTGATGCAGGACCTCGCGCCCTACGTCAGCCCGTACCGGCCGGAGGAGTGGCACGGGCCGCAGGACTCGGTGGCCACGGTGTTCTACCGCTGGCAGGCCGAGGACTGAGCCGTGCGGCGGGGGCGTCGGAAGGCGCCCCCGTCTACTCGTCGCCGACGGGCTCCGTCTCGCCGTCGTGCTCGTAGCGGGGTGTCAGGTGCTCGTCGGGCTGCGGCGCCTGGGCCAGGTTGTGGTGCGGGTCGCCGTCCGCCGAGTACAGGACGTCGTCGGTCTTCCTGGTCTTCTCCTGGTCCTCTTCCGGCTCCGTCACGTCCGCTCCTCGCCAGGTGCCGTCGGTGACCGCCCGCCGCGTGCGGGACGGTCCGGTCCGATTCCCACCCTAGGCGCGGCGGAGGGTGGTGGTGGGCGAATGCCGGCGAGCCCGCCGCCGGGGCGGGCCCGGGCGAAAGCCGCCCGCCTGCCGCTCCGATGCGACAGGGTGGTGCTGCGGACGGCGCGCGCGGGGCGCCGCCGGCGGCGCGGGGGTGACGGGTGCCGACGAAGGAGCTCATCCAGCACATCGGCGCGTTCCTGGACCTGGCCGGGGTGCTGGTCATCGCGGTGGGCGTCGCGACCGCCACGGTCGTCTTCGGGCTGCGCTGGTGGCGCACCCGGCAGGTCGTCGAGCACTACCGGTCCTACCGGCAGGGCGTCGGGCGGGCCATCCTGCTCGGCTTGGAGTTCCTGGTCGGCGGGGACATCATCCGGACCGTGGCCGTCTCGCCCACCTTCACCAGCGTCGGGGTGCTGGCGCTCATCGTGCTGGTCCGCACGTTCCTCAGCTTCTCGCTGGAGGTGGAGCTGGACGGCCGCTGGCCGTGGCAGGGCAAGGGACCGGTCGGCGGCTCCGGCGTCGCGGCCCGACCCCGTGAGGATTCGTAGCCGAGTTCAGATGTTGGCCGAGTCCGCGGGCACCCCGCCCGGCAGCGACGGTGCGCCGCCCGCCGGCTGCTCGCCCCGACAGCGCAGCCCGAGGGTGTACGCGGTCATCGAGAGCGACCCGTACGCGTAACCGTCGACCAGCACCTCCGGGCGGTCCGCGGTGGCGCCGGCCAGCCCGGCCAGGTAGAGCAGCGGGATGAAGTGGTCCGGTGTCGGCACCGCGAGGTCGAAGTCCCGGTGCCCGTCCAGCCGGGCCACCTCGGTCGGCGCGTCCTGGACCGTCTCCCGGGCGGCGTCGTCGAAGCGGCGCGCCCAGTCGAAGCCCTCGTCGGCCAGCCGCGGGTCGACGCCGCCCAGGTTGTGCACGACGTTGCCGCTGGCCACCACCAGCACGCCCCGCTCGCGCAGCGGGGCGAGCCGGGCGCCGAGGTCGAGGTGGTAGTCGAACGGCTTGAACGCGTTGATGCTGAGCTGCACCACCGGGATGTCGGCGTCGGGAAACGCGTGCGTCAGCACCGACCAGGTGCCGTGGTCGATGCCCCAGGAGTCCACGTCGGCGCCGACCCAGGTGGGGTGCACCACGTCGCTGATCTCCTCGGCCAGCTCCGGCAGCCCGGGCGCCGGGTAGCGCACGTCGAAGAGCTGCTGGGGGAAACCGTAGAAGTCGTGGATCGTGCGTGGCCGCGGCATCGCGGTGACCGCGGTGGCGCCGATGTACCAGTGCGCGGAGACCACCAGGATGGCCCGCGGCCGGGGCACCGAGCGGCCGAACTCCCGCCAGGCGGCGCTGTAGCGGTTGACCTCCAGCGCGTTCATCGGGTTGCCGTGCCCGAAGAACGCCGCCGGCAGCACCGTCTGGGTGTTCTGCTCGCTCATCTCGCTCCCGGGGCCGGCCCTGCCCCCGAGGCTAACCCGCGGGGCCCTCGCGTGTCCGGCCGCCGGCCGGGCCGGCACCGGCGAGTTGGCATATACCCCCCAGGGGTATATGGTGGTGGCGGAGGTGGAGTTCGATGCAACCCGAACATGGGCACCACGGCACCGGCCACGACACGCAGACCGGGCACGACGAGCACGACCCGCACGCCGGGCACGCGGGGCATGACAAGCACGCGGGGCACGACCCCGAGCAGTTCCGCCGCAAGTTCTGGCTGAGCCTGGCGCTGACCGTGCCGATCGTGCTGACCAGCCACATGGTCATGGACTGGCTCGGCTACTCGCTGGACTTCCCGGGTGTCCGCTGGGTCGGCCCGGTCCTCGGCACGATCGTCTTCTTCTACGGTGGCTGGCCGTTCCTGGTCGGCGGCGTCCGCGAGGTTCGCGACCGGGCGCCGGGCATGATGCTGCTGATCTCGATGGCCATCACGGTCGCGTACCTGGCGTCGGCGGCCACCAGCCTCGGCCTGTTCGACCTGGACTTCTGGTGGGAGCTGGCGGCCCTGGTCACCATCATGCTGCTCGGCCACTGGCAGGAGATGAAGGCGATCGGGCAGGCCCAGGGGGCCCTCGCGGCGCTGGCCGCGCTGCTGCCCGACGACGCCGAACGCCTCGACGACTCCGGCGCCACGCACCGCGTGCCGGTGGCCGACCTGCGTGTCGGCGACCTGGTGCTGGTGCGCTCCGGCGGCCGGGTGCCGGCCGACGGCCGGATCGTCGACGGCGCCGCCGAGCTTGACGAGTCGATGATCACGGGGGAGTCCCGGCCGGTGCCGCGCGCCGTCGGGGACCGGGTGGTCGCCGGCACGGTGGCCACCGACTCGGCCCTCCGGGTACGCGTCGAGGCCGTCGGCGAGGACACCGCGCTCGCCGGCATCGGCCGCCTCGTCGCCCAGGCGCAGTCCTCCGGCGGGCGTGCCCAGGTGCTTGCCGACCGGTTCGCCGCCCTGCTGTTCTACGTCGCCGCCCTCGCCGGCCTGGCCACCTTCGCGGCCTGGCTGGTGGTCGGCGACACCGACCAGGCCGTGGTACGGACCGTGACGGTGCTGGTGATCGCCTGCCCGCACGCCCTCGGGCTGGCCATCCCGCTGGTCGTGGCGCTCTCCACGGCGCTCTCCGCCCGCGCCGGCATCCTGGTGAAGGACCGGCTCGCCCTCGAACGCATGCGCACCGTCGACGCGGTGCTGTTCGACAAGACCGGCACCCTCACCAAGGGACGGCACACCCTCACCGGGGTGGCGGCCACCGGCGGGCTGGACGACGACGCAGCGCTGCGCCTGGCCGGCGCGGTCGAGGCCGACAGCGAGCACCCGCTCGCCCGGGCCCTGGTGACCGCCGCGCAGGACCGGGGCCTGCGGGCGGCGGCCCGGGACTTCCGCTCGCTGACCGGCCGGGGCGTACGCGCCACGGTGGACGGCGCCGACTGGGCGGTGGGCGGCCCGGCCCTGCTGCGCGAGCTGGGCGCCGACGTCCCCGGCGACCTGGCCCGCGCGGCGGAGGGCTGGTCACGACGGGGCGCCGCGGTGCTGCACCTGGTGCGGCTGTCCGAGGCCGGCCGCCCCGAGGTGGTCGGCGCGTTCGCCCTGGAGGACGAGGTGCGCCCGGAGGCCCGGGCGGCCATCGCGGAACTGCGCGAGCAGGGGGTGAAGAAGATCGTGATGATCACCGGGGACGCGCGGCCGGTCGCCGAGGCGGTCGCCGCCGACCTGGGCTTCCGCCCCGGCGTGGACGAGGTCTTCGCCGAGGTCCTGCCCGCCGACAAGGACAAGGCGGTCAGCGAACTCCAGTCCCGCGGGCTGACCGTGGCCATGGTCGGCGACGGGGTCAACGACGCCCCGGCGCTCGCCCGCGCCGACGTGGGCGTGGCCATCGGCGCCGGCACCGACGTGGCGATCGAGTCCGCCGGGGTGGTGCTGGCCTCCTCCGACCCGCGCGGCGTGACCGGCGTGATCCGGCTGTCCCGGGCGTCGTACCGGAAGATGCGGCAGAACCTGGCCTGGGCGGCCGGCTACAACGTGGTGGCCATCCCGCTCGCCGCCGGGGTGCTGGCCTGGGCAGGTGTCGCGCTCAGCCCGGCGGTGGGTGCGGTGCTGATGTCCGCCTCCACCATCGTGGTGGCGCTCAACGCCCAGCTGCTCCGCCGGGTCCGGCTCACACCGGCGGACGACTGACGGCAGTCGCAGCTACGACCGGCGTGGCCCCTCCATCCTGGCGGATGCGAGGGGCTGCGCCGCTTCCCACCCGCACCTGCGAAACGCTAGGGTGGCCGCGTGACGGTGTTCCGGATTGGCGAGGCCGCCGAACTGCTCGGGGTCAGCGCGGACACGGTCCGCCGCTGGATCGACGCCGGGCGCCTGCCGGCCACCCGCGACGAGCACGGCCACCGGGTGCTCGACGGCGCCGACCTGGCCGCGTTCGTCCGTGCCCCGGGCCACCCCGAGCTCAGCTCGGCCCGCAACCGCCTGCGCGGCATCGTCACGGCCGTCGTCAAGGACACCGTGATGGCCCAGGTCGACATCCAGGCCGGGCCGTTCCGGATCGTGTCCCTGATGAGCCGCGAGGCGGTCGACGACCTCGACCTCCAGGTCGGCTCGGTCGCCGTCGCGGTGATCAAGTCGACCACCGTCGTGGTGGAGCGGGCGCCCGCGCCGAAGGGAAGGACCAGCCCGTGACCGCACGGTGGATCCGCGCCGCCCTCGCCGGGCTGGCCGTGCTGGGACTGACCCTGACCGGCTGCGGCGGCGCCGACGACGACGGGTCGCGCGCCGGCACGGGCGGCACACTGACGGTGTTCGCCGCCGCCTCGCTCACCGAGACCTTCACGAAGCTCGGCAAGGACTACGAGGCCGCCCACCCCGGCACCCGGGTCGTCTTCAACTTCGCCGGCAGCTCGGCCCTCGCCACCCAGATC
This sequence comes from Micromonospora sp. NPDC004551, assembly GCF_040609975.1. Taxonomy (NCBI): domain Bacteria; kingdom Bacillati; phylum Actinomycetota; class Actinomycetes; order Micromonosporales; family Micromonosporaceae; genus Micromonospora; species Micromonospora sp. NPDC004551. The sequence continues at coordinate 42,941 of NZ_JBEXLM010000030.1, read as the reverse complement.
ACCCAGGGCGCGCCCGCCGACGTGTTCGCCGCCGCCTCGCCGGCCACCATGAAGACCGTCACCGACGCGGGCGACGCCGACGGGACACCGGCCGTCCTGGTCCGCAACCAGCTCGTCGTCGCCGTACCCAAGGGCAACCCGCACCAGATCGGCGGCCTGGCCGACCTGGCCCGGCCCGGGGCGAAGGTGGCGCTCTGCGCCGAGCAGGTGCCGTGCGGCGCCGCGGCGAAGACCGCCCTCGCCGCGGCCGGCGTGCGCCTCACCCCCGCCACCCTGGAGCAGGACGTCAAGGGCGCGCTCGCGAAGGTGAAGCTCGGTGAGGTCGACGCGGCGCTGGTCTACCGCACCGACGTGCGCGGCGCCGCCGCCGAGCTGGACGCCGTCGAGTTCCCCGAGTCGGCCCGGGCGGTCAACGACTACCCGATCGTGGTCCTGAAGCACGCCGGCAACCCGGACGGGGCCCGCGCGTTCGTCGATCACGTCCGCTCCGACGCCGGCCTGGCCGTGCTCACCGCCGCCGGGTTCCAGGCGCCACCGAACCGGTGACCCGCCCCGCGCGCCGCCGGCAGCGGGTGCCGCTGGCCCTGCTCCTCCCGGCCGGGCTCGGCCTGCTCTTCCTCGTCCTGCCGCTGGCCGGGCTGCTGGTCCGGGCGCCGTGGACCACGCTGCCCCGGCGGCTCACCCAGCCCGGGGTGCTCACCGCGCTGCGGCTGTCCCTGGAGACGGCCACCGCCGCCACGCTGCTCTGCGTCGCGCTCGGCGTACCCCTGGCGTGGCTGCTGGCCCGGGTCGAGTTCCCCGGCCGGCGGCTGGTCCGCGCGCTGGTCACCGTGCCGCTGGTGCTGCCCCCGGTGGTCGGCGGGGTGGCGCTGCTGCTGGTCTTCGGCCGGCGCGGGCTGCTCGGGTCCTGGCTGGACGCCACCTTCGGGGTGAGCCTGCCGTTCACCACGGCCGGGGTGGTGCTGGCGGAGGCGTTCGTGGCCATGCCCTTCCTGGTGATCGCCGTCGAGGGCGCGCTGCGCGGCGCCGACCCCCGCTACGAGGAGGCGGCGGCCACTCTCGGCGCCGGCCGGTGGACCACCTTCACCCGGGTCACCCTGCCGCTGGTCGCCCCCGGGGTGGCGGCCGGCGCGGTGCTCTGCTGGGCCCGCGCGCTCGGCGAGTTCGGCGCCACGATCACCTTCGCCGGCAACTATCCGGGGCGGACGCAGACCATGCCGCTCGCCGTCTACCTGGCGCTGGAGACCGACGTGCAGGCCGCCATCGTGCTCAGCCTCATCCTGCTCACCGTCTCCGTGGCCATCCTGGCCGGGCTGCGCGACCGCTGGGTCGGAACGGCGTGACGGCACCCCTGCTCGACGCGCACCTGGTCGCCGGCCGGGGCGACTTCCACCTCGACGTGCGGCTGCGCATCGGCGCCGGGGAGGTGGTGGCGCTGCTCGGCCCGAACGGGGCCGGCAAGACCACCGCCCTGCGGGCCCTGGCCGGGCTGCACCCGCTCAGTGCCGGGCATCTGACCCTCGGCGGCGTCGACCTCGACCGTCCCGACCGGCGGGTGTGGACCCCGCCCGAACGGCGGCCGGTCGGCGTGGTGTTCCAGGACTACCTGCTCTTCCCGCACCTGAGCGCGCAGGACAACGTGGCGTTCGGGCCCCGCCGCCGGGGCGCCGACCGGCGGGCCGCCCGGGCCCGGGCGCAGGAGTGGCTCGACCGGGTCGGCCTCGGCGGGCAGGCCCGGCACAAGCCGCGCCAGCTCTCCGGCGGGCAGGCCCAGCGGGTCGCCCTCGCCCGCGCGCTCGCCGTCGAGCCCACCCTCCTGTTGCTCGACGAGCCGCTCGCCGCGCTCGACGCCCGGACCCGGCTCGACACCCGCGCCGAACTCCAGCGGCACCTGGGCGCGCACCCCGGCGCCACCCTGCTGGTCACCCACGACCCGCTGGACGCCCTGGTGCTCGCCGACCGGCTGGTGATCGTCGAGCAGGGGCAGGTGGTCCAGGAGGGCGACGCGGCGACCGTCACGGCCCGCCCCCGCACCGACTACGTGGCCCGGCTGGTCGGGCTCAACCTGCACCGCGGGCACGCCGACGGGCACGCCGTCACCGTCGGCGGCCTCACCCTCACCACGGCCGACACCGTGCACGGGGAGGCGTTCGTCGCGTTCCCGCCGGCCGCCGTCGCGCTGCACCCGGCGCGCCCGGACGGGAGCCCCCGCAACGTCTGGCCGGCCACCGTGACGGGGGTGCAGCGGCACGGCGACAACCTGCGGGTGCAGCTCGCCGGGCCGGTCGACGTGGCCGCCGACGTCACCCCCGCCGCGGCGGCGCACCTCGGGCTGCGCCCCGGCCAGCCGGTCTGGGCGGCGGTCAAGGCCGCGGAGACCCGCGCGTACCCGACGTGACGCACACCGCTGGTCGCTCCACCCGGGCCGGTGGGAGGTTTGAGGCCGGCCCACCCGGTCACTGAACAGGGGGAGCGATCACGAAGGGGGAACGGGGTGCCCGAGACGACACGGTTCCGGTCCAGTCAGGACGCCGCGCTGCCGGACGACGTCACCGATCCGCTGCTGTGGCGGGCCGCGTACGACGTGGCGGTCGCGCACCAGCCCGATGCGACGGGACGCTGTCCCAGCCTGCTGTGCGCCGGGCGGAGCGGGCCGTGCGAGCCCATGGTCAACGCCCGCCGGGCGATGCGGCTGGCCCGCGGCGGCGCCCGGCGCGCCGAGTTCGGCGAGACACCCGGCCGGACCGCCCGGGAGCGGCGCCGGGCGGCCTGAGCCCGAGCGGGGCGCGGGACCAGAGTCAGTGCGCCGGGGAGAACGCGGCGAGGAAGCGGTCCCGGAAGGTGTCCATCCGCCACACCGGGGCCTGCGGGCCGGGGCGCAGCCCGTCCTGCCAGCCCCAGCCGGCGACCCGGTCCAGCACGGCCGGGTCCTTCGCCACGATGGTGATCGGCACGTCCCGCCCGGCGCCCTCGCCGGTGACCGAGGCCGCCGGCTGGTGGTCGCCGAGCACGACCAGCACCAGGTCGTCCCCGCCGTGGGTCAGCACGTACGACACCAGGGTGCCGAGGCTGTACTCGATGGAGTGCGCGTAGTCGGTGCGGATCTGGGCGGCGTCCCGCTGGAGCACGTCCCGGCTGCCACCGGTGTGGGTGGCCGCGGTGTGGAAGATCGTGCCGTCGCCCACCGCCGCCCAGGGCACCGGCTTCGGGATGGCCGACCAGGGGGAGTGGCTGGACACCAGCGGGATCTCCGCCATCAGCGGGGCGTGCGGGTGGTCCCGCTCCAGCCGCTGGAAGGTGGCCAGGGTGTACTGGTCGGGCATCGGCGCGTAGCTGAACTTGGGGCCCCGGTAGGCCAGCTTCCCGGCGTCGTAGTAGCGGTCGTAGCCGAAGAACCTCCCCTCCGGCCAGGGTTCGGTGGCCGCGGGGAACACGCCGACGGTCTGCCAGCCGGCCCGGTGGAACGCGCCGTTGAGGGTGAGTCGGTCCCCGGCCAGCAGGTCCCGGTGCCGCTGGTCGTTGTCGATCCACAGCCCGGAGAGCAGGGTGGCGTGGGCCAGCCAGCTGCCGCCGCCGAAGGTGGGCGAGGTCAGGAAGCCGCTGCGGGCGTCGTAGCCGGCCGCCCGCAGCCGGCGGTAGCCGTCGTCGAGCACCGCGGTCACCCCGGGCGCGAGGGCGGGGTCCTCCACGGCGTCGCGGCCGTAGCTTTCCACGAACGTGACCAGCACGTCCTTGCCGCGCAGCCCGGTCAGCAGCCGGTCGCCGGGCACGTCCCGCCAAGCGTCGGCCGTCATCTCCCCGGCGAACGCCGCGCGGTCACGCAGGCCGGCCCGCACCTGGCCGACGTGCGACGCGACAAGGGTCGTCGCCGTCCGGTCGGCGACCGGCACGCCGGCGGTGAGGCGTACCCCGAACAGGGCGCAGCCCAGCCAGAGTACGGCCAGCGCGGCGAGCACCCGGGCCGCACCGGTGCGGTGCCGCGCCACGAGCCGGGCCAGCCGCCGCGCCGCGAGCGCCACCAGCACCGGCAGGCCCGCCACCAGCAGCACCGCACCGACCGCCGCGGCGACGGCGCCGGCCCTTCCGACCGAGTCGGTCAGGTAGCCGTAGCCGTCGTCGAACAGACCCCAGTCGAGCAGCACGTCGAACGGGCGGTCCCGGGCCACGAAGAAGCCCGTGTCCAGCAGCTTGACCACGGCCAGCAGGCCCAGCACGGCGCCGAACGCCACGGCGGCCGGCCGGCGGGCCCGGTCCGGCAGGACGAGCAGCAGCGCCACCGCGACCAGGGCCTCCACCGGGATCCGCAGCACCGCGCCCGGCCCGGCCTGGGCCAGCCGGTCCGGTGCGACCAGCGCCGCCACCACGAGCAGCGCCGCCAGCCCGGTGAGGATCGCGCCGGCCACCCGACGGGTACGCGGGGCGTCTCCCGACGGTGTGGCCTCCCCGGGCGAGGGCGGGGACGCTTCGGTGTCCGGGGCGGGGGTGGCCGGCCCGGCCGGCCGGCGGAAACGGATGCGCAGTGCCACGGCGGGGTCCTTCGGCGAGGGGGAGGGAGGGGTCAGGCCGGCTGGTGGGCGACGATCCGGACGGCCACCGGTACCGGAGGCGCGGGCGGGTCCGCCGCTCGTGCGCCGGGACCGCCCGCGCCGGCGGGCGCGAGCCGCACCGGCCCGGCCGCCGCGGGACCGGCCACGCGGGCCGGGAGGTCGGCCGGGCCGGTGCCGCCGGTCCAGGACGGGACGGCGCCCGTGCCGGGGCGAAGCGGTCCGCGGCCCAGGGCGGGCAGGGCGGTCGCGGCGGGTCGGATGCCCAGCGCGGGGAGCGCGGTCGCGGTGGGTGGACCGACGGCCGTCGCCGGGACGAGTTCGACGGCCGGGACGGGGCGGGCCGCCGGGGCGGCCGGGCGGTGCCGCCACAGCCAGGCGACGTCGCGGCCGAACGACTCGACCAGCAGGGCCAGCGCCCCGGCCACCAGCGCGGCGGTCGCCGCCGGCGGTAGCAGCCCGCTCGCCGCCGTCGCCAGCACCACGCCCTGCGCCGCCGCGACCACCTTGCGCCAGAACCGGGGCGGCAGCACGCCGTCCATCCAGGGCAGCGGCCAGCTCGCCGCCACGAAGGCGTACCGCATCCCGCCGATGAGCAGCACCCACGCGCCGGCCGAGGGGGTCAGGTGGACGCTGAGGACCAGCAGCAGGAACGAGTCGACCTCCATGTCGAAGCGCGCGCCCAGCGCGCTCACCGTGCCGGTGCGCCGGGCAACCTGGCCGTCCACCGCGTCCAGCGCGAGCGCCACCGCGGTGAGCGGGACCAGCACGGCCACCGGCGCCGGGCCGCCGTCGACGACCAGGGCGAGCACCCCGCCGACCAGCAGCGCCCGGGCCAGCGTCACCCGGTCGGCGGGGCCGAGCCGGTCCGCGCCGGCCGCCCGCAGGCCGCGCCGGAGCAGCCCGCAGAGCACGGCGGCGTACGCCAGGCCGGCCAGCCAGCCCGCCACGCCGAGGCCCACCGTGCCGGCGAGCCCGGCCAGCAGGACGAACTGCACGATCAACCCGACCAACGGGCCATTTCGAACCGTGGACACCCTGCCTCCGTGTCTATGATCGACAACCCTGCCAGTCATCACGGAAAAATCGGCCGTCCGGTTCGGTCCGGATGCGGGAAGGAGAAGATTTCGTGACCGGTGCGGCCCGCGCCTTCTGGCTCCGCGCCCCCGGCGAGGGTGAGCTCCGCCCGGTCGCGCTCGCCCCGCCCGGCCCCGGCGAGGTGCTGGTCCGTGCCCGCTACTCCGGAGTCAGCCGGGGCACCGAGACCCTTGTCTTCACCGGCCGGGTCCCCGCCGACCAGCACGACACCATGCGCGCCCCGTTTCAGGAGGGCGACTTCCCGGCCCCGGTGAAGTACGGCTACCTGAGCGTCGGCACCGTCGAGGCGGGCCCGGCGGAGCTGCGCGGGCGTACCGTCTTCTGCCTGCACCCGCACCAGACCGCGTACGTGGTGCCGGCCGACGCCGTGGTGGTCGTACCCGAGCAGGTTCCCGCGGCCCGCGCGGTGCTGGCCGGCACCGTGGAGACCGCGGTGAACGCGCTCTGGGACGCCGCGCCGCTGGTCGGCGACCGGGTCACCGTGGTCGGCGGCGGCATGGTCGGCTGCTGCGTGGCCGCCGTGCTGGCCCGCTTCCCCGGGGTCCGGGTGGAGCTGGTCGACGCCGACCCGGCCCGCGCGTCGGTGGCGGCGGCGCTCGGCGTCGACTTCGCGCTGCCCGCCGACGCGACCGGCGACCGGGACCTGGTGGTGCACGCCAGCGCCACCGCCGAGGGGTTGCAGCGGTCCCTGGAGCTGCTCCGCCCGGACCGCAGCGTGCTGGAGCTGAGCTGGTACGGCGACCGCCCGGTCACCCTCGCCCTGGGCGGGGCGTTCCACTCGAAGCGGCTGGGCATCCGCAGCAGCCAGGTCGGCACCGTGTCGCCGCGGCGCGCCGACCGTAGCTATGCCGACCGGCTGGCGGTGGCCCTGGACCTGCTCGCCGACCCGGCGTTCGACGCCCTGCTCACCGGCCGGTCCCGCTTCGCCGACCTGCCCGACGTGCTGGACCGGCTCGCCTCCGGCCGGCTCTCCGCGCTCTGCCACCTCATCACCTACGACGAGGAGTGATCTCTTGTTCAGCGTCACCGTCCGGGACCACATGATGGTCGCCCACAGCTTCCGCGGCGAGGTGTTCGGCCCGGCCCAGCGGCTGCACGGCGCGACCTTCGTCGTCGACGCCACCTTCCGTCGCCCGGAGCTGGACGCCGACGGGATCGTGGTCGACATCGGCCTGGCCACCGAGCAGCTCAGGGCCGTGCTCGGCGCGCTCACCTACCGCAACCTGGACGACGAGCCGGACTTCGCCGGGGTGAACACCACCACCGAGGTGCTGGCCCGGACGGTGGCCGACCGGCTGGCCGAGGCGGTGCACGCCGGGCGGCTCGGCGAGGGGGCGCGTGGCCTGGCGGGGATCACCGTCACCCTGCACGAGTCGCACGTCGCCTGGGCGAGCTACGAGCGGTCGCTGTGACCGGATGACGGTCGTGCACGTGGTGCTGCCGGGCGACATCGACGACCCGGCGAGCCCCAGCGGCGGCAACGGGTACGACCGCCGGGCCTGCCACGGCCTGGCCGCGCTCGGCTGGACGGTGCGGGAACACCCGGTGCCGGGCGGCTGGCCGTACCCGGATGCGGCGGACCGGGCCGCGCTGGCCGGGGTGCTGTCCGCGCTGCCCGACGGCACGGCCGTGCTGCTCGACGGGCTGGTCGCCTCGACCGTGCCCGAGGTGCTGGCCCCGCACGCCGGGCGGCTGCGCCTCGTGGTGCTGGTGCACCTGCCGCGGGAGGACGAGGCCGAGGGCCGGGCCCTCGCGGCGGCGACGGCGGTGGTCGCCACCAGCGAGTGGACCCGCCGCCGGCTGCTGGACCGCTACCGGCTCGCCGCCGGGCGGGTGCGGGTCGCCCCGCCCGGGGTGGACCCCGCGCCGGTCGTCCCCGGGTCGCCGGCCGGCCGGCGGCTGCTCTGCGTCGCGGCGGTCACCCCGCTCAAGGGGCAGGACGTGCTCGCCGCCGCCCTGGCCCGGGTCGCCGACCTGCCCTGGACCTGCGCGTGGGTCGGCCCGCTCACCCGCGACCCGGAGTTCGTGGCGCGGCTGCGCCGGCAGCTCGCCGGCAGCGGTCTCGCCGGCCGGGTCCGGCTGGCGGGCCCGCTGACCGGGGACGACCTGGCCGCCGCGTACGCCGCCGCCGACCTGCTGGTGCTGCCGTCCCGCCGGGAGACCTACGGGATGGTGGTCACCGAGGCGCTCGCGCGGGGCGTACCCGTGCTGGCCAGCGACACCGGCGGCCTGCCCGCCACGCTCGGGCACGCCCCGGACGGCGGCCGCCCCGGCCTGCTGGTGCCCCCGGCGGACCCGGCCGCGCTGGCCGGCGCGCTGCGCCGCTGGCTCACCGACCCGGACCTGCGGGACCGGCTGCGCCGCGCCGCCCGGCAGCGGCGGGACACCCTCAGCGGCTGGCCGGTCACCGCGGACCGGCTGGCCGCGGCCCTCAAGGAGGCCACGGCGGCATGACGACCTCGCTCCTTCCTCCCGACTTCGCCGACTGGCTGCGGCTGCGCGAACCCGCCGACGCGGCGGCCCGCTCGTCCGAACTGCTCGACGCCGTCCGCCACGGGCTGCCCGCCGACCGGCCGCTGATCGTGCATGACCTGGGCAGCGGGACCGGCTCGATGGCCCGCTGGCTCGCCCCGCGGCTGCCCGGCCCGCAGCACTGGGTGCTGCACGAGCGGGACGCCGACCTGCTGGCGCTCGCCGCCGCCGGAGGGGTCGCCGCCGCCGACGGCAGCCCGGTCACCGTGCTGACCCGGGACTCCGACATCACCCGGTTGGGCGCCGCGGACCTGGCCGACGCGCACCTGGTCACCGCCTCCGCGCTGCTGGACATGCTCACGGCCGCGGAGGTCGAGCGGATCGTGGCGGCCTGCGCCGGCCACCCCACCCTGTTCGCGATCACCGTGGTCGGCCGGGTGCGGTTCACCCCCTCCGACCCGCTCGACGCCGAGTTCGAGGCCGCGTTCAACGCCCACCAGCGGCGGACGGCCGACGGCCGCGCCCTGCTCGGCCCGGACGCCGTGGACGCCACCGTGGCGGCCTTCCGCCGCCGCGGCGTTCCGGTGCGGGTCCGGCCCAGCCCGTGGCGCCTCGGCCCCGAGCAGGCCGCGCTGACCGCGGAGTGGCTGGCCGGCTGGCTCGACGCGGCCGTCGAGGAGCGGCCGGAACTGGCCGGCGTGGCCGGGGCGTACCGGGAGCGGCGGCTCGCCGAGTCGGCGGACGGCCGGCTGCGGGTGGTGCTGCACCACGCCGACCTGCTCGCCGGGTGAACCGGATCGGCCCGCGGCACGTGACAACGGATGGACCGAGGGAGGACCGCTCTTGTCACACGCCGCCGTCGCCGGGCCCGTCCCGGCCGCCGCGCCCGCGCCCGCCCGGTCGTTCTGGGCCTGGGCCCGGCCGCTCGCCGGTCTCGCGGTGCTCGCCGCGCTGGTCTGGTCGGTGGGCACCGGCCCGTTCCTGGCCGGGCTGCGGCTGATCGACGCGCCGGCGCTCGCCGCCGCGCTCGGCATCGGCGCGGTCACCACCCTCTGCTGCGCCTGGCGCTGGTCGCTGGTCGCCGGCGGGCTGGGCGTACGGCTGCCGCTGCGGTCCGCCGTCGCGCACTGCTACCGGGCGGTCTTCCTCAACTCCACCCTGCCCGGCGGGGTGCTCGGCGACGTGCACCGCGCGGTCCGGCACGGCCGGGACGCCGGGGACGTGGCCCGGGGCGTCCGCGCCGTGGTGTGGGAGCGCACGGCCGGTCAGGTGGTCCAGCTGGTCATCGCGGTGGCCGTGCTGGCGGCGCTGCCGTCCCCGGTCCGGCCGTACCTGCCGGCGGTGGCGGCCGGGCTGGCGGCCGTCGCGCTGACGCTGGCGGTGGCCGCCCGCGCCGTGCCCCGCTCCGGGGCCTCCCGCTGGGCGCGCGCGGCGCGTACCGCGGTCGGCGACGTCCGGGCCGGGCTGCTCGCCCGGCGCACCTGGCTGGGCGTGGTGACGGCCTCGGCCGTGGTGGTCGCCGGCCACCTGGCCACCTTCGTGGTGGCGGCCCGCACCGCGGGCGCCGACGCGCCGCTGTCCCGGCTGGTGCCGCTGACCCTGCTGGCGCTGCTCGCCATGGGGCTGCCGACCAACGTGGGCGGGTTCGGGCCGCGCGAGGGGGTCGCCGCCTGGGCGTTCGCCGCGGCCGGCCTCAGCGCCGCCCAGGGCGTCGCCACCGGCACGGTGTACGGGGCGCTGGTCCTGGTGGCCAGCCTGCCGGGCGCCGCGGTGCTGCTGGTCCGCCGCCGCCGCCGTCCGGCTCCGGAGCCCGGCGACTGTCGGTGATCCCGCCTACGGTGAGGGTGCGAGGTGTGCGTTGCCGGCCCGCCCGGCAGCCCGGACTGAGGAGAAGCATGGACGAAACCCTGCCCACCGCGACGGTCCGGACCCAGGTCACGGTCCCCATGCGGTTTCCGGACGGCTACGTGACCACCGCCCGGGTGCACTCCTTCCACGGCCTGGTCGACGGCCGTGAGCACCTCGCCATCGGGCTCGGGGAGCGGCGCGACCCGGACACCTCGCCACCGCTGGTCCGCCCGCACAGCGAGTGCCTGACCGGAGACGTGTTCGGCAGCCAGCGCTGCGACTGCGGCCCTCAGCTGCGCGAGGCGGTCGAGCGGATCGCCGACGCCGGCGGCTACCTGCTCTACCTGCGCCAGGAGGGCCGGGGCATCGGCCTCTACGCCAAGCTCGACGCGTACGCCCTCCAGGACGGGGGGCTGGACACCTACGAGGCGAACGTGGCGCTCGGCCGGGGCCCCGACGAGCGCGACTACACGGTGGCCGCGCAGATGCTCGCCGCGCTGGGCGTGACCCGGGTGGCCCTGCTCAGCAACAACCCGGACAAGGCCGCCCAGCTGGAGCGGCTGGGCGTCACGGTGGCCGACCGGGTGCTCACCGGCGTGCACCTGTCCCCGGCGAACGCGGGCTACCTGGCGGCCAAGGTGACCCGCGCCGACCATGCCCTCGACCTGCCGTTCGTGCCGTGACCAGCCGCCCGTACGTGCTGCTCAGCTGCGCGATGTCGATCGACGGCTACATCGACGACGCCACCGCCGAGCGCCTGCTGCTGTCCAACGACGCCGACCTGGACCGGATCGACGCCGTGCGGGCCGGCTGTGACGCGATCATGGTGGGCGCGGCCACGGTCCGCCGCGACGATCCGCGGCTGCTGGTGCGCAGCGAGCGGCGGCGGGCCGAGCGGGTGGCCCGCGGCCTGCCGCCGTGCCCCGTCAAGGTGACGGTGACGGCCAGCGGCGACCTCGACCCGGCCGCCCGGTTCTTCACGATGGGCGACGGGGCGAAGCTGGTCTACTGCCCGACCGGCGTGGCGGACAAGACCCGGGAGCAGGTCGGCGCGGTGGCCACCGTGGTCGACGCGGGCGACCCGGTCACCCCCGAGGCGGTCCTGGCCGACCTGGCCGGGCGGGGCGTCGGCCGGCTCATGGTGGAGGGCGGGGGGAGCCTGCACGGCCAGTTCCTCACCGCCGGTGTCGCCGACGAGCTGCACCTGGTGGTCGCGCCGTTCTTCGTGGGCGACCGCCGCGCGCCCCGGTTCGTCGAGGACGGCCGCTTCCCGTGGCATCCGGGCCGGCGGGCCCGGGTCGTCGAGGCACGCCAGATCGGCGACGTGGTGCTCACCCGCTACGCCCTCTCCGACCGCTGCGACGGGTAGCCGGGCGCCGGGTCTCGGTGCGGTCCGGGCCGCGCCGCCGCTTCGGCGACGGGCCGCCGGGCGGTCAGGACGCCGGTGCCGGCAGGCCGAGCGCCTCGTCGACCCGGTTGAGCACGGCCGCGCCGTCCTCGCCGACCCCGCGCAGCAGGTCGATCGCGGTGGCCCGGATCTGCCCGACGATCATGACCACGGGCAGCGGCGGGTCGGACGCCAGCAGCTCGGCGCCGATCCGGACCGCGTCCAGCGCGGCCTCGTCGGCCCGGGTGACGTGCCGGCCGGCGTCCTGGCCGGTGAGGTCGGTGGCCAGGGCCGCGCCGGCGGCGCGTACCGCCTCGGCGAGGGAGCGGATCGCCGCGCCCAGCTCGGGCGGGGTGGCGGTGTGCAGCCGGGCCAGGGCGGCCCCGTTGCGTGCCAGCACCCGGATGTCACGGGCCGCGTAGTCGAGCTGCCGGACGGTCGCCTCGACCTGTTCGAGCTGGCCGAGGTGCCGGCGGCGGCGGACCCGCAGCCGCAGCGTCTCGGCGCACGCCCGCACCGCGGACCCCAGGCGTTCCACGCAGCCGTCCAGCTCCCGGGCCCGGTCCAGCGCCGCCTGGGCGGCCTCCGCGTCGCAGCGCTCCAGCGCGGCGTTCACCCGGTCGAGCAGGTCGGCGAGGTCGGCGTACGTCCGGCGGGCCTCGGCGACCAGCGGGGCCAGCGGGTCCCGGGCCACCACGAGCTGGCTCGCGGCGAGGGCGACCGCCCCGCCGATCAGCGCGTCGACGAACCGGAACGGGGTGAACTCGCCCTTCGGCGCGGCGACCACCACCAGGTAGAGCGCGGAGACCGTGGTCTGGATGACCAGCGTGCTGCTCGCCCCGGCCGCCACCGTGCCGCCGAGGGTGAGCAGCAGGACGAGGAGCATGGTCGCCGTGCCGGGGCCGAGGGCGTGCACCACGAGGTCGGCGACGAGCACCCCGCCGGCCACCCCGAGCACCAGCTCGATGGTCTGCCGTACCCGCTGGCCCCGCGACTCGCCGAGCACGATCAGCGCCGCGCTCGGCGCGAAGAACGGGTCCGGATGGCCGATCAGCCGCGCGGCGATCAGCCAGGCGACGGTCGCGGCGAGCGCGCCCTCCACCACCGGCACCCACGCCTGTCGCAGCCGCCCCACGGCGGCCTTCCACCAGTTGCGCACCGGCGCCGTCCTCCCACACGGACCGGTGCACCCACGGACTCTCCGCTCCGGCCGTACGGGCTCCTACCCACGATGCTGATCGTCGTAACCGGACCGTCCACTCCGGCGACGACCCCGGGCGGCCCGGGTCAGAGCACCTGGGACAGGAAGCGGCGCAGGCGCGGGTGCTCCGGCGCCTCGAAGACGGCAGCCGGCGGGCCGGCCTCCAGCACGACGCCGCGATCCATGAACGCCACCGTGTCGGCCACCTCGCGGGCGAAGCCCATCTCGTGGGTGACCACCACCATCGTCATGCCGGCGGCCGAGAGGTCGGCCATCACCCCGAGCACACCCTTGACCAGCTCCGGGTCGAGCGCCGAGGTGGCCTCGTCGAAGAGCATCACCTGGGGGCGCAGGGCGAGGGCCCGGGCGATGGCCACCCGCTGCTGCTGCCCGCCGGAGAGCTGCGCCGGCCGGGCATCGGCCTTGTGGGCCAGCCCGACCAGGTCGAGCTGGTCGCGGGCGACCTGCGCCGCCTCGTCCTCGGAGAGCTTCTTGAGCTTGCGCAACGCGAGGGTGAGGTTGCGCAGCACGGTCATGTGGGGGAACAGGTTGAACTGCTGGAACACCATGCCGATCCGCTGGCGCAGAGCGTCTGGGTCGTCGCCCAGCACGCTGCGCCCGTCCAGCAGCACGTCACCCCGGTCCGGTTCGAGGAGCCGGTTGATCGTCCGCAGCAGGGTGGACTTGCCGGAGCCGGACGGGCCGATCACGCAGGCCGTCCCGCCCCGGGCCACGTCCAGGTCGGCGCCGCGCAGCACCTGGTGCTCCCCGAAGGCCAGATGCACGTCGCGGACGGCCAGGCTGACCGAGGTGGCGGTGGCGGTGCTCATCGGGGGTCCTTTCCGGCCGACGCCGGCGCGCCGGCGGGGTCGAGCTCGACGTCGAGGTCGGGAGCGGCCACCGCCCGGCCCTGCCGCAGCCGGCGGTCGATCCAGTTGACCGCGTGGGTCAGCGGCACGGTCAGCACCAGGTAGAACAGGCCGGCCAGCAGCAGCGCGGACTCGTTGCCGGTGGTGGCCGCGTAGTCCTGGCCGATCCGGAACAGCTCCCGCTGGCTGGCCACCAGGCCGAGGAAGTAGACCAGGCTGGAGTCCTTGATCAGCGCGATGAGCTGGTTGACCCAGGCGGGCAGCACCCGGCGTACGCCCTGGGGGACGATGACCAGCCGCATCGCCTCACCCCAGGAGAAGCCGAGCGCCCGGGCCCCCTCCAGCTGGGCGGCCTCCACGCTCTGAATGCCGGCCCGGAAGATCTCGCCGATGTAGGCGGCGGCGATCAGCGACAGCGCCAGCACGCCCAGCGGGTAGGGGTTCGGGCCCCACACCTGCATGCCGAGCGGCGCCAGGCCGACGCCGATGAGCAGGATGGTCGCCGCCGCCGGCAGGCCGCGGAACACGTCGGTGTAGACCCGCGCCGGCCACCGCAACCAGCGGGTACGCGAGATGCCCGCGACGGCCAGCAGCATGCCCAGCACCGAGCCGAGCAGGGCGGCGGAGACCGCCAGGAGCAGCGTGTTGGGCAGCCCGACGGTCACCATCTCGGGCAGCGCCTCGCGCATGGCGTCCCAGTCGAAGAAGGTCTCCCACAGGGTGCTCAGTGGATCCATGTCTCCGTCCGCCCCGCTCGTCCTCGTCGTTCCGGCGTTTCAGTCGTTCCCGGTCAGGAGGCCGCCGACGGCGACGGCACGGCGACCGTGCCGCTGCCCGGCTTGAAGTCGGCCGGGATCGGCCGGCCCGGGTAGTACTGCGCCTGGAGCTTGCTCCAGGTGCCGTCGGCGATCACCTCGTCGAGGGCCTTGTTCAGCGCCTCGCGCAGCTTGTCGTTGCCCTTGGCCACGGCGTACGCGGTGGGGGCCGGGCTGAGCTGCTTCGCGGCCACCTTGATCTTGCCGCCGCTGTCCGCGGCCGACGTGTCGCCGATCTCGGCCGGGGCGATCCAGGCGTCGGCGGTGCCGGCCTTGAGCTGGTTGATCGCGCCGTTGTAGTCGGGCACGCGCACCGGGTTCAGGTTCTCCCGGGTGGCGTAGTCGTCCTGCACGGTGCCCTGCACGACCACCACCCGCTTGCCGGCGAGCTGGTCGAAGCCGCCGATGGAGGAGCCGGCCGGCACGTCGAGGCCGAAGTAGCCGAAGTCGTAGCCGTTGCCGAAGTCGACGGTCTTCTTCCGGGCCTCGGTGATGGTGATCGAGGAGCTGCCCACGTCGAACTTGTGGTTGTTGACCTGGGAGAGCAGGGCGGAGAAGTCGGTGCCCACGAACTCCACCTTGAGGCCGGCCTTGGCGGCGACCGCGGTGAGCAGGTCGTTGTCGAAGCCGGTGAACTTGCCGTCCTTCAGGTAGACGTTCGGCGGGGCGTCGGTGAGCGTGCCGGCCCGCAGCACGCCGGCCTGGAGCAGGCCGTACGGGTTGGCTGCCTCGGTGGTGGAGGCGTCGTCGCCGCAGGCGGTGAGGGCGGTGGCGGCGAGCACGGCGGCGGCGCCGAGCGCGGCGGCGCGGGTCAGGGCGGAACGGAATCGCACAGGTGTCTCCAGGGTCCGGGGCGGCGTGGGCGCACGCCGCCGACGGCGCGCCCGGTGCGGGCGAGCCGGAGGGGATGGTGCGGAAAAGGAGGGGGAGTGGCGCTCAGCGCGCGTCGGCGCGGCGACAGGCGTCGCTGCACACCCGCATCAGGTCGACGTGGCGCCGCTTGACCAGCGCGAAACGCGCCGGGTAGGCGATGCCGTCGGCGGGCGGGGTGCGGAGCTGAGCAGACATGGTTCCCTCTGGTCGGTGATGACCTGGGTACCAGGCCACGCTTGCACCGGCGGCTGCCGGTGCCTGGTCCTCACCCGGGGCACCCCACCGCGGAGGAGGGTTGCCGGCCAGCGAGCCGGGGCTTGGCGCTGGCGCTCATGACCTGCCGAGAAGGCTAGCAGCAGCGCCGCCCCGGTCGTCCAGCCGTTATGACCACGCTCACGCCCGCGCCTTACCGGCGGGCCGGCATGACCGGGGCGTCCCGGCCGGTGCCGTGCCGCGACGGCGTCCGCTGCTCGTGGTAGTCCTGCTCGACGTTGACCGTCCAGACGTCGTGGTCGGCGCCGTGGGCGATGTTCTCGGCGGTCAGCATCGCGGTGAGCATCGAGTGGTCGGCGTTGTTGTAGCGGTGCATCCCGTTGCGCCCCACCGGGTGCACGTTCGGCACCTCCCGGGCCAGCCAGTCCCGGATCACGTCCACGTTGCGCTGGTAGCGCTCGTCGTAGACCGGGTACGCCTTCGGCATCCGGACCACGTAGCCGGCCTCCACGCAGCCGGGGCGCACCAGGCCGAGCCGCTCCAGCTCGGCGGTGGCGAAGGCGACCAGGTCCGCGTCCGGGGTCCGCCACATCTCGTCGTTCTCGAACACGAAGTACTCCAGCCCGAGGCAGGTCCGCCCGTCCTTGACGAGGTACGGCGACCAGGAACCGAAGTTCTGGATGCGGCCCACCTTGGCGGCCGGGTCGTGCACGTAGATCCAGTTGTCCGGGAAGGAGAACTCCTCGGGCACCACCAGCGCGACGGTCAGGAAGTCCCGGTAGCGCAGGTCGTCGGCGGCGGCCCGGACCTCCGGCGGCGCCTCGGGGCGCATGGCCCGCACCAGGGCGGAGATCGGCATCGAGGAGATCACGTGGTCGGCCGGCTCGGTGCGCTCGCCGTCGCCGTCGGACACCGTGACGGCGGTGGCCCGCCGCCGCGCCGGGTCCCGGTGCACCTCGCTCACCCAGGTGCCGGTGCGGACCGTTCCGCCGCGTTTCTCCACCTCCTCGGTGCAGCGCTCCCACATCATCCCGGGGCCGTGCTTGGGGTACTGGAACTCCTCGATCAGGCTGGTCACGTCCTTGCGGTTGCGCTTGGGCAGCAGCGCGTTGAGCACCGCGGTGGACAGCGACAGGTTCTTGATCCGCTGGGCGGCCCAGTCGGCCTGCAACTGGTCGGCCGGCATGCCCCAGACCTTCTCCGTGTACGTCTTGAAGAAGATCGAGTAGAGCCGCCAGCCGAACCGGGCCGACACCCACCCCTCGAAGTGCGACTGGTCCTTCGGCGGGCGCAGCCGGGCCCGCCCGTACGACCCGACGCAGCGCAGCGCCTCCAGGAGGCCGAGGTTGCGCAGGGCGTTGCCGGCGTTGAGCGGGTAGTCGTAGAGCGCGCCCCGGTAGTAGATGCGGCTCATCCGCGGCCGGAGCAGGAAGTCCTCGTCGGGCAGGATCTCGTGCCAGAAGTCCTCCACGCGGGAGACCTTCGTGAAGAACCGGTGCCCGCCGATGTCGAACCGCCAGCCGTCCCGCTCCACGGTGCGGCTGATCCCGCCGACCACGTCGTCGGCCTCGTAGACGCGGACCTCCTCGCCGTGCCCGAGCAGTTCGTACGCGGCGGTCAGCCCCGCGGGCCCCGCCCCGATGACCACGGTCCCGTTGCCGTCACCCATGCCGTCCGCGCCCCCCGCTGCAGCCTGCCGATGCGGCAGCGCCCTTACCCGTCCTGCCCGCCGACTCACCTGAGCCCGCGATTCGCCACTTCCGGGTCACCCGTTCGGGGCCGGGCGGGTGTGAGCCGGGACGGAACGGGGATGCGGGGACGGTTTCCCGGTCCGGGGGTCGGTCGCGGGGGCGACCGGTGGGAGCGGGATGGGCGACGAGCGGCGGGCCGGGGCGACCGGCCGCCCCGCCGGGGCGCGGTGGACGGATGTGCCGGCCCGGCTGGCGTTGGCGGGCCGGCGGCTGGCCGCGCGGCTCCCCGCGCCCTGGGGCTTCGTGCTCGCCGTCTTCGCCGGCTCGAAGGTCGTGCTCAGCCTGCTCGGCGTGCTGGTGCTGACCGCCTGGGACGGGGTGCCCGGCGCGCCACCCGCCGACGAGACGCTGATGCGGACCCAGCAGGACCACATCTCGTCGCACCGCTGGTTCTCGCTCTGGTTCGCCTGGGACTCGTTTCTCTACGACACTCTGGCCCGGGTGCCGCTGGACCGGCCGTGGCACGACTTCGGCTTCCCGCTGCTCTACCCGTTCCTGGCCCGGCCCCTCGCGCCGCTGCTCGGCGGGCACACCGCCTGGGCGCTGCTGCTGGTCGCCAACGTGGCGCTGCTGTTCCAGCTCTACCTCGCGTACCGGCTGGGGGGCCGGCTGCTCGGCGCCGACGGCCCGGGGGAGGCGGCCGCGGACGGCCGCCGGGCCGTGCGGTACCTGCTGCTCCTGCCGACGGCGTTCCTGTTCCAGGCCGCCCTCACCGAGTCGCTCTTCGTCTGTCTCGCCCTGGCGGCGTTCTGGTACGCCGAGCAGCGTCGCTGGCTGGTGGTCGGGATCGTCGGCTACTTCCTGGCCCTGAGCCGCTCGGTCGGCTTCGTGGTGGTGATCCCGCTCGCCCTGGTGCTGCTGCGCCAGCACGGCTGGCGTCTCGACCCGCGCAGCCTCGCGCGCTACCTGCGGCAGGGCTGGCCGCTGCTGCTGGTTCCGGCCGGCTGGCTGACCTTCATGGCGTTCTGCCGCTGGCAGGGCGGTGACTGGTTCGCCTACCAGCACGCCCAGGAGAAGGGCTGGGGGATCAGGGTGCAGAACCCGCTCGGGGTGGCCGGGTCGGCGCTCGTCGGCGACAACTCGGCCAACGCGTTCCGGGTCTGGATCGCCGTGGCGATGCTGCTCGTGGCGATCGTGGGGCTGCGCCGCCGGGCCGACTGGCCGTACCTGGTGTACACGGTGATCGTGGTCCTGGTGCCGCTGTCGATGGGCCCGCCGGTCTACAAGAGCCTGCTGCGCTACCTGCTGGCCGCGTTCCCGGTGGCGCTGGTGCTGGCCCGCTGGGCCCGCCGGCCGGGCCTCGACGGCTGGCTCACCGCCGGGCTGGCGCTGCTCCAGGGTGCGCTGTTCGCCGTCTGGCTGACCTACTGGACCCACCTGATCATCTGAGGCTTGCTATGCAACTCGTTGCATAGCATGATGGCCGGCATGTCGCTGGAGCACGCCATCCTCGTCTCGCTCCTGGAGCAGCCCGCCTCCGGCTACGAGCTGGCCCGGCGCTTCGACCGCTCGATCGGCCGCTTCTGGACCGCCACCCACCAGCAGATCTACCGCGTCCTCAAGCGCATGGAGCACGACGACTGGCTCACCGCCGAGGAGATCGGCCAGGAGGGCCTGCCGGACAAGAAGGTCTGGTCGGTGACCCCCGCCGGGCGGTCCGCCCTGGTCACCTGGCTGCGTGCTCCGGTGCAGCCCGAGGCGGTCCGGCACGAGCTGGCCGTCAAGATCCGCGGCGCCGCCTTCGACGACGCGGCCGGTCGCGCCGCACTGGTCGCCGAGGTCGAGCGCTACCGCGCCGACCACGAGAGCACCCTCGCCGGCTACCTGGCCGGCGAGCGCCGCGACTTCCCCGATCCCGCGGCGCGGGACGCCCGCGCGGCCCTCCAGCACGTCGTCCTGCGCGGCGGCATCGCGTACGAGCGGATGGTGCTGGCCTGGCTCGACGACGTCCTCGACACCCTGCGCGACCTCGAC
This sequence comes from Micromonospora sp. NPDC004551, assembly GCF_040609975.1. Taxonomy (NCBI): domain Bacteria; kingdom Bacillati; phylum Actinomycetota; class Actinomycetes; order Micromonosporales; family Micromonosporaceae; genus Micromonospora; species Micromonospora sp. NPDC004551. The sequence goes on along the minus strand of NZ_JBEXLM010000030.1, from coordinate 23,896 downwards.
CCCGCCACCTCCAGGAAGGCGAACCCGTGACCGACCCGCTGCTGTTCCACCCGCACCGCTACGACCCCGCCCACCTCGACGAGACCTCCCGCCGGCTGCTGCGCACCACCGTCGACTGGTTCGAGTCCCGGGGCAAGCGGGCCCTGGTGGACAGCTACAACCACCGCGAGTGGTACGCCGACTTCCTCGACTTCGCCGCCAAGGAAAGGCTCTTCGCCACCTTCCTCACCCCGGCCGCCGACGGCGGCGGCGACCCGGACAAGCGGTGGGACACCGCCCGCAACGCCGCGCTCAGCGAGATCCTCGGCTTCTACGGCCTCGGCTACTGGTACACCTGGCAGGTCACCGTGCTCGGCCTCGGGCCGGTCTGGCAGAGCGGCAACGCCGCCGCCCGCGCCCGCGCCGCCGCGCTGCTCGACGAGGGGCACGTGATGGCGTTCGGCCTCTCCGAGCGGCCGCACGGCGCCGACATCTACTCCACCGACCTGCTGCTCACCCCCGACGGGGACGGCGGCTTCCGGGCCACCGGCGGCAAGTACTACATCGGCAACGGCAACGTCGCCGGGCTGGTCTCCGTCTTCGGCCGCCGCGCCGACGTCGAGGGCCCCGACGGGTACGTCTTCTTCGCCGCCGACAGCCGGCACCCCGCGTACCGGCTGGTCCGCAACGTGGTCAACGCGCAGATGTACGTCAGCGAGTTCCGCCTGGAGGACTACCCGGTGCGCGCCGAGGACGTGCTGCACACCGGTCCGGCCGCCTTCGACGCCGCGCTCAACACGGTCAACGTCGGCAAGTTCAACCTCTGCACCGCGTCGATCGGCATCTGCGAGCACGCCATGTACGAGGCCGTCACCCACGCCCACGAGCGGATCCTCTACGGCCGGCGGGTCACCGACTTCCCGCACGTGCGCCGCGAGCTGACCGACGCGTACGCCCGCCTGGTGGCCATGAAGCTGTTCAGCGACCGGGCCGTCGACTACTTCCGCTCGGCCGGCCCGGACGACCGGCGCTACCTGCTGTTCAACCCGATGACCAAGATGAAGGTCACCACCGAGGGCGAGAAGGTCGTCGACCTGCTCTGGGACGTGATCGCCGCCAGGGGCTTCGAGGCCGACACCTACTTCGACAAGGCCGCCAAGGACATCCGCGGCCTGCCGAAGCTGGAGGGGACGGTGCACGTCAACCTGGCGCTGATCCTCAAGTTCATGCCCAACTACCTGTTCCGGCCGGCCGCGCACCCGCCCGTGCCGACCCGCCGGGACCCGGCCGACGACGAGTTCCTCTTCGCCCAGGGCCCGGCCCGGGGCCTCGGCGCGATCCGCTTCCACGACTGGCGCACCGCCTACGACGCGCACGCCCACGTGCCCAACGTGGCCCGGTTCCGCGAGCAGGCCGACGGGCTGGTCGCGCTGCTCGCCGCGCACGCCCCGGACGAGGCCCAGCAGCGGGACCTGGACTTCCTGCTCACCGTCGGCCAGCTCTTCGCCCTGGTCGTCTACGGGCAGCTCATCCTGGAGCAGGCCGAGCTGACCGGTCTCGACGCCGACCTGCTGGACGAGATCTTCGACCTGTTCGTCCGGGACTTCTCCGGCTACGCCACCGAACTGCACGGCAAGGCGGCCACCACCGACGCGCAGGCAGCCTGGGCGCTCGCCCACCTCCGGCGCCCGGTCGTCGACGCCGGACGCACCGCCCGGGTCTTTCAGCGGGTGGTCGCCCTCTCCGGCGCGTACGAGATGAACCCCTGACCATGGCGCGGGGCGCTCCCGGTGCCCCACCCGGTAGGTTGCTCGGGTGTTCGCCCTTCCTCTGACCGACGACGCCGAGCTGCGCCCGCTGATGCCGTGGCACGCCGACGAGTTCCTCGCCAACCTCGACCGCTGCCGGGAGCACATCGCCCCCTGGGTGGGCGCGTCCTTCGTGGCCACCGACGCGGCCTCCGCCCGCCGGGTCCTTCAGAACTACGCCGACCGGTGGGCCCGCGACGACGGCGGGATCTGGGGCATCTGGCAGCGCGGCACCCTGGTCGGCGGCGTGCTGTTCGTGTCGCTGAGCACCACCACCGGGGTCTGCGAGGCCGGCTGCTGGCTGGAAGCGGGCGCCGAGGGGCAGGGGCTGGTCACCCGCGCCGCCCGCGTGATCATCGACTGGGCGGTCCGGGAGCGGGGCATCCACCGCGTCGAGTGGGTGACCAAGGCCGGCAACGACCGCAGCATCGCGGTGGCGCGGCGGCTCGGCATGCGCCGCGACGGGGTGCTGCGCGGGGCCGCGCCGACTCCGACCGGCCGCGCCGACATGGAGGTGTGGTCGGTGCTCGCGCCGGAGTGGACCGCCTGACCGCTGTGCGGGCGGCGCGGGAACTGTCGTACCCGGACGTCAACATGTGTCCATGGCTGTCCCCGCACTGGCCGACCGGTCCCCCCAGCCGCGCGCCCTGCCGCTGCGCGAGGTCCGCACCCGGCTCACTCAGCTCGTCTCCCTCGCCGAGCTGACCGACACCGTGACCGTCGTGACCCGAGACGGCGATCCTCGCCCGATCGCCGCGATCGTGCCCGCCGCGGCGGCGCGCACCGCGGCGCAGGCCCGGGCCGACGCCGACCGGATCGCCGCGATCAGCGCCGGTTGGTCCCGGCGGCTTGAGGAGCTGCACCGGCAGAGCAGCCGGCGGCACGCCGCCGAGCTGCGCACCCTCACCGACGCCCTCACCGAGGCGTGGGCCGAGCTGGATCGCCGCGCCCCGGCCGGCGATCCCGCGCTGGCCCGGCTCCGCGCCGCTCACGCCGACCTGCTGCGCGGCTGACCCCGCGACCTCCGGCCACCTCGGGCCGGAGGTCGCGGGCGGCCGTCAGTCCCGGCCGCGCTGCCCCCGGTAGCGGCGGATCAGCGTGGCGGTCGACGAGTCCACGTCGCCGAGGTCCGGCCCGGCACCGGTGAGCTTCGGCGCGAGCTGGTTGGCCATCACCTTGCCCAGCTCCACGCCCCACTGGTCGAAGGCGTTGATGTCCCAGACCGCGGCCTCGGTGAAGACGATGTGCTCGTAGAGGGCGATGAGCTGGCCCAGCGTCGCCGGAGTCAGCTTCGGCGCGATGATCGACGTGGTCGGGTGGTTGCCCGGCATCACCCGGTGCGGCACCACCTCGGGCGCGGTGCCCTCGGCCTCGACCTGCTCCTTCGTGCGGCCGAAGGCCAGCGCGGCGGTCTGCGCGAAGAAGTTCGACATGAACAGATCGTGCATGTCGCCCAGGTCGTGGTTGGGCTGGCTGAACGCGATGAAGTCGGCCGGGATCAGCCGGGTGCCCTGGTGGATGAGCTGATAGAAGGCGTGCTGGCCGTTGGTGCCCGGCTCGCCCCAGAAGATCTCCCCGGTCGGGCAGGTGACCGGGCGGCCGTCCCGCGTCACCGACTTGCCGTTGCTCTCCATGGTGAGCTGCTGGAGATAGGCGGGGAACCGGTGCAGATACTGCGCGTACGGCAGCACCGCGTGGGTCTCCGCGCCGAGGAAGTCGGTGTACCAGACGTTGAGCAGGCCGAGCAGCGCCGGCACGTTGCGCGCGACCGGCGCGGTCCGGAAGTGCTCGTCCACGGCGTGGTAGCCGGCCAGCAGCTCCCGGAACCGCTGCGGCCCGACCGCCAGCATCACCGACAGGCCGACCGCCGAGGGCAGCGAGTAGCGCCCGCCCACCCAGTCCCAGAAGCCGAACATGTTCTCCGGGTCGATGCCGAAGTCGCGGACCCGCTGCTCGTTGGTGCTGACCGCGACGAAGTGCCGGGCCACGGCGCTGTCGTCGGCGTCCAGCCCGGCGAGCAGCCACCGGCGGGCCTGGTCGGCGTTGGCCAGGGTCTCCTGCGTGGAGAACGTCTTCGAGACCACCACGAACAGCGTGCTGGCCGGGTCCAGGTCGGCGGTCTTGTCGTGGATGTCGGTCGGGTCGATGTTGGACACGAACCGGCAGCTGATCCCCGCGTCCCGGTACGCCTTCAGCGCCTCGTACGCCATCACCGGCCCGAGGTCCGAGCCGCCGATGCCGATGTTGACCACGGTGCTGATCCGCTCGCCGGTGTGGCCCCGCCAGGCGCCGGAGCGGACCCGCTCGGCGAAGGCCGACATCCGGTCCAGCACGGCGTGCACGTCGGCGACGACGTCCTGGCCGTCCACGGTGAGCGACGCGTCGCGGGGCAGGCGCAGGGCGGTGTGCAGCACGGCCCGGTCCTCGGTGGAGTTGATGTGCTCCCCGGCGAACATGGCGGCGATCCGGTCGGTCAGCCGGACGCGGTCGGCGAGCGCGGTCAGCAGGCTCAGCGTCTCGTCGGTGACGAGGTTCTTGCTGTAGTCGACGTACAGGTCGGCGAGTTCGCCGGTGAGCCGTTCGCCCCGTTGCCCATCCGCGTCGAACAGCTCCCGCAGGTGCGTGCCGCGCATCGCCTCGGCGTGCTTGCGCAGGGCCTGCCATTCGTCCGTGGTGGTCACGTCCACAGCCATCGGGTCGATCTTCTCCTTCACGACGGGTCTGCCGGCGGGGCCGGCGTCGCCCCGCTGCCGGCGACCCCACCAGCCTGCCACCCGGAACGGGTACGCGCGACGCGACCCGACATCGCCCACCCCTCGGGAGCGGGGATCCGCCGCCGCGACACGCCTTTGGGACGGGTGTTCGACACGCCGATCACCGGCAGACAGTGGCCGACTGCGGAAAGTAAGCTCCGATGCTGCCCGCGCCGCCGAGGAGGTGCCATGACCACGGTGATCGGCCCGCGTCCGCCGTCCGAGCAGGACGAGCCGGCGGACGGACCGGCGCTGCCGGAGCTGGAAGACCCGCACTGGATGCACCGGGCCACGGAGTTGGCCCACACCGGCTTCTGGGCGGTGGCCCGCCGGCTGCCCGCCCTGGTCCGCGAGGCCGTTGCCCTGGCCTGGGCGACCAGCCGGCGGGACACGCTCGCCTCGATCGGGCTCAACGTCGCCGCCGGCGTGCTCACCACGCTGGGCCTGCTCGCCACGACGGGGGTGCTGCACCAGCTCTTCGCCGCCGGTCCCACGCCCGACCGGATCCGCGCGGCGTTGCCCGCCCTGGCGCTGGCGGCAGCGGCGGTCACCGTCCGCGGCGCCCTCACCGTCGCCGCGGGCTGGGCGCAGGCGCGGCTCATCCCGCAGATCAACTACGCGGTGGAGCTGCGGCTCTTCGAGACCACCTCGGCGGTCGAGCTGGCCGCCTTTGACGACGCCGGGTTCGCCGAGGAGATGGTGCGGGCCCGCGACCGGGGCCTGGCCGAGGCCGGGGCCATCGTGAACGACACGGTCAACCTGGTCACCGGCGTGGTCGGCGTGGCGGCCACCGCCGCGGCCGTCACGGTGATCCATCCGCTGCTGTTGCCCTGCCTGCTGGTCGCCGCCGCGCCCGAGGCCGTGACCGCCGTGCGGATGGCCCGCCGCCAGCACTCCGACTGGCTGGCCCGGATCACCCGCCGGCGACGCAAGTTCATGCTCGGCGACCTGATGGCCGACCGGCACACCGCCGGCGAGGTCCGCGCCTACCAGATGCGGGAGTTCCTGCTGGCCGAGTTCCACCGCGTGGTCAGCCTGGAGACCCGCGCCGAGCTGCGCCTGGCCCGGTCGCAGACGGCGACCCGCGCGGTCGGCCTGTCGGCCACCGGGGTCGCCGCCTTCGGGCTCTACGCGGTCCTCGGCGGGCTGCTGCTGAACGGCGTGGTCGCCCTCGCCGCCGCGGCCACCGCCCTGCTCGCGCTGCAGTCGGCCCGGGCCGGTCTACGGACCGCCGTCTTCGCCACCAACTCGCTCTACGAGGACGCGCTCTACTACCAGGACTACCGCGACTTCCTCGACCGGGCGCGGCAGCGGGTGCCGACCGGCGGCACGCGGCCGGTCGACGGCTTCGACCGGATCGAGCTCGACGGGGTCAGCCTCCGCTACCCCGACACGGAGACGCCGGCCGTGGACGAGGTCAGCCTGACCGTCCGCCGCGGCGAGGTGATCGCGCTGGTGGGTGAGAACGGCTCCGGCAAGACCACGCTGGCCAAGCTCGTGGCCGGCCTCTACCGGCCGAGCGCCGGCGTGATCCGGTGGGACGGCGTGGACGCCGCCGAGCTGGACCCGCGCCAGACCGCCGCCCAGGTGGCGGTGATGAGTCAGGACTGGTCGAAGTTTCCGTTCACCGCCCGGCAGAACATCCGGGTCGGCCGGCACGACCGGCCCGCCGACCGGCCCGGGCCGGGCATCGAGGACGCCGCCCGGGACGCCGCCGCGCACGACATGATCACCGAGCTGCCGTTCGGCTACGACACGCTGCTCGACCGGCAGTTCAAGGACGGCCAGGACCTCTCCGGCGGGCAGTGGCAGCGGCTCGTGGCCGCTCGCGGCCTCTACCGTGACGCCCGCCTGCTGATCTGCGACGAGCCGTCGGCGGCCCTCGACGCGCGGGCCGAGCACGCCCTGTTCCAGCACCTGCGGCGGCACCCCGACCGGGCCGTGGTGCTCATCACCCACCGGCTGGCCAACGTCCGGCACGCCGACCGGATTTTCGTGCTGGACCACGGCCGGATCGTGCAGCAGGGCGACCACGACGAGCTGATGGCCCAGGAGGGGCTCTACCGGGAGCTGTTCGGCCTCCAGGCGGCCGGCTACCTCGCGCAGACCGGGGAGGCCGCGGCCGAGCGTTGACCTCCAGTGCACTCGAACTCCTACGGTGACCGCACCGGCCGCCGCCCGGTCAGCGCGGCGTCACCCCAAGGGAGCCCGCATGCGTTACCGCGTCCTCGGCGGCACCGGCATCCAGGTCAGCGTCCACTGTCTCGGCACCATGATGTTCGGCGCCGTCGGCAATCCCGACCACGACGACTGCGCCCGGATCGTCCATGCCGCCCTCGACCGGGGCATCAACTTCGTGGACACCGCCGACATGTACTCGGCGGGCGAGTCGGAGGTGATCGTCGGCAAGGCGCTGCGGGGGCGGCGCGACGACGTGGTCCTGGCCACCAAGGTGCACTTCCCGATGGGGGAGGGGCCCAACCGGGGCGGGAACTCGCGGCGGTGGATCGTGCGCGCGGTCGAGGACAGCCTGCGCCGCCTCGGCACCGACTGGATCGACCTCTACCAGGTGCACCGGCCCGACCACAGCACGGACGTCGAGGAGACCCTCGGGGCGCTCACCGATCTGGTCCGGGCCGGCAAGATCAGGGCGTTCGGCTGCTCGACCTTCCCGGCCGAGGAGATCGTCGAGGCGCAGCACGTCGCGGAACGGCGGGCGCTCGGCCGCTTCCGCACCGAACAGCCGCCGTACTCGATCCTGGCCCGCGGGATCGAGCGCGCGGTCCTGCCGGTCTGCCAGCGGTACGGCATGGGCGTGCTGGTGTGGGCCCCGCTGGCCTCCGGCTTCCTCTCCGGGAAGTACCGGCAGGGCGCGGACGTCGACCTCACCGCCGGCCGGCCGGCGCGCAACCCGGACCGGTTCGATCCGGCGCTGCCCGGCAACGCCGCCAAGTACGCCGCCGTCGAGGAACTGGTGGCGCTCGCCGAGGAGGTCGGCTGCTCGCTGCCCGAGCTGGCGGTCGCGTTCACCGTGGCGCATCCGGCGGTCACCTCGGCGATCCTCGGGCCGCGCACCATGACGCAGCTGGAGGGGCTGCTCAAGGGGGCCGCGCTGGCGCTGGACGACGCGGTGCTGGACCGGATCGACGAGATCGTCCCGCCCGGCACGAACCTCTACCAGCCGGACGGCGTCTGGTCCCCGCCCGTGCTCACCGACCCGGCCCGCCGGCGCCGTCCGGAAGCCGACCGCGCCGCCGCCTGACCGCCTGGGATCCGGTCGGGAAGGCGGCCGGGTCACCGGTTGTCTCCGGACGGCGCCCTCGGGCAGGATGCGCGGAATGGTCCGTCCGTCCGCTCGCCGCGCCGCCGTCGTCGCGGGCGTGCTCGTCCTGCTCGCCGCCGGCTGCTCCGACCCGGCAGCCTCGCCGGCCGCCGCGCCGGCGCCCACCGGCGGGGTCACCGCGGCTCCGGTCCCGCCGGTCGCCCCGTCGCCCGTCCCGGCCGCCCGGGCCGGGCTCGGCGGCCGGCCGAGCCCGGGCGCCGCACCGTGCCGGGTCTTCCCGGCGGACAACGTCTGGCACGCCGACGTCTCCCGGCTGCCCGTGCACCCGCGCTCCGCGGCGATGATCGCCGCGATCGGCGGCTCGGCCACGGTGCACGCCGACTTCGGCTCCGGGCGCTGGGAGGGCGCGCCGATCGGCATCCCGGTCACCGTCGTCCCCGCCGGGCAGCGGCGGGTGCCGGTCACCTTCGGGTACGCCGACGAGAGCGACCCGGGGCCCTACCCGGTCCCGCCGGACGCGGCGGTCGAGGGTGGACCGAACGGCACCGGCGACCGGCACGTGATCGTCTGGGACCGGACGGCCTGCCGCGCGTACGAGCTGTTCGACGCGCACCGGTCCGGCGCCGGCTGGCGGGCCGGCTCGGGCGCCGTCTTCGACCTGCGATCCAACAGGTTGCGCCCGGCGGGCCGGACCTCCGCGGACGCGGCCGGACTGTCCATCCTGGCCGGTCTGGTCCGCTACGACGAAGTTGCCGCCGGCCACATCGACCACGCCCTCCGGGTGACCGTGCCGCGTACCCGCACGGGCTGGACCTGGCCGGCCACCCACTCCGCCTCGGCGGCCACCGACCCGGCGCTGCCGCAGCTCGGCCCGCGGCTGCGGCTCAAGCGATCGGTGGACCTGTCCCGGCTGCCCCGGCAGGCCCGGATCGTCGCCGAGGCGATGCAGCGCCACGGGCTGATCGTGGCCGACCACGGCTCGGCCTGGTTCGTCTCCGGCGCTCCCGACCCGCGCTGGGACAACGACGCGCTGCACGCCCTCGGCGGCCTGCGCGGCAGCGACTTCGAGGTGGTGGACGTGACGGGGCTGATGGTGCGCGCCGGCTCGGGTGCCACCCGCTGATATCCCTCGCCCCCACCCGTCCGGTGGGTCAGACTGTCGGCGTGGATCATCGTGACCTGGTCCGGGTGAGCAAGCGGATGTCCCTGGCGCTGCGCCACCGCCCCGACCGGTTCCACCTGACGCTCGACCGGGCCGGTTGGGTGCCGGTCGCCGACCTGCTCGCCGCGCTGCGGATCACCCGTGCCGACCTGGACGCCGTGGTGGCCGGCAACGACAAGCAGCGCTTCGCGGTCGAACGCGGACCCGACGGGGTCGACCGGATCCGGGCCAGCCAGGGCCACTCCGTCCCGGTGGAGCTCGGTCTGGCCCCGGCGACCCCGCCGGACCGGCTCTTCCACGGCACCAGCGAGGCCGTCCTGCCCGCGATCCGGGCGGAGGGACTGCACCGGGGCCGCCGGCACCACGTGCACCTCTCCCCGGACGTGGAGACCGCCCACCGGGTGGGCACCCGGCGCGGCGGCGCCGTGGTGATCCTCACCGTCGACGCCGCCGCGATGGCCGGCCGCGGCCACGCCTTCTACCGCAGCGCCAACGGCGTCTGGCTCACCGACAGGGTCCCACCCGCCTACCTCACGGTGCCGGTGGACTGACCAGGGCTCAGTGCGCCGTGACCGGGTGCCGGACGATCGCGTCGAAGAGGTAGGCGAGGGTGTTGGGGGTGGCCCGCTCAGGCTGACCGGCCCCGGTGGCGTCGGTGGCGCGGGCGCGGAGGGTGAACCGGCCGGGCGCCGGGGGGCGCCACAGCGCCGTCCAGCGCTGCCAGGCGCCGCCCCGGTCGGCCGCCACCAGATCGGCCGGGCGCCACCCGTCACCGGTGTCCACCTCGACCCGCTCGATCGGCCCGTTGCCGGACCAGGACCGGCCGTGCAGCAGCACCTCGGCGCCGGCCGGCACACGGGCGTCCCAGGCCAGCTCGAACGCGCTCTTCACCGGCTGGGCCTCCAGCACCGTGCCCCCGTCCGGGTGCCCGGGGCCGAACATCCGGTAGAAGCGGGTGTTCCAGGGGGAGAAGAGGGGTGTGGTGGAGACCTCGACCGGGCCCACCCACTTGATGGAGGAGATGCCGATCCAGCCGGGCACCACCACGCGGACCGGGAACCCGTGGTCGGCGGGAAGCGGCTCGCCGTTCATCTCGTACGCCAGCAGCACGTCGTCGAGGGCCTTGGCGATCGGCAGCGGGCGGCGTACGCGGCCCAGGTTGATCCCGCCGGTCACGTAGTCCGGGTCCAGCCCCTCGGGCATCACGTCGACGGCGTCGTCCCGCAGCCCGGCGAGGCGCAGCACGGTGCCCAGCCGGACGCCCCGCCAGCGGGCCACGCCGACCCCGCCCAGTCCCCAGGCGACACCGGGCGCCGGCTCGCTCTGCTGCTCGGCGAAGAACCGCCGGCCGTTGCCGGCGCACTCCAGCAGCGCGTCGCTCTCCTCGGCGGGCAGCCGGCGCAGGTCGTCGAGGCTGAACTCGACCGGCGCGTCCCGGGTGGGTGCGTCCCGCAGCCCGGTGCCGAACAGGCGCAGCCGCCAGGTGCCGGCGTCCAGCCGGGGAGTCACGGTGTGGTTGCGGACGAAGAAGCGGTCGTTCGGCACCACGTACCCCTGCCCGGCCAGCGCCGTCCAGCGCATCTCGGCGTTGGTGTCGAGCGGGCGCAGCAGCTCCGGCGGCAGCGGCTTGGCGATCGGCGTACCCGGATCGACGCCGACCGGCGCCGATGCCACGGCGACCGGCTCGCGCTCGGCCGCGGCGGCGGTCAGGGCGGCCATGGCCGCCCCGAGTTCCAGCAGCTGGTCGCGGTCGACGCCCGCGCCGCGGGCCTCCCCGGCGAGCCACTGCCGGCTCCGGCGGGTGTCGTGGTCGGCTTCGGCGTGGGGCACGGGTGACCTCCGGAGGTTCGGCGACGCTGCCATTCCTATTCAATCAATAGGAGTTTGGGGCACGTCGCCCGAGGTCCGGGTCAGCCGCTGGGCCGGCTCGCGAGGAAATCGGCCAGCACCCGGGTGTGCGTGGAGAACGCCAGCTCGACCGGCTCCGTGAGGACCAGCCACTCGGTGGCCTCCTCGGTCGGCGCGGACGGGGGCAGGTCACCGACCGGCCGCTCGGGCAGCACGCCGAAGACCATCATGGTGCCGCCGGCCGGCGCCCCGTGCACCGCGAACAGCCGCGCCTCGTCGGCCTCGGCCAGCAGGCCGGTCTCCTCGCGCAGCTCGCGGACCAGCGCCTCGGACCACTCCTCGCCGTATTCGATGAAGCCGCCCGGGAGGGCGAGCTGGCCGCGGGCCGGCTCGATGTCCCGGCGGACCACCACCACGCCGAGGCCGTCGGGGGTGCGGACCGGCAGCACTGCCACCGCGACGGGCAGGGGATTGCGCCACACGGTCTCCCCGCAGGCCAGGCAGACGCGCGGCCACCCGGCCCCGGCCGGGTAGGCCGCGCCGCAGAAGGAGCAGTGCGTGTACGGTGCGGCGGTCACGCCGCTGCACGTTACCCGCCCGGCAGCCCGGCCGCGGCCTTCACCCGCCCGCGCGGAGCGCGGCGCGGGCGTCCATGAGGGCGAAGCCGAGCAGGTTGTCGCCCCGCCACCGCGCCGGATCGGCGGCGCGCGGGTCGTCGGCGGCCAGCCCGATGCCCCAGACCCGGTCCAGCGGGCTGGCCTCGACCAGCACCCGCTCGCCGGTGCCGAGCAGGAACCGGCCCAGCTCGTCGTGCCGGCCGAACTTGGCCACGCTGCCGGCCACCACGATGTCGTAGCGGCGGGCCGCCCAGGTCGCCTCGTCGAAGCCGCGGACCTGCCGGCCCAGCGCCTTGGCCCGCTGCGGGTGTGCGGCGTCGAGGACCCGTTCGGCGATCCCGTCGTCGCCGAAGAGGGTGGCCTTGTGCCACATCATCCAGTGCTCGGCGGTGGCGTAGGTGCGCCCGTCCACGGTGAACGGCGCGGGCCACCACTGGCTCAGGCAGCCGGCGCCGACACTGCCGTCCCGCTGCGAGCGGTGCCCCCAGAAATGCAGGTATCTCACCCGCGCTCCGGAGTGGACGGCGGCGGTCAGCTCGGCGACGGATCGGATCGGCACGGCGGCAAGTCTGCCCGAGGGCACCGACACTCCGCCGCCGCGTTCCCCGGGCCGGGAATCCCCTCGCGGTGCCCGCATCGAGGTGGTGCACGAGTGCCGTGCTGCCTGAGCCTCGCGATCGGACCCGTGCCGGTTCGGCGGGCACGGGCCCGATCGGCGCGGGGGTCAGCTGGCCGGGGCGCCCGTGTAGAAGGCGGTCACCCGGTCACCGGCGGCGCGGGCCTCGTCGGCCGGGGTGCCGGCGGCGATGCTCGCCTCGGTCCAGCGGGCGCTGGCCTCCGTCATGAAGCGTCGGCCCTCGTCGGTGGCCACCCAGGCGGCGGCCTCTTCGGGGCGGATCCCGGAGCCGTCGGCCGCGAGGTGGGAGGCCAGCCCGAGCAGGGCGCCGTCCCAGCCCACGCCGACCGCGCCGGGCCCGAACTCGGCCCACCGCTGGTCGTCGACGTGCGCGACATGCTCCAGCTCGAACCGGGTACGCCCGGCGCCGGCCTCGGTGAGCCGCACCTCGATCCAGCTCACCTCGCCGCCGAACTCCCAGGTCGCGGCGAAGCTGTGCGGCGGGTCGCAGCGCTCGACCGTGCCCCCGGCGTTGCCCTCCAGTTGGTAGCGCCCGCCGACCTTCAGCTCGCCGGAGACCGGCAGGAACCAGCGGGGGATCCGCTCGGCGCTGGTGCAGGCGTCCCAGACGTCCGCCACCGGCGCGTCATAGGTCTGGCTGACGGTCAGCACCCGCGCCTCGCCGGCGGGGAGCGTACGGCTGCCCAACCGGCGCTCGACGGCGCTGATCTGCCCGGTTACGTCGATCATGGTGTGGTCCTCTCGTCGGTTTCGCCCTCGCGCAGCCGCCGTTCCCGCCGGCCCCGGGCCAGTTCGGTGGCGAGCGCCGCCAGCGGCGGCGTCCAGAACCGGCGGAAGCCCGCCAGCCACTCGTCCATCTCGCGCAGCGGGCCCGGGTCCACCGCGTAAAGGCGGCGGGTGCCCTGGGCGCGCACGGTCGCGAAGCCGTGCTCCCGCAGCACCTTGAGGTGCTGGGACACGGCGGGCTGGCTGATGCCGAACTCCCGCTGCACGGTCGCGCCGAGCGTGCCGGCCGGCTGCTCGCCCTCGGCGAGCAGCTCCAGGATCCGGCGCCGGACCGGGTCCCCGAGGACGTCGAAGGCGTGCACGCCCTCTTTCTATCAGACCAGGCTTATATAAGCGAGCGCTGAAACGCCGAGATCCTGGAGAGCCTCGCGCGGAAGCTCTCCAGGAACCGGTCAGGCGCCGAGGCGGGCGGCGACGGTGCTGCGCAACTCCGGGAGGCGGTCGTGCAGCAGGCCGGGGCACTGGGTGTTGTTGAAGTCCTTGTGCCCGTAGATCTCGGTCGGCGGGATGCCGTACTGCTGGCAGGTGAAGGCGCAGAACCACACGAGGCTGTTCCAGAGCGCCTGCGGGGGCTGCACGTCGAGATAGATGCCGTCGTTCTCGATGCCGATGGCCTGGCTGTTCTGCCCGACGCAGTGCGCGCCCTGCACCATGGTCTCCCCGTGCAGCAGCCCGTAGAGGCTGCCGTGCCGGCCCTCGGTGAGGAAGCCGCCCCGGCTGTTGGTGAAGTGCTGCCCGGAGTCGAGCCAGCCGTTGGTGTCCATGTGCAGGTTCTGGATGTCGCGCGAGTTGCGGTAGGCCTGCGCGAGGCTGTAGTCGGTGGTGTTCGGGAACGCCGTGTGGTGGATGATGATCTTGTTGGGCCGGCTCTGCACCACGCTCACCGCCGACGAGGGCGGGCGGGCGCCCCAGGTCGCGCAGTTGGCGATGGTCGGCTGGTCGATCCGCGTGGCGACGGCACGGGCGTCCCGGCCGGCGCCGAACTGGGTCAGCGCGGTGGCGCCGGCGGCGGCGCCGAGCAGGACCGCGCCGCGCAGCACGGCCCGCCGGGGAACGGGGACGGACATCGGGGCCTCCTCGTCGGGGACGGACGCCGCCGGTGGCGGGCGGAGGGCCCGCCCGCCACCGGAGCGGGTCAGCAGGGTCCGTTGCAGGCCAGCACCTTGAGCCGGTCCAGGGTGCCGTTCCAGACGTTCTGGTCACCCGGGAAGACGCCCGAGGAGGACCACTGCCAGAAGGAGTACGTCCCCCAGCCGGCCGGCAGGGTGCCGACGCTGCTGGAGTAGCGCGCGATCCACAGCGGGTTGTTCGCGGCGAACTGCGAGGTGTTGCCCGTGCAGGTGCTCCACCAGTCGGTGGTGGTGTAGATGGTGGCCCACCGGCCGGTGCGCGCGTAGTACTGGTTGACGAACGAGGCGATCCAGCTGCGCATCGAGGCCTGGCTCAACCCGTAGCAGGTGGCGCCGTACGGGTTGTACTCGATGTCGAGCGCGCCGGGCAGCGTCTTGCCGTCCTTGGACCAGCCGCCGCCGTGGTCGACGAAGTAGTTGGCCTGGGTGGCGCCGCTCGAGTTGCCCGGCAGGGCGAAGTGGTACGACCCGCGGATCATCCCGACGTTGTAGGAGCCGTTGTACTGCTGGGCGAAGTACGGGTTGGTGTAGGACGTGCCCTCGGTCGCCTTCACGTAGGCGAACCGGGCGCCGTTGCTCCAGGCGGCGGACCAGTTCACGTTGCCCTGGTGGCTGGAGACGTCCATGCCGGGCAGGCCGGCCGGCGCGGCGCTGGCGGGTGTCGCGCCGACGACGGCCGAGGCGGCCAGGGTGACGGTGGCGAGCAGGGCCGTGGCGGCCGTACGCAGCGCCGATCGCAGGGGACGGTTCATCTTTCCTCCCTGGGGGTTGGGGGAGTGTGACGAAAGGAACTGTCAACATTAGGTCACAGGGTGGAGAAACTTTTCAATAGAGACATGGAAGTTTTTCTCTGCCCTGCGGGTCAGGCGAGGCCGGCCAGCACCTCGGCCGCGGCGCGCTCGCCGGCCGCGACCGCGCCCTCCAGGTAGCCGCTCCACCGGGTGGCGGTCTCGGTGCCGGCCCAGTGCACCCGGCCCACCGGCCGGCGCAGTTCCGGGCCGTAGTCCCGCCAGGAGCCGGGCGGCAGCATGCCGCAGAAGCAGCCCCGGGTCCACGGGTCGGCAGACCAGTCGTACTCGACCAGGTCGTCGGGGCGCGCGGCGGCCGGCCCGACCAGCGCGGCGAGGGCGTCCAGCAGCGCCGCACGCCGCACGTCCGGCGGCATTTGGCGCAGCCGGCGGGCCTCCGTGCCGTAGCTGAACGCGGTGAGCACGCCGCGCGGCGAGCCGGGCAGCGAGTTGTCCACCGTCTCGGTGACCGGGCCGTCGTCCGCGGTCGCCACCCCGGAACGGCCGTCGGCCCGCCAGAACGGCTCCGGGTAGAGCGCGTGCACCTTGATCGCCGCGCCCATCGGCATCCGCTGGGTGAGCCCGTCGCGCAGCGCGGGCAGCGGCGGGTCGTACCGGATCCGCCCGGCCAGCGCCGGCGCCACCGCGACCACCACCGCGTCGGCCGGGTGCACCTCCCCGCCCGCCTGGACCCGCACCCCGGCGGGATCCTCGACGATCCCCTCGACCGGGGCGCCGAGCCGCAGGCAGTCCGCCGGCAGGGCGGCGGCCAGCCGCTCGGCCAGCGCCGCCGGACCACCCACGATCCGGTCCTGCTGGGCGCCGCCGGCCATCCCCAGCAGGACGCCGGTGCCGCCGCCGCTGCGCAGGTAGAACAGCATCTGCAACAGCGACACCTCGTCCGGCGAGGCGGCCAGCAGCCCGCCGGCCAGCAACCGGCCGGCGTAGCGGGCGGTGACCGGATCGGGCGCGGTGGCGGCCAGCCAGCCGCCGAGCGTCGTCCGGTCCCACTCCGCCGCCTCGGCGGCCCGCCAGGGCGCGGCCGGGTCGAGCCGCGCGGCGAGCACGTCGAGCCGGTCGAGCACCCGGGCCACCGACTCGGGCGCCCCGGTCAGCCGCTCCCCGGCCCAGCGCAGGGTCGGCGCGCCCTCGGCCGGTGACGGGAAGGTGGCCAGGCCGTGCGCGGCGACCAGCGCGTACATCCGGTCCTGGGTGGGGCCGATCCACTGCGCGCCGAGGTCGAGCCAGCCGCCGCCGGGCAGCGGCCGGGAGAGCGTCCGGCCGCCCACCCGGTCCCGGGCCTCCAGCAGGCGTACGGCGCAGCCGGCCCCGGCGAGCGCGAGCGCGGCCGCGAGGCCGGAGAACCCCGCCCCGACCACGACCACCCGGTTGCCGCGCACGGCGCGGCATACCCGGATCCCGGTGGAATCCTCTCCGGCCGGCGTGTCGATACCGGCGTCCGCCGTTCGTGTGGAGGGTGAAGGGGCGGCGCCGCGCCGCGGCGGGTGAGGAGACGCACGTGAGGCAGTACCTGATCAGCATGTACCAGCCGGCCGGCGCCGGACGGCCCGACCCGGAGTTCCTGGCCGGGGTGATGCGCGAGGTCGACGCCATCGGCCGGGAGCTGCGGGAGGCCGGCTGCTGGGTCTTCGGCAACGGCCTGCACGCACCGGAGACCGCCACCGTGCTTCGCCCCAGGGGCGACGAGGTGCTCGTCACCGACGGCCCGTACGTCGAGGGCAAGGAGTACCTGGGCGGCTTCACCATCATCAACGCGCCCGACCTCGACGCCGCGCTCGACTGGGGCCGCCGGTACGCCCTGGCCACCACCCTGCCGATCGAGGTCCGCCCGTTCCAGGGCGAGGGATGACCGGCCCCGCCGACGTCGAGCGCGCCTTCCGCGCGGAGTACGGCCGCGCGGTCGCCGTCCTGGTGCGCCTGCTCGGCGACATCGACCTCGCCGAGGAGGCGGTCCAGGAGGCGTTCGCCACCGCGGTCGACCGGTGGCCCGTCGAGGGCCCACCGCCCAGCCCGGCCGGCTGGATCATCACCGCCGCCCGGAACCGGGCGATCGACCGGCGACGGCGTGAGGCGTCCCGCGCCGACCGGCACGCCCAGGCCGCCCTCCTGTACGCCCCCGAGCCACCCGCCGAGGAGGGGCCCGTGCGCGACGACCGCCTCCGCCTGATCTTCACCTGCTGCCACCCGGCCCTCGGCCCGGCGGCGCGAGTCGCGCTGACCCTGCGCCTGCTCGGCGGGCTGAGCACCGCCGAGATCGCCCGGGCGTTCCTGGTGCCGGAGCCGACCATGGCGCAGCGCCTCGTACGGGCCAAGGCGAAGATCCGGGACGCCGGCATCCCGTACCGGGTGCCCCGGGACGCCGACCTGCCGGGCCGGCTGGGCGCCGTGCTGGCCGTGGTCTACCTGATCTTCACCGAGGGGCACACCGCCAGCGCGGGGGAGCGGCTGGTCCGGGACGAGCTGTGCGCCGAGGCGATCCGGCTGGGGCGGCTGCTGGTCGAGCTGATGCCGGACGAGCCGGAGGTGCTCGGACTGCTCGCGCTCATGCTGCTCACCGACGCCCGGCGGGGCGCGCGGACCGGACCGGACGGCGCGCTGGTGCCGTTGAACGCGCAGGACCGCGGCCGGTGGGACCGGGCGCTGATCGCCGAGGGGCAGGCGCACGTGCGGCGCTGCCTGCGGCGGAACCGGCCCGGCCCGTACCAGATCCAGGCCGCCATCAACGCGGTGCACAGCGACGCGCCGACCGCCGCGGACACCGACTGGCGGCAGATCCTCACCCTCTACGACCAGCTCCTGGCACACGCGCCCGGTCCGGTGGTGGCGCTGCACCGGGCCGTCGCGCTGGCCGAGGTGGCCGGCCCGGCCGCGGCGCTCGCCGAGGTCGACCGGCTCGACCTGCCCGGCTACCACGTCCTGCACGCGGTCCGCGCCGACCTGCTGCGCCGCCTCGACCGGCCCGCCGACGCCGCGGTGGCGTACGACGCGGCGATCGCGCGCACCGGCAACGCCGCCGAACGGGAGTTCCTCCGCCACTCCCGCGACCTGTTGAGGAGCCACCCGTGAACGCACCGGAGATCCTGGTCGACGGGCTCGCCTTCGGCGAGTCGCCGCGCTGGCACGACGGGCGGCTGTGGCTGGCCGACTGGGGCGCCGGGGAGGTGCTGACCGTCGACACGGCGGGTCGTACCGAGGTGGTCGCCCGGGTCGACGGGCTGCCGATCTGCTTCGACTGGCTGCCGGACGGGCGGCTGCTGCTGGTCGCCGGGGGCGCCGGGCGGCTGCTGCGCCGGGAGCCCGACGGGGCGCTGCGTACCCACGCCGACCTGGGCGCGCTCGTCCCGCACCCGTGGAACGAGGTGGTCACCGACACCAGGGGCAACGCGTACGTCAACACCATCGGCTTCGACTTTCCCGCCGGGGACTACCGGCCGGGCGCCGTGGCCCTGGTCGCGCCGGACGGCGGTGCCCGGCTGGTCGCCGACGACCTCGCCTTCCCCAACGGCATGGTGCTCACCCCGGACGGGCGCACCCTCATCGTGGCCGAGTCGTACGCCGGCCGGCTCACCGCGTACGACGTGGCCGCCGACGGGACGCTGGGCGGCCGGCGGGTCTGGGCGGCGGTGCCGGACTCCGCGCCGGACGGCATCTGCCTCGACGCCGCCGGCGCCGTCTGGTACGGCGACGTGCCGAACCAGTGCGCCGTACGGGTCGCCGAGGGCGGCCGGGTGCTCGACCGGATCGAGCTGGACCGGGGCTGCTTCGCCTGCGCGCTCGGCGGTCCGGACGGCCGCACCCTCCACCTCGTCACCACACAGTGGAGCCCGGCGGCGCTGTCCGGCGGGCCGCGCACCGGCCAGGTCCGGACCCTGCGGGCGCCCGAGCCGGCCGCCGGCTGAACACGGCCGACGTCGCACGGCGGGTGCAACTTCGGCACCCGCCGCAATCGTGATCACGTCGATATCGCCGTGGCCGTCGGGAGGCATTGACGAACTCCCGCCGAAAAGTACACTCCCGGTGTAATAAGTTTCCCGCTTCGCCCGAGCCGCACCGCGCACCCCCGACGCCGCGTTCTCACCCGAGGTGAAGATGAGCCCACCCCCCACCCCCGCGGACGGCATCGACCTGGCGCTGCGCGATGTCGGCGTCCGGTTCGGCGGGCTGGTCGCCCTCGACGGCGTCTCGCTGCGCGTCCCGCCCGGCCGGATCGTCGGCGTGATCGGCCCCAACGGCGCCGGGAAGACCACCCTGTTCAACGTGGTCTGCGGCTTCGTCCCGCCGACCAGCGGATCGCTCACACTGGACGGCCGGCCCTTCCGGCCCCGCCCGCACCGGCTGACCCGGCTCGGCATCGCCCGCACGCTCCAGGGCGTCGGCCTCTTCCCCGGGCTCACCGTGCTGGAGAACGTGGTGGCCGGCGCCAGCCACACCGCCCGGGCCGGCTTCGCCGCCGCCCTGTTCGGCCTGCCGCGCAGCGACCGCGACGAACGCCGGCTGCGCGGGGAGGCCCACGACCTGCTCGCCGAACTGGGCGTCGCGGCGCACGCCGCCGCCGCACCGGCCACCCTGCCGTACGCGGTGCGCAAGCGGGTCGCCCTGGCCCGCGCCCTGATCGCCCGGCCCCGGCTGCTGCTGCTCGACGAGCCGGCCGGCGGTCTGGGCGCCGACGACGTCGCCGAGCTGGCCGATCTGGTCCGCGCGCTGCCCGAGCGGGCCGGCGGCGCCTGCTCGGTGCTGCTCGTCGAGCACCACATGGACCTGGTCATGGCCGTCTGCCAGGAGCTGGTGGTGCTCGACTTCGGCCGGGTCATCGCCGCCGGCACCCCGGACGAGGTCCGCGACGACCCGCTGGTCACCGAGGCCTACCTCGGCGCCGACGTGCCGGCCGGGACGGCGGGGGCGGAATCGTGACCGCGGTCCTGGAGGTCGAGGCGGTCAGCGCCGGCTACGGGCCGGTGCCGGTGCTGCGGGACGTGACGTTCGCGGTGCCCGCCGGGACCATCGCCGCCGTGCTCGGCGCCAACGGGGCCGGCAAGACCACCCTGCTGCGTACCCTCTCGGGTCTGCTGCGGCCCACCGGCGGCCGGGTCCGCTTCGACGGGGGCGACCTGCGCGGCGTCCGCGTCGAACGGCTGGTCCGGCGCGGCCTGGCGCACGTGCCCGAGGGACGGGGCGTGGTGGCCGAGCTGACCGTGGAGGAGAACCTGCGGCTCGGCGGGCTCTGGCGCGACGACCGGGCCGACGCCCGCCGCGCCCAGGACGAGGTCTACGAGCTGTTCCCGGCCCTGGCCCGCCGTCGGCGGAACGCCGGGCACCAGCTCTCCGGCGGGGAACGGCAGATGCTGGCCCTCGGCCGGGCGCTGATCGCCCGACCGCGGCTGCTGCTGCTCGACGAACCGTCGCTCGGCCTGGCCCCCAAGGTGACCGCGCAGATCATGGCGCTGCTGCGCCGGCTCTGCGACGAGCGGGGGCTCACCGTGCTGCTGGTCGAGCAGAACGTGCGCAGCGCCCTCTCCGTCGCCGACCAGGGCGTCGTGATGTCGCTCGGCCGGGTGGTGACCGCCGCGCCGGCGGCCCGGCTGCGCGACGACGACCAGCTCCGGCACGCGTACCTCGGGTTCTGACGGCCCGGCGAGCAGGAAGGATCCGCGATTGGACCGGTTCTTGTTCCTCACCTTCGGCGGGCTCTCCACCGGCGCGGTCTACGCCGCGTTCGCCCTCGCCCTGGTGCTCATCTGGCGGGCCGCCCGGGTGGTCAACTTCGCCCAGGGCGCGATGGCCGTCGCCACCGCCTACGTCGGCTACGCGGTGGCCGCGGCGACCGGCTCCTACTGGGTGGGCCTGGGGGCCGCCGTGCTCGCGGGCCTGCTGCTGGGCGCGCTGGTCGAACGGGTGCTCATGCGCTTCGTCGGGCACGCCAGCCCGCTCAACGAGGTGATCGTCGCGCTCGGCCTGGTGCTGCTCATCCAGGCGGTGCTCGGCATGGTCTTCGGCAACGGCTACCGGCCGGCCGCCGCGCCGTTCGACACCGACGCGCTCACCCTCGGCGGGGTCGCCGCGCTGTCTCCGTACGACCTGTGGGTGCTCGGCGCGGTGCTGGTGGTCGTGGTGCTGCTGGCGCTGCTGTTCACCCGCACGCCGATCGGCCTGCGGATGCGGGCCGCCGCGTTCGCCCCCGAGGTCTCCCGGCTGCTCGGCGTCGACGTCGCCCGGATGCTCACCCTCGGCTGGGCCCTCGCCGCCGCGGTCGGCGCGCTCGCCGGGATGCTGGTCGTCCCCACCGGTCTGGGGCTGCACCCGCACGCCATGGACCTGGTCTTCGTCGTCGCGTTCACCGCCGCCGTGGTCGGCGGCCTGGACAGCCCGGCCGGTGCCGTGGTCGGGGGCCTGCTGGTCGGCCTGATCCTCTCGTACGTCACCGGCTACCTGGGCCCGGACACCACCCCGCTGGCCGTCCTGGTCCTGCTGCTGGCCGTCCTCCTGGTCCGCCCCGGCGGGCTCTTCTCCAGCGCGAGAGCGAGGCACGTGTGACCGCCACCCGACCCTCCGCCCGGTCCGGGGTGGACCGGCCCGCCGGGCCGTCCCCGCTGCGCCGGCTGCTGCCCGGCGCGCCCGCCACCGCCGGCCCGCGCGGGTCGACCCTGCTGCACCACCTGGCCGGGGCGGTGGTCGCCGGCACCCTGGTCGTGCTGCTCACCAACCAGCTCGCGCCGTACCAGAACCTCCAGGTGGCCCGGGTCTGCGCCTTCCTCTGCGTCACCGCCGGCTACACCGTGCTGGTCGGGCTCAACGGCCAGCTCTCCCTCGGGCACGGCGCGCTGATGGCCACCGGCGCCTACACCGTGGCGCTGGTGCAGCGGGGCTTCGACGAGCGGGGAGTGCAGGGGCGGTGGATCCTGCCGCTGTCGCTGCTGGCCGCCGTGGCGGCGACCGCGCTGGCCGGGCTGGTCATCGGGCTGGCGGCGGCCCGGCTGCGCGGGCCGTACCTGGCCGGTGTGACCCTCGCCGTGGCGACGCTGGTCCCGGCCGTCAGCACGATGTTCACCGGGGTGTTCAACGGCGAGCAGGGGCTGCGCTTCCCGGCCGAGACGCCGCCGGCGTTCCTCGGCGCCTACTTCCAGCCCGAACGGTGGCTGGCCTGGATCGCGCTGCTCGCCGCGCTGCTGACCGTGCTGCTCCTGGCCAACCTGGTGCGCAGCCGCTTCGGCCGGTCGCTGCGCGCCGTGCGGGACGGCGAGGTGGCCGCCCGGCTCGCCGGCATCCACGTCGCCCGCACCCAGGTGCTCGCCTTCGTGGTCAGCGCCGGCTGCGCCGGCCTCGGCGGCGGTGTCTACGCGGTGCTCACCGCCACCGTGGCGCCCGGCAAGTTCCCCCTGGAGCTGTCGCTGTTCCTGCTCATGGCCATCGTGATCGGCGGGCTGGGCAGCCTCGCCGGCGCGGTCTGGGGCGCGGTGCTGCTCGTCGCGCTCCAGGACCTGCCGAGCCTGCTCACCGAGAGCTTCCGCCTGCCGCCCGGGCTGGCCCAGCGGCTGGAGGGCAACCTCGCGCTGGCCGTGTTCGGCCTCATCCTCATCGTCGTCATGCTCGCCGCCCCGGGCGGCCTGCACGGCACCGCCCGCACCCTCGCCGCCCGGCTGCGCGCCCGCCGGCACGCGCCGGAGGACTGACCACCCCGGTTCCGCCCACCCGTTCGCACCGCCGCACCGGAATGGAGAACTATGCGCCCCACCACCCGCCGCATACTCGCGGCCGCCACCGGTCTCGCCCTGCTGGCCGCCGTGCCGGCCTGCGCCGACGACGCGAAGCAGGCCGCCGAGAACGTCCCCGGCGTCACCGACACCGAGGTCGTCATCGGCACCCACCAGCCGCTCACCGGCCCCGCCGCCCCCGGCTACTCGAAGATCTCCGCCGCCACGAAGGCGTACTTCGAGCACGTCAACAGCAAGGGCGGGGTGAACGGCCGCAAGATCGTCTACAAGGTCATGGACGACGGCTACAACCCCGCCAACACCGAGAACGTGGTCCGCAAGCTGGTGCTCGACGACAAGGTCTTCGCGCTCCTCGGCGGGCTGGGCACCCCCACACACACCAACGTGCTGGAGTTCGTGAAGACACAGAAGGTGCCCGACCTCTTCGTCTCCTCCGGCAGCCGCAACTGGAACCAGCCCGACAAGTACCCGACCACCTTCGGCTGGCAGCCCGACTACACGGTCGAGGGCAAGATCCTCGCCACCTGGGTGAAGCAGCAGTTCCCCGGGGCCAAGGTGTGCCACTTCGGGCAGAACGACGACTTCGGGCGGGACTCCCTGGCCGGGGTGGAGAAGGTGCTCGGGGCGGTGGCGGCGAAGCAGACGTACACCACCACCAACCAGCAGGTCGGCCCGGCGATCGGTGCGCTCAAGGCGGCCGGCTGCCAGGTGGTGATCTCGGCGAGCATTCCGGGCTTCACGGCGCTGGCCATGGGTCAGGCCGCCGGGCAGGGGTTCCGCGCGCAGTGGGTGGTGTCCAACGTGGGCGCCGACTACACGACGCTCTCCAACCAGCTCGGCGACAAGAAGGTGATCCTCGAGGGCATGGTCGCCGACAACTACCTGCCGATGGTGGGTGACACGGCCAACCCGTGGATCCAGGAGTTCACCAAGATCCACCAGAAGTACAACTCGGCCAACCCCATCGACGGCAACGCCATCTACGGCTACTCGATGGCGTACACCTTCGTGCAGGCGCTGCTGGCCGCCGGCAAGGACCCGACGCGGGAGAAGCTGGTCGAGGCCGTGCAGAAGGGCGGCTTCCGCGGGCCGGGCCTCACCCCGTTCCGCTACAGCGACGACGTGCACGCCGGCTACAGCGGGGTGCGGCTGAGCAGGGTCCAGAACGGCGCGCAGGCGTACTTCGGCCCGACGTACACCACCGACGACGGCGACGGGGCCGTCACCGAGTTCACCGAGGCGCCGGCCGCCCCGCCGGCGGACGCCATCCCGACGACCTGACCACCACGCCGGGGGGGCCGGCCGCCCGGCGCGGCCGCCCCCCGAGGCGCGGGGAACAGAACGAAAAAGACAAAAACAAAACACAAGAGAAAGA